>VXWH01000044.1 GCA_009836025.1 Synechococcus sp. SB0668_bin_13 | reverse complement strand
GTCTGACCGTCTGACCGTCTGACCGTCTGACCGTCTGACCGTCTGACCGTCTGACGGAATTATAATAGCAGATAGACTGAGGGAACGTGGTCAGTTCTGCGGGATTGTCGTGTTTGTTTGCATCTCTACTTGGCCCCTTCGCCCCAGGTTCAGGTTGTTTATGCTCAAGCCTCTCCTCGCCCCTGAGGGAGCCAGCGCCTGGTGGTGGGGTACGATTCTCATATGGAGCACAAGCGTAGAGTGGGCAGAGAGTCACACCGTCCATCCTAGAACACGCCGCCAGCCCGTGGCAACCTTTCTCCACTGGGGTGAAGGCTTTCAAAATACCACCGGGGCAGCAACGGCACGGGAACTCTGCTCCCCTTATCCGGAACCGGGGTTATTATGATGTCGTCGTCGATGTCGTCGTCCTGAAGCAGGACGGGCATGTGCTTGATCTCCCGCTCCCGTGCTTCGTCCAGCGTCCACAAGTCGCAGAACGCCTCACTCGGTAGAACAGCCGGTTCATGCAAACGATTGATAGTTGACGATACGGGCAAAGGCGTCAGGGTCGAGGGAGGCGCCGCCCACAAGCACCCCGTCAATGTGGGACTGATGCATCAGTTCGTCAATGGTGCCGGGTTTTACGGAACCGCCATACTGAATGGTCAACTCCGGACTGCCTGACCATTGGCGGATCAGCCCGCAGATGCGATTGGCTTCCTGTGCGTCACAGGTCTGTCCTGTCCCGATGGCCCAGAGGGGTTCATAGGCCACCACCAGGGAGTCCAGCTCCAGGCCGTCCAGCCCGGTATCCACCTGGTGGTGAATCACCGCGTCCGTTTCCCCGGCCTGGCGCTGCTCCAGGCTTTCTCCAATGCAGAGGATGGGGGTTAACCCTTCCTTTTGCGCCGCATGGGCCCGACGGTTGACCGCCTCGTCGGTTTCACACCAATACTTGCGCGGCTCGCTATGGCCCACAATCACGTAGCGCACCCCGTGTTCCGTCAGCATGGGGGCAGAGATCTCACCCGTGTAGGCCCCATCCCCGTCCCAATGCACGTTCTGAGCACCCAGACGAATGCGGCCTCCGTGCATGGCGCTGCTGAGGCTGGACAGGGCCGTAAACGGCGGGACCAGGATGACGGTCCGGTCCGTGGGGGTTTCTGTGACCTGAGGGAGAAAATCTTCAAGAAAACGCAGGGCGGCTGCACACGTCATGTGCATTTTCCAGTTCCCCGCAATGAAAGCCTGGCGCACGAAAAAGGATGATTCCGTCGCCAGCTTACCAGCGGCGGGGCCGGCTGTCCTGCCGCTGGTGCGTTTTCAGACCTTGGGCTGGTCCCCTTGCCCGGAAGAAGGCTCAAGAGAGGCGATGAGGACCATGGCAATCAGCAGAGCCTGGCTCAGGGCCAGCGTGACGGCCACAGCCAGCTCCAACAGCGCCAAGGTCCAGGCCATGGTTGTGACCAGCCAGCCCTTCAGTTGGTTTTCCTGTCGCTGGGGCGGCGCTGACGAACCTCTGAAGGCAATCGCTCCTCCGGCATCCATCACCAACGGACTCAGGCCAATCATGCTCAATGCTCGTAAGGGTTGTCATCAGTCTACAGGCCCCCGCAGCTTGAGACAATGGTGGTCACATCCATTCAAGTTGTCCCCCTGGAGACCCCTTGCGCCATGGCCAGCCCCCACACCTTCGAGCAGATCATCACCACCCTGAACGGCTTCTGGGCAGAACAGGGCTGCGTCCTGCTCCAGCCCTACGACACGGAAAAAGGCGCTGGCACCATGAGCCCCCACACCTTTTTACGGGCCCTGGGCCCGGAGCCCTGGGCCGTGGCCTATCCAGAGCCCTGCCGGCGACCCGGGGACGGACGCTATGGGGATAACCCCAATCGGGCCCAGCACTATTTCCAATACCAGGTGCTGATCAAACCCTCTCCCGCCGGTGTCCAGGAAACCTATTTGCGCTCCCTGGAGGCCCTGGGCATTGCCTGCGAGCGCCATGACGTTCGCTTTGTGGAAGACAACTGGGAATCGCCCACCCTGGGGGCCTGGGGCGTGGGTTGGGAGGTGTGGCTGGACGGAATGGAGATCACCCAGTTCACCTATTTCCAGCAATGCGGTGGGCTGGACTGCTGTCCCGTCTCCGTGGAAATCACCTATGGGCTGGAGCGGTTGGCCATGTACCTGCAGGAGGTGAACAGTCTTTGGGACCTGCGCTGGAACGACCGCCTGCGCTATGGCCAGATCTGGCTGGAGCAGGAGCGGCAGCAGTGCCGCTACAACTTTCTTGCCAGTGATCCCCAGCGCCTTCTGCAGCTGTTCCAGCTTTACGAGGCGGAAGCCGGTCAACTGGCTGAGCAAGGCCTGGCTGTCCCGGCCCTGGATTGGGTGCTCAAATGCAGCCACTGCTTCAACCTGCTGGATGCCCGGGGCGTGATCTCCGTCACGGAGCGACAGCGCACCATCATGCGCATCCGCAAGCTGGCGGCGGCGGTGGCCCAGGCGTGGCAAGGGGAACGCGAGGCCCTGGGCTACCCCCTAGGGACGTTCGGGAGTCCGTTACATGTTTCAGGCCAAAACCGTCCTGGCGCGCCAAGCTGAAACCAGTGTTGGAAAGCCATGGCCATGTCGTCAACTGCCAGTGTGGGCATTCCACGGGAAGTCAAGCGGGATGAGCGGCGCGTGGCGCTGACCCCGGATGCCGCCAGGGAACTGACCCGCCATGGCTTGGAGGTATGGGTGGAGCGGGGTGCCGGAAAGGAAGCGGGCCTTGCGGACGAGGAGTTTGCCGCGGCTGGGGCGGTCCTTGTTGATGCCGCCGCCGCCTGGTCAGCCAGCGTGGTGGTCAAGGTGAAAGAGCCCCAGCCCGAGGAGTACCGGTTTCTGCGTGAAGATCTGGTGCTCTTCACCTATCTGCACCTGGCGGGCTATCCAGCGGTGGCTCAAGCCTTGATGGCGGCAAAGGTCACTGCCGTTGCCTATGAAACCGTTCAGATGGAAGACGGCAGCCTGCCGCTGTTGTCCCCCATGAGCGAAATTGCCGGGCGGCTGGCCACCCAGGTGGGCGCCAATCTCCTGGAGAAACCCCATGGGGGTCGCGGGATCCTGATTGGCGGCTGCACGGGAGTCCCACCGGCTCGGGTGGTGGTCCTGGGGGCCGGCACCGTGGGCTGGAGCGCAGCCCGCATTGCCGCCGGCATGGATGCCGAGGTGTTTCTATTGGATCGCTCTCCGGCGCGACTCCGCCAGTTGGAGGCCGAACGCTGCGGCCGGATGGTGAGCTTGATGAGCAGTCAGACCACCATTGAGCGTCTGGTGCCCACGGCCGATCTGCTCATCGGCGCCGTGCTGACCCCCGGCGGCCGCGCCCCAACGCTGGTGGATGAGCACTTGGTACAGCGGATGACTCCCGGCTCGGTCATTGTGGACGTGGCCATCGATCAGGGTGGCTGCATCGCCACCAGCCGGGAGACGGTTCACACCGACCCGGTGCGCACTGTCCACGGTGTGGGGCACTATGCGGTGGGCAACATGCCTGGCGCCGTTCCTCGCACAGCCACCCAGGCCCTGGTGAGCGTCACCCTCCCCTACATCCAGGCCATCGCCGGGAGCGGATTGCGGGAGGCGGTCACCGAAAAGCCGGAACTCCTGGGGGGCTTGAACACTGCGGACGGCTGTGTCTGCCACCCGACTGTTGCCAAGGCTCTGGGGCTTGAGCAACGCCATCCCATGGCCTGCCTGAGCTAAGGGCTAGAGGGGGCAAACCATCACGCCTCGGGTTTGAAGCGAACACCCTGGCGCAGGCGGCTGGGGCGCACAGACATCCCCGATTCGGCGGGGCGGCCCATGGGCCTTCTGCTGTTGGGCATCCTCCCGCGTCCACCCTGCCCCCTGCCCATTCGTCCACGCCCCATGGGCTGAATGACGTCGTAGCGCTCCACATGCAGACTCTGCCCATGGCGCTTCAGGTCCAGGCTGAGGAAGTGGCGCAAAGCGCGGGGCGGCACAACCCCATGGAGCATCAGCTTGAAGCTGCGGGCGCGTTTGGTGGCATTGACCCGTGGCTGCTGGCGGATCTTGACCAGCAACTGCCGCGTCTCGGGGTCTGTGAACATCAACTCGCCGCGCACGGAAAAGTAGCCGTCAGGCGGCTCAGGCTCAACAGCCTCCGGTGAACGTGGGTTGTCTTGCGGCGTCTCATTCTGTGGCGTCTCATCGGCGCGATCCAGCAGGCTGGGCTCCCAAATGCCCATCACTTGCAGGTGAAGCCTGCTCTTGTCCTTATCACGATTGCGTGGGTAGCACACCCAGAGATGGGGCTGGTCCAGGTCCACGTACCGTCGCACCAAGTGGATCATGCGGCCGAGAAGGACAGCCTCCAGTTGGGTGTGGTCCATCGCATGGATCACCCCGGTTGTCAAGCAGTCCGGACTTTCCGGGCTATAGGCGCCGCGCACAAGTCCGATGGCTCGGAATTGCAGAGGGTCCGTCACCGGTGCAATGGGTTGTTTTCTCATTCCCAGCCTGGATTTCTACCCCGTGACACAGTTTAATCCTGCCAGACTGTTCCCCGCCTGCCGTGCAACGCGCCATCATTCTGTTGCTTCGGGGTGTGTTGTTTGGTGGAAGCTATGCCGGTATGTTTGCCCTGGGTTGGTGGGTGGCCAGCGACACGCCCGCTGAGGTGGCCACCGCTGCCGCCAGCACGGCCGGGCAACAAAAGGTTGTCAATCTCCGGAAGAAGCTGGACCGCTTGCCGGATGATCCGGATCTGTTGTTGGAGTTCATCACGACCCAGCTTCAGCAAGGGGATCTGCAGGCCGCGTATGACCACTTGCAAACTCTGGGCCAGCAGTATCCGCAACGCTGGCAGTTTGGTCTGCTTGCGGCTGAGTTGCTGCGGACCAGTGGCGAACTGGCCGCTGCCGAACAGCAGACTCAACGTCTTCTTGCAGTGAACCCTGACAACCTCTCCCTTCTGCGGCTCTATTGCCGCATCCTGCTGGAACGGGGTGAGCCGGGACGGGCAGAGGCCATCGCCGAAGCTGCTTGGCAACGGGTTCAGAGCCCAGGAAACCCAGGAGCGCAGGGCACCGTTGATGCTGTGCCCTATGGGTTGTTGTTGGCGGACGTGCGCCGTTCCCAGGGCAAGGTCGGCGCCGCAGACCAATTGTTGGAGCAAATGATTGACCGCTCGAAGCGCAGGAGGCCGGATCCACGCCCCCTCATTGCCCAGGCCATGCTCCGCCAGGACAATGGAGACCTTGAGGCTGCTCAACAATTGCTGGCGGAAGCTCGCCAGCACGGCGATTCCACCACCATCAAGTGGCTGGACATCCTGTCCCGCAGGTGGAGCCTGGAGTTGACCCGGGCGCCCACGCAAACCCCTGCTCAGCCCCCTGGCACACCGCCGCCACTCACCACGCCGTAGGGGTCCAGGGCGTGTTTGATGGCCAGCATCACGTCCGCAGCAGGCTGACGCTGCCATGGCGGGAGTGGGGAGGGGATGGTGGCGGGCGGCTGCACCAGGATCGTCAGGAACCCGCCATGGGTGGTGAGGCGGTTTCGCAGACGGAGCACCTGCTCAACGGTGAGCGCGCCGACGGCATAGCCCAGGCCGGTGGTGAGCCCAGCCTGCCAGCACAACCCCGTGGGGCTGGTCTCCAGCATGAGTTGGGCCATGGATGCAGGGCGGCAGCCCAGATGCAAGAGCCACTCGCCAGGCGCAGGTGGCCGCCCCAAGGCCACCTGCGGCCAGTTGGCCAGGGGGTGCATCTGGATGGAGTCCCCCAGTTGTGTGGCCAGAGCCTGCTCTTGTGCCGCGATGGCGTCCTGGGAAATGCTGCCCAGACTCACCACCAGGCACAGGTCACCCTCCAGAACGCCTCCACAACCCAGGAGTCTGGCCATGGCCGGACTCCACCAGTCCATCCGCTCCGGGGTGAGGCAGGAGCGCAGCAGCCACTGGCGGAGTTGGAGCATGGTCTCCTGGGCGCCACAAAGGAGCAGGTGCCGCCGCTGGGAGGGCATGGGGTAGGTGCGCATGGTCAGACGGGTCAGCAGCGCGAGGGAGCCCCAGGAGCCGCAGAGCAGTCGCATGAGGTCGTAGCCGGCCACGTTCTTGACCACGCGGCCGCCTGCCTTGGCCGTCACGCCGTCAGCACGCACAAAGCCCACCCCGATGAGTTGATCCCGGATGCCCAGATAGCGATGGCGCAGACCAGCGGAGAGACCACGGGCCACCAGTCCGCCAATGGTGCCCGGGCCGGCGGCTGGCGGAGGGTCCACCGCCAGCCACTGCCCCTGTTCCGCCAGGGCAGCCTGCAACCAGCTCAGGGGAAGCCCTGCTTCCACTTCAACGGTGAAATCTTCCACGCTGTGGCGGAGGATTCTGTTGTTGGCGGCAACGGAGACAACCTGGCCGTCCCACGGCACAGGCCGACACCAGTGCAAATGTCCCCCCAGCCCGGCAGGGCGCCAGGGCTGACGGGCCACGTTGAATTGGCGCAGAAGATCAGGAACCTCCTGCAACGTGGGCCGCAGCCAGCCGCGGCTGGTTGTGGCCGTTCCCCTCTCACGTCCCAGCGCCAATGACCCCAGTACCAATGAGCAAGTTGATTGTCATTGATGATGATCCCACAGGCTCCCAGACAGTTCACGGTTGCCCACTCTTGTTAAGTTGGCGTGTGGAAGCGTTGGTGGAAGGGCTCCAGCACCCCGCCCATGTCCTCTTCATCCTGGCCAACACCCGCGCTTTGCCCTGGCGGGACGCGGAGGCTCGTCTCCGGTCCATCTGTCGCAACCTGCGCCAGGCGTTGAGCCAGTTGAATCTGGAGGATTGGCAGTTGGTGAGCCGGGGGGATTCCACCTTGCGCAGCCATTTCCCGCTGGATGCACAGGTGCTCAGCCAGGAGTTGGGACCTTTTGCGGTGTTGTTCGTGTTGCCGGCGTTTCTACCGGGTGGCCGCACCACGGTCGGCGGCCATCACTTTCTCCATGGCCAGCCCGTCCACCTCAGCAGCTATGCCCGGGACAGCCGCTTCGGCTATCGCACCAGTTGCCTGGCGGCATGGGTGGAACAGAAGAGCGGCGGTCGCATTCCGCAAACGACGGTCACAAGACTTCACTGGCAGGAGGACGGCAACCGCCTCCTGACCCGTCTGGCGTCCCTTCCCCAGGGCGCTGTAGTGACCGTGGATGCCAGCGAGCCGGAGCACCTGCACCGCTTTGGCCAGTTGATGCAGCGACGGCGTCAACAGGGGCATCAGGACTTGTGCTGGGGGGCCGCCAGCCTGATTGATGCTCTGGTTGATCCTGGCCCCCAGATCCTGACCGGCAGGGATTGGGCGGGTCTGCGGCGGCGGGATGCATGGGGACTTCAACCGGGGGTGATTCTGGTGGGCTCCCACCAGCCCGGTGCTGACCGCCAACTGGCAAAACTGCTCACGGCCCCGTCCGTCAAAGGACTGGAGATCCCCCTGGAGGGTCTACGGCAGGGGCTGGCCCCCGCCCAACTGGCCCCATCCCTGGCCGCGGCGCTGGGGCATGCCCTGCAACAGGAGCGCCGCACCGTGGCGCTCTACACCAGCCGTGGCGAACGCCTGCGGGGTGACGAGGCCGGACAACTGGCCCTGGCCGAGGCCGTTGCCCAACTCCAGGAGATGGTGCTGGACCCCCTGTGCTCCAGCCTGGGTTACGTGATCAGCAAAGGGGGAAGCACCAGCGACACACTGCTACGCCGTGTGCTTGGCCTGGATCGCGTGGCGCTACGTGGTCAGGTGATGCCGGGCATCTCGCTGGTGCAACCGGCCGCGCCCTTGGGACAGGCCGGTCTTCCCGTGATCTGTGTGCCGGGCAATATGGGAACGGATGAGACCCTGCTGGATCTTCACCAACTCATGGAACCGGAGCACAGCCTGACCCCAGGCTGTCCAGGGATACAAGCCCCGTCCTGAAGGACGGCGTTCGATCACAGTCGGCTTCCCCTGATCCCGTACCATGGGTTGCATCATTGTCTCCCCTGCCGGTGCATAACCTCTGGCAATCTTCTGCTGGCTGCTTCACGGCTTTGGCGGTCGCCATGGTCTTGCCGCTTGCCCATGGGTCTTTTGCCCAGGAGCAAGATCTGTCGGAAGCCGCCAAGGTGCTCCAGTCTGATGAGGCCAGCTTTAACCCTGGCGCCGTGGAACGCCTCCTGAGCCAGGGGGATGAAGCCGTCGCAGCGGGAGATCTGGAGACAGCACGCAAGCACTACGACGACGCCCGCAGCGCAGCACGGGCATTGGCGGGTTTCTATCGTGACCTCAGTGGGGCCTTTCGTGGCCTCGATGCCCGGGTGCCGCGTGAAATGGACACCAAAGGTCGCCGTTCCATTACGCTGCAAGCCGAAGCCAATCTTCGTCTCGCCGCCCTCTACCGTCGCCTGCAACAGCCTGAGGTGGCGGTTCCGCTGCTGGTGGATGTGATCAAGCTGATGACGGTCACCAATCCCTTGGGCACCCAGGCCTATCAGCAATTGGTGGAGTTGGGCTTTGCCGAAACCGTGTACCAGGGACCCGGCTAGGATGCGGGCCAGGATTAAAGTGTGCCTTGCTGACCATGGTCACTCCAGCCGCTGTTGAGGCTGCCATCTGCGCAGCCCTTCCCGATGCCCAGGTGGCCGTTGAGGATCTCACCGGTTCTGGAGATCACTTACAGGTCTCCGTGACCTCGGCAGCGTTTGCCGGTCTCCCCCGCGTGCGTCAGCATCAACTTGTCTATGGCGCACTCAAGAACCAGTTTGCCAGCGAAGCCATTCACGCCCTGGCCCTGACAACGGCGCCGCCAGCCTAGCCTAGGGACATGGCATGGGGCACAGTCCCTCAAGACTCGATCCCCGGTCTCCCTGGCGCCCATTCTCCCACCCTCTCACTGTCATGGATCCTGCCCTGAAGCAACGCATTGAAGCCCTGGTGGCCAGCAGCCCCGTTTTTGTCTTCATGAAGGGGAACAAGCTCATGCCGCAGTGTGGATTCTCCAACAACGTGGTGCAGGTGCTCAATGCCCTGGGCATCCCCTACGAAACATTTGACGTGCTCTCGGATCCGGAGATTCGCCAAGGAATCAAGGACTATGCCGACTGGCCAACCATCCCTCAGGTGTATCTCAAGGGTGAATTCCTTGGCGGCAGCGACATTCTCATTGAGATGTACAACTCCGGTGAACTCCGAGAAACCATGGAGGTGGCCCTGGCGTCCTGAATCCCGCTGCTGAAGCGGTATTGAGGGTGAGGGCTAGCTGAGAAGGCGATGCAGGCCATGGTTGTGCCCTTCCGGCCAGATGCTGCTGGATGGATCCAGGATCCAGCGGCCGATCAGGTCCTCCAACCGCTGCTGCGCCATGGGATTCAATTGCTGGCTTCGGCACAAACAATGGAGATAGCCATCTGCGTAGAGGCGCAACTCTGAGGGATTGCAGCCACGGATGGCCATATGGCGGCACGCATCGCAGAGGGATTGGAAGTGGCGGATGGCATCGGGATCTTGAAGGGCCGTCATCGGTGTTGCGGGAGGCTGGAGGATTAACGGGTCATCACATATCGGGTGACATGTTCCTGGCGTTTTTCCGGTTGGTGGGCGTCCTGGTGGTGGCGGGGCTGGTGAATGTCTCTTTACAAAGTTCAATCCTGGCCTCATTTTAACTGGGCCTGGGCAGCAGCCAAATCCTTTCTGTGGATAGCTTAACCCTATCTGCACAAGCCTGCTTTGGAGTCCAACCTTGGCGCAACTGACCACACGTCGCTGACCCCGGCAACCCGCATTCTTGTGTTGGAGGCCCATCCAGCACTGCGGGTTGTGCTTGCCCAGCGTTTGCGACAAGACGGCCACTTGACCGCAGGTGTGTCCACTGCCCATCAAGCCATGCAGATCTGTGCCAACGAAAAGCCCGATCTGCTGGTGACCACAGAGCTTCTGGAGGATTCAACGGGCTTGCGTCTTGCGGCGTCCCTGGGCTGTCGTGCGTTGATTCTCACGGCCCGCACAGCCACGGAGGCCTCCGTGGAGTTGCTGGATGGCGGCGCTGACGACGTTTTATGCAAGCCCTTTGGCCTGGAAGAGTTGGCCGCCCGCTGTCGGGCCTTATTGCGTCGCACCAACAGCCTGAAGGAACGGGTCAGTGTGGGACCGCTGGATGTCCACCTGCTACTGCGACGGGTCACCCTTCGGGATCACCCCGTGGAACTGAGTCCACGGGAGTTCGCCCTGCTTTGTGCGCTGTTGATGCCCCCTGGCGTCACCCGCAGCCGCCAGGAGTTGTTGCGCATGGCCTGGCCGCCCCATAGTGGCGGCCCCCGCTCCGTGGATACCCAGGTGCTCACCTTGCGGCGCAAGCTGGAGGAGGCAGGATTAGGGAGAGAAGGTGGTGTGGTTCAGACGGTGCGGCAGCAAGGATATCGCTTCAGCCTGGATTGCCTGAATCGCCAAGCCATGGAGACAAGCCTGCGCAGGAGTGGCGCGGCGGCAGGGTCCTCCTGACAACGTAATGGGTGATGAATGGTGGGCATGGTGGCGAGACCTGCCGATACGGGCTGGTGATCAGGCCGATGGTTCGGGACAGGACCATGACCCCGGGCCGACAAAGGCCATGCTGACGGCGTTTGCAAATAGCAGCTTATTGAATCTCATTTAGTGGTGGTTATTGATCTATTATTCTCAGTAAGCACCCATCACCCCCACCCAATGCCTCGATACGGCCCCTCTCTCCAAGAGCCTTCCGCCGTCCCGGACCGCGCTTGGCCCGCCGAACCCGGAGCATCCGTGGTGGTGGTCTGCGGTCGCCAGGACATCCTCGGCCTTGTGTCGATCATCAGTGTTGCCCTGTTTCCCGAGCCACTGGCCCTGGAGTTGTCCACCTGCGCAACCCACGGCCTTGCCCTGATCCGCTCCAGGCAACCTCAACTGCTTGTTTGCATTGAACCTCTTGTTGTTGAGGGGGACGCCCTTGCGCTCATCTCCCAAGCCAAACGCCTGCCCACGCCGCCCAAGGCTGTATTGATCTGCAATCTTCTTGATTCTCAATTGACCCGGGAGATTGCGGAGGCCTACTGCGATGGCATCCTCGGCATCAACTCAGCCGACGCCGGTGCCATCGTTCAGGCATTGAGGGTTGTTCTGAGTGGAGGCAGGTACAGGGATCCCGCTGTCACCACGGGGCAACGGAACACCCATGGTTTCAGTGGTCCTCAGCGGGACTACAAGCTCACGGCGCGAGAACAACAAGTGCTGCAACTGATTGTTCAAGGATATTCCAATCGAGAAATTGGTGAGAAACTCCACCTTGGGATCAGCACCGTGAAAACCCATGTGGGCCAGTTGCTGGACAAGCTGGGCGCCCGTGACCGCACCCAGGCCGCAGTTCAGGCCATTGCCCTGAGGCTGGTGCCCTGGCCGTCAGCCAGCCGTGCGGTGGGCTAGCGGGGTTCCCTGACGGGCTTCCTCCTCCCGGGATTCTTGATTTTCTACGGGGAAGGAAAAGTCCTGTTACACTACGGTAACCGCCTGAATCCCGTTGGACGATCTCACTGCCATCAACGTCTCCTTACTGATTGGTGTTGCTGCCCTGGCGCTGCTTTTCGTCACCAACGGTTTCCCCAACGACGACGACGATGACTCCTCAGACGGCGGCCTGATGCAACCTGTCGGCGCCGCAATCTGAAGTCCGCGACCACCCTGCCTTAGAGACCCCGGGCGTCTCCCCCTCCCGATTGAGCCAGCGCTTGCAGGACGATCCCTTCCGCCACCCGGTATTGGCGATCCTTCCTGGTTCCCAAGCCATCCACACCCAGGTCCCGCAGTTCTTCAACACTCAGGGAAGACTCCACATCCGGTTCGATCCCTTCTCTGTGGATGTCTCGACCGTTGGGGGTCAGGTATTTGGAGATGGTCACGGTCATGCCGGAACCATCTGACAGCGCTCGCACGGACTGCACCAGCCCCTTGCCAAAGGTTTGCTCGCCCACAAGCTTGCCGCGACCGTTGTCCTGGATAGCGCCGGATAAAATCTCACTGGCGCTGGCGCTGACCCCATTGACCAGAACCACCAGGGGGTCGTCCGTGAGCGGCTCCTGTCGCGTGAAGCGTGTGCTCCTGGAGCGTCCGCCCTGGATGCTCACAATGGGAACGCCAACCTCCAGCCATTGATCGCTGATGGCCACGCTGGCTTCCAGAAGGCCGCCGGGATTAAACCGCAGGTCCAGCACGTAGGCATCCACGCCTTGGGCTTCCATGTCTCTGACCACCTTGGACATGTCTGTGGCGGCGTTGGCGCTGAACTGCTTGAGACGGATGTAGCCCACCTGGGTGCCCGCGGAGATTGTATTGATCCGGCTCACCATCGGGTTGATGCTGATACGGTCGCGAATGATGACCACATCAAAGCTCTCCCCATCCCGTTCAATGGTGAGGGTAATGAGAGAACCAATGGGCCCGCGGATCAGTTGCACCGCCTCTTCCGAGCTCATCCCTCGGGCATCCTTGCCGTCAATGCCTACGATGTGGTCGTTGGTCTGGACGCCAGCGGCGGCGGCGGGGCCATCCTCAATGGGGGCCACCACTGTCAACCGCTGGGTTTCCTCATCGAAGCTGAGCTGGATGCCGACCCCCGTCAGTTCACCGGTGGTGTCAATATGCAACTCCTTGAACTCGTCAGGGCCCATGAAGCGGGTATAGGGGTCTTCCAGCGTGAGCAACATGCCCCGAATGGCCTCGTAGGCCTCTTTCTTGGTGGTGTAGCTCTTCGAGAGCAGTTCCTTGCGCAACTGGCGCCAACTGTCCCTGTCGTAGTCGCCAGTGGAGACCAGGTAGTTGCGGTAAATGATCTGCCATGCCTCGTCAATCACCTCCTTGGGGCTGTCTGTAACGAGAGTTGCCCAACTGCGCCTGGGTAAAACGGCACTGCTCAGAACCAGCAACGCACTGCACCCGGACAGCGCCAGGGCGCGCTTCAGGAATACGGGAAGTCGGACGTTCATCAAGCCATGATCACATGGAACCTCAGCCTATCCATGCTCTTGCCTGGAACAAAAATACTGGCAGGCCATGGGACTCAGGTTCTGGCTGTGTTTCCAAGACAATCCAGCCATTGCAAGAGGACCGGATTGAAGCTGTCCGGTTGCTCGTCATGGGGACAGTGGCCAGCCTCCAGAATCACCTCCTTGGCGTCCGGCGCTGCCTGACGAAACAGTGCCAGCCGGGGAACGGGATTGATCCAGGGGTCATGACGTCCCCAGCAGAACAGCAGCGGGGCGCGCAACTGGCAAAACCACTCGTCCACCGGCCTATGGGCGGGCATGTTGAGGACATTGGAAAACACGGCAAAGGCGCCTGGATCCAGGGCAGGGCGGCGAATGGAATCCACCAGCTCCTCGTCCACGTTGGTTGGGTCCGCGTACACCTTCCGCAACTGGCGACGGATACTGCCGGGTCGCCGCAGGTTCTCGAACAGCAGTTTCTGGAAGACCCGTGTTTTGAGAAGGGCGCGCCCCATGCCCATCAGACCGTTGACCGCCCAGGAGAGGCGCCCTTGCCCCTGTATTTTCTCCTGCTCACAGCGAAACCGTCCCATGGGATTGAGCAGAGCCACGCCAGCGCTGGAATCCGGTTGAGCCGCCGCCGCCCGAAGAGCCACATACCCCCCAAGGGAGTTGCCTACGAACACCGCTGCTCGCCCCACCCGTTCCCTGACGTAGTCCAGGAGTTGATCTCGCCAGAAGGTGGTGTCCAGCGCCAGGTCCGTGGGCTTGGCGCTGCGGCCGAAGCCCAGCAGATCAAAGGCATGGACCTCGTACCGTTGAGCGAGGCAGGGAATGTTGTGGCGCCAATGCCGGGTGCTGGCGCCAAAGCCATGAATGAGCACGAGGGCCGGCCGCCTCTGGCTGGCCATGAACGCCCCATGGTCTTGAGGTGTTGCCTTCAGGCAGTGGATGGAATGCCCCCGAAACTGCCAAGGGTCGCCGGCAATGCTGATGCCGCCATGGGCCCCTGCTGCGCCATTGGCTGCCGGAGGTTCCGGCAAGGTCGCTGAGGGCTTTGAACGAATTACGGTCATGGCGTGCAGCGGGGAGGGAACGAAGAAAAAGCCTTAGGACGAGGCAGGGCTCACCTGTTCAGGGTCATTATCGCCTGTTCCGGGGAGCGCCAGGCGCAGCAGCAGGGGAGCCAGGAAGGTGGTGCCAATCACCATCAGGAGAATTGCCGCTTCCAGGTTGTCACTGAGCACATGGGTGCTCCCCCCTAGCGCCAGGAAGACCAGGCCCACTTCTCCCCGCGGCATCATCCCCAGACCCACAGCCAGGCGGTTGGTTTTTTCCTTGTCCCAATAGGCCCAGCCCGTGGCCACCTTGCCCAGAATGGCCACAACGAGCAAAAAGCCAGCCATCATCAGACCGCCATGGTTGTCTGGGTTCAGGGGATTGATCACCGAGAAATCAAAGCCCGTGCCGATCATCACAAAGAAAAGCGTGGCGAAGAGGGCCACGATGGGCTCGGTGAGGGCCGTGAGTTCATGGACGTGTTTGGAACTGCTCAGCACCAGGCCTGCTGCAAATGCGCCAAGCACCGCCTCCAGACCAATGGCTGTGGCAACAAAACAGCCCAGAGACAGCACGATAACGCCACAGACAATTTTTTCTCCCGGAGCTTCCAGGGCATCCACCAGTCGGTCGAACCACGGGGCGGCAGTGCGGCTCAGGAACAGGGAGATCGCCACGAACGCCACTGCGGCCGCCAGCAGCTTGACGATGGGACCGGCAGCCAGAGAACCACCCGTTGCCAACTTGGCCACCACCGCCAGGATCACGATGCCCAGAATATCGTCCAGCACCGCGGCGCCAATCACCGTCTGGCCTTCGCTGGTTTTCAGGTACTTGAGCTCGCCGAACACCTTGGCGGTGATGCCGATGCTGGTGGCGGTCAGGGCTGCGCCGGCAAAGATGGCCGGAATCACGTCAACATCAAAGAGATAAATCAGTCCCAAGGCACCTCCTGCAAAGGGCAGAACCACCCCGATGGTGGCAACGCTCAAGGCCCGGACACCCACCTTGAGCAGTTGATTCAAGTCGCTTTCCAGGCCCGTGAGAAACAAGAGGGCATACAGACCCACCTGGGCAAAGCTGGCCAGCTTGATCGAGGTTTCCGCGTAGATCTCATCCACCACCTCCTTGGGGACCGAAGACAGGCCACTCACAAGATGGAGCAGATTGGCGCTGATGTTGGTCTGGATCTCTGGTGGAAGCACCAGGTGGAGACCAGAGGCTCCGATGATGACGCCAGCCACCAACTCGCCAATCAACGTGGGCAGGCTGAGACGGACAAGAACCTCGGCAAGGAGACGGGCCGCCACGAAAATCACCACAAACTCGGCAGCACCCAGAAGAGTTTCTGCCGACTCCATGTCGTGGGCGCTTACCACCAGCGGGTGCAGTGGCAGCGACCAAAACAGGGCCTGGGACATGGGCATCATTGTGGGCACAGATGGATGAAGAGCGGCTGGGATGGGTCAATAACCAGACACTAGACCCATCCTCAGCGGGTAATCAAGGGCACCCTGTATTCCGATGGTCCGGCCCCACACAGTTTTGCGCCACCGTCGCACCCCGCAACGGGCCACAAGTTTCGGGGGAGTTTAACAACTGCTCAGTTTGTCCTCGCTAGGATCAGTGTTTGAGACCGGGTGGTGCCGCCTGGTCCCTGTCCTCTCAGATATGACCAATCCCACTCCTGCAGAGTTTCGTCTCCCAACACCCGGTTGCTACGCGGATCCGGAGCGCAGTGGCCTCAAAGCCAGCGAACTGTTCGACGGCATGACCGAGCACTTGTTTTTTACCCTCGGGAAGCTGGCTCCAAACGCCACCAAGCATGACCTCTACATGGCCCTGAGCCATGCGGTGCGGGATCGGCTGATGATGCGCTACCTGGTGGGGAAGGAGGCCTTGCGGGAAACCCCCCGCAAGACCGTGGCTTATCTCTCGGCGGAGTTCCTCATTGGTCCTCAGCTTGGCAACAACCTGGTCATGCTGGAGATTGAAGAAGCCGCAACTCTGGCCCTACAGCAGTTTGGCATCCAGAGCCTGGACACGGTGCTGGAGGTGGAGGAAGAACCTGGACTGGGCAACGGCGGTCTGGGGCGACTGGCGGCCTGCTACATGGAGTCTCTGGCCAGTTTGCAAGTGCCGGCCGTGGGCTATGGCATCCGCTATGAGTTCGGCATCTTTGACCAGTTGATCCGTGACGGTTGGCAGGTGGAAATTACGGATAAGTGGCTGAAGGCCGGATGGCCTTGGGAGTTGCCCCAACCCGATGAGGCCTGTGTGGTGGGCTTCGGTGGCCATACTGAAAGCTACACCGACGCCAAGGGCCACTACCATTCCCGCTGGGTGCCGGCAGAGCACGCCATTGGCATCCCCCACGATGTGCCGGTTCTGGGGTACCAGGTGAACACCTGCAACCGCCTTCGTCTCTGGCGCGCCGATGCCACCGAGAGCTTTGACTTCTATGCCTTTAACATTGGCGACTACTATGGCGCCGTCGAGGAAAAGGTGGGATCTGAAACCCTCTCCAAGGTGCTCTATCCCAATGATGGCACCGACGAGGGGCGTCGCCTGCGCCTCAAGCAACAACACTTCTTTGTGAGTTGCTCCCTTCAGGACATGTTGCGATCCTTTGAAAAGCGACAGATCCCATTGGAGGAATTTCCTCAGCACTGGGCCATTCAGATGAATGACACCCATCCCGCCATTGCCGTGGCGGAACTCATGCGGTTGCTGATTGACGAGAAGTACCTGCCATGGGATGCCGCGTGGGACATCACCAGCCGCTGCCTGGCCTACACCAATCACACCCTGCTCCCTGAAGCGCTGGAGAAGTGGAACCTGCCGCTGTTTGCCTCCCTCTTGCCGCGGCATCTGGAAATCATCTATGAAATCAACCGGCGCTTTCTCCAGCAGGTGCGTCTGCACTATCCAGGGAACAATCAGATTCTGAGAACACTTTCCATTATTGATGAAGATGGGAATAAGGCAGTTCGCATGGCCCACCTGGCCACCATCGGCTCCCACCATGTCAATGGTGTAGCGGCATTGCATAGCGAGTTGGTGAAAACCAACCTGATGCCGGAGTTTTCAGCCCTCTGGCCGGAAAAGTTCACCAACGTCACCAATGGCGTCACCCCCAGGCGTTGGCTTGCCTTGGCCAACCCCAAGCTGCGCACACTGCTCAATGAGGTGATTGGCGAGGGATGGATTCAAGACCTGGATCAACTCAGCAAGCTGGAGGCATTTCAAGACGATAAGGACTTCCTGGAGCGCTGGGAGCAAACCCACCTGGCCGCCAAGCGGAATCTCTCGAACATTATTCATCGCCGCACCGGTATTCTGGTGGATCCCAGTTCCCTGTTTGATGTTCAGGTCAAACGGATTCACGAATATAAACGGCAACATCTCAATGCGCTTCAAGTTGCGGCCCAATATGTGCGGATTAAAGAGGGCTGCGCTGACCACATACCACCCCGTACCGTCCTGTTCGGTGGCAAGGCAGCGCCAGGCTATTACATGGCAAAGCTCATCATCCGCTTCCTCAACGGCATTGCAGACACCATTAATTCTGATCCAGATATGGATGGCCGCCTGCGGGTGCTATTTCTACCGGACTACAATGTAACTACAGGTCAGTCCATTTATCCGGCTTCAGATCTTTCGGAACAAATTTCCACAGCGGGGAAAGAGGCTTCTGGCACTGGTAATATGAAATTCGCCTTGAACGGTTCGCTCACCGTTGGTACTCTTGATGGGGCGAATCTGGAGATCCGTGATCGGGTAGGCCCAGAGAATTTCTTCCTATTTGGCTATACGGCAACGGAACTGCAAAGCATTCACCAGGACGGCTACCGTCCCTGGGAGATCCTGGCCCGGCAGCCCTTGTTGCAACAGGTGGTGAATCTGGTGGAGCAAGGTCATTTCAGCAATGGTGACCGGGACATGTTCCAGCCACTGGTCCACAACTTGACCAATTACGATCCTTTCTTTGTCTTTGCCGACTTTGAGGACTACCTACGGGCCCAGGAAGATGTGAGCAAAGCCTGGCTTGATCGTCCCCACTGGAATCGTATGTCCCTGCTCAACACTGCCCGCAATGGCTTCTTTTCCTCAGATCGCTCCGTTCGGGAATATTGTGAACACATCTGGAAAGCCCAGCCCTTCCCCGTAGAAGTCAAGTGTGAATTACCGAGGATCACCTAGGGAAACGGCGATTTCCCACGGTGGCCTCCAGTAGCTTCTTGACATGCACCAACCGCGTAGGCGGGGAAACACCATAGGCCAACTGCGCCTCAAAAGGGACGGACCGCGATTGGATGGGTTGGGCGCCATGCCCACCAAACTCCACCCAGAGTTGCGGCGGATTTGTCGTCGGCGATGGTCAGTGTTGCCGAGTTCGCATCGATGGCTAAAGCCTGAAAGCAGATGGGCTTTTTCCGCCTGTCAAGGATCGGGGTCACTTTTCTATCCCGCACTGCCAAACCTTTCCGCATCAACCCCCGCCAGTGGTTCCCTCGGCTCACCTCTCATCTGCCGGACAGTCAGCAAGTGAGATACGTTCATCGTAGCGAGCCAACATCTGCAGATTGACTTCGCTGGCTGCCGGCCAGCTTCCCGCTCCAGGTCCAATAATGAAGCTCAGGCCAATGGCAACGCCCACCAAACCCAAGGCCCGAGCGCGCTTCGCCGGCAGAGTCACGTCAGCAATCACAGCCTGGGTGGAGCGGCGGTTCCACCGGCCACCCCGTGCAGACTGCGACCGGCAAACTCAGGGGCCAGACCAGCCGACGCGCCGGAAGCCGCCAGCAACTCGGCGCCCAATATGGAGCCAAGTCCAAACAAGCCCATGCAGAGAGCAGTGCCAATGATGCAGACAATCAGCACAGGCCGACGCCCGAAATGGCCACTCAGGGAACCAATCACTGGAGTGGCCAAAAATTGAGAGCCAGCATAGCTGCCCCCTAGGAGTCCCACAACCAGTCACACGTGCTGGGTGTCCACCAGCGGCACCGCCAGAAACGTCAACAGAGGAAAGTGCTTCCCCCAACACGGTCGTTGAGCAGTGTGAGGAAGGCACAGAGCAGAGCTATGGAACGTGGCCGGCTCACAATTCAGGCTGAACTTGACGGTCCGACCAACCCGTGGGGATCTGTGTGGACGGAGCTTACATACTTAACTATTCAGGGCAAGTAGGAGGCGGGTGGCTTTAGCC
>VXWH01000195.1 GCA_009836025.1 Synechococcus sp. SB0668_bin_13 | reverse complement strand
AGGTGGGCACGGCCCCCCATGCTGTCCGCGCCAGAGAATTGGGCTTCCCTGACAGCGAGCTGATATGGATTCCCGCTGCCGCGCCTTTTCCTTCTCCCCTCATCCGGGGCTGGGGTTGTTCAAGCTTTTCCCAGGCAGGCGGTCACCAGGTCCTGGGCATCGGTGACAGGGAGGATGGGAACCCCCAATCTGACGGCCACCTGGCCCACGGTCAGGTCATCCAGGAGCAAGGCGGAACCATGGCGGAGCATGACGCTGGGCAACAACAGTTGATCCCCCAGGTCCTGACCCGCCAGACCATCAATCAGGTCGGCGCCCGTCAGCAGCCCGGTGACCACCAGGTCCTGGCCCCAATAGGGGCTGGGCAGGGAATAGAGCAGCAACTCCAAACCCCGGATGCCCTGGAGACGCTCAGCCACGGGACGCAATGCCGGCCCCACCAGGCCACCCACCACCCAACTGCAGCGCCGGGGCGCCGGGAGGGCTTCGGGGAGTTGGGCCGTGGCCTGCTCCAGCGCTTCCAGGAAGGCGCGGATACTCCCCACCCCGTTGGCCTGCTGCGGCCAGTCCTCATAGGCGGATCGCGGCGGCAGGGGCTGGGCAGCCATGAGATACCACTCATCCGCCAGCCAGGCAAAGCGGCTCCCCATGCGGGGGTAGAACTCCTGTTGCAGGACCTCCACCTGGGCAATGACCTGGCGGGCAAGCTGAGGGGTGACCGGCGTCAGATCCGCAGCGGTATCAGGTCGGAAGCGGGTCAGGCCCACCGGCACAACAGCGGTGGAGAGCACCGTTGGCCAGTCTCCAACGCCCCAGCGGGCCAGATCCCGTAAGGTGCGTTGTAACTGACGGCCGTCATTGAGCCCAGGGCAAACCACCACCTGGGCATGAATTTGTAAGCGTCGCTGGGCAAACCATTCCAGTTGCTGAAGGATTGAACCAGCCCGCTTGTTGCGCAGTAAGCGACAGCGCAGCTCCGGATCCGTTGCATGGACAGATACATACAACGGCGAGAGGCGCTGGGTTTCAATGCGTTGCCAGTCTGCGGGAGTCAGGTTGGTGAGGGTGAGATAGGAGCCATAAAGAAAGCTGAGGCGATAGTCATCATCTTTGAGATAGAGTGTGGAGCGCTTACCCGCGGGTTGCTGGTCAATGAAACAAAATGGGCAGCGGTTATTACATTGTCGTAAACCATCAAATAAAGCCTCGCTGAACTCCAGACCCAAATCCCCATCCATATCCTTCTCAAAAGAGATGCAATGGTGTTGTCCCGCTGCATCCAGCACCTCAAGTCTCAATTCCTCCTCGCTAATCAAAATACGATAGTCAATCAGGTCACGGGGGGCCACACCGTTGATCCGCAGAATTCTGTCCCCCGGTTGGACGCCAAGCTCCGCGGCAATGCTGTCGGCTTCCACCATGGTCACCAGGGCCGGCTGCGGTGCGGTGGTCCCGGCCCCATGCGGAACAAGTGTTGGCCGTGGTTCTTGCCACATGGAGCGGGGCCTGCCATGGGGGCAGGGGATGGTGTGCAAGGGTCAAGTTTAGACAACGGGTTAGACAACGCGCAGCGGAGACCAGGCTCGTGGCAGGGCCTTGCTTCACACGTTCCCCAGACCTGTTTCATCGGCAAAGGCGATTCTGGCCTGCTCCAGGGCTTCTCGCACCCGCACAAATCCTGTGCCCCCTTCACTCAGCCGGGCCGCCACAACGTGGCGTGGCTCCAGGACGGCAAAGATGTCCTCGGCAAAGGCCGGATGCACCTGTTGCCAACGCCCCAGGGGCAGATCCCGCAGCAGGATGCCCTCCTGAAGACAGGTTTTCACCAGGCTGCCCACCAGACCGTAGGCCTCGCGGAAGGGTACGCCTCTGGCCACCAGGTAGTCCGCCATGTCGGTGGCGTTGGCAAAATCATTACCAACGGCTTCCGCCAACCGCCGGGGCTGGAACCGCAGGCCCTCGTCCAGCAGGATGGTCATGGCCTTCAGACAGTCCTTGGTGGTCCGCACTGCGTCAAACAGCCCCTCTTTATCCTCCTGCAGGTCCTTGTTGTAGGCCAGGGGCAGACCTTTCATCACGGTCAGGAGGGCCTGCAAATGGCCAAAGACCCGACCGGTCTTGCCGCGCACCAACTCCGGCACGTCAGGATTTTTCTTCTGGGGCATCAGGCTGCTGCCGGTAGCACAGCGGTCCGTGAGGCTGATGAAAGCGAATTCCTGGCTGGCCCAGAGGATCACCTCCTCGCTGAGGCGGCTGAGATGAACCATCACCAGACTGGCCGCCGCCAGAAACTCAACCACAAAATCCCGATCACTCACCGCATCCAGACTGTTGCGGTAAATGTCTGCAAAGCCCAGGGCGGCAGCCGTCTGGCGGCGATCAATGGGAACGGGAGTGCCCGCCAGGGCCGCAGCACCCAGGGGGGACACGTTCACCCGCTGTCGCACCTGGCGCAGCCGCTGGCGGTCCCGTCGGGTCATCTCCACATAGGCCAACAGGTGGTGGGCCAGGGAGAGGGGTTGGGCCCGCTGCAGGTGGGTATATCCGGGAATCATGGTGTCCACGTGGGCCTCCGCCAGACGGAGCAGGGTTTGGCCATGGCGACGCAGCAGGTCCTGCAGCTCGTCAATCTCGCCCCGCAACCAGAGGCGCAGGTCCGTACCCACCTGATCATTGCGGGAGCGGCCGGTGTGGAGCTTCTTGCCCACGTCTCCCACCAGTTCAATCAGCCGCCGCTCCACGGCAAAATGCACGTCTTCGGCATCGGCACCCGGACAAAACGTCCCGGCCGCCGCTTCACGGCGAATGGTTTCCAGGCCCTCCACAATCTGCTCGGCCTCTGTCGCCGTGATCACCCCGCAAGTCGCCAACATGCGCCCGTGGGCGACGGATCCATCCAGATCCTGTTGCAGCAGGGTGAAATCAAAGCCGATGGAGGCATTGAACTGGACAATGAACGGGTGCAACGCATCAGTAAACCGCTGGCTCCAGCGCGGTTGCCCCTCGGGAATCTGGTTTGCGGGGTGGGTGGCCAAGCTGGTGG
>VXWH01000095.1 GCA_009836025.1 Synechococcus sp. SB0668_bin_13 | reverse complement strand
CACCCCAATGGACCCTCTTCACCGCCTACCGCTCCTCCTGGTGAGGGGCGGGGAGTGGACGGTTTGCATAGTGGCTACGGCTGTCCAGGGATGTACAAACCCCGCTGTCAGGGCGGTGTTCGGCTGTTGGTTGGTCCCTGTGCCAGCCTTGAAGCTTCAGGCCAACTTTGCCAACCGGAGCCTGCTGCTTCCAACCAGCGAGAGCCTTTGGCTGGGCTCGTGTTACGACGCCCTGGCCTTGGGCAACCGGCTTCATCAGCAGGGACAGACGTTCCCCGGAGGGACGGCACTCCAGCCAGAAACTCTGCTTCACTCAGGCGAAACGGCTCGTCGGCTTGCCATAACACAATCCCAACCGCATTCCGAGCCTGGCCAAGCCCCCGCTCACCCGAGGCTTGCGCTTCCAAGGCCCATGTGTTAGGATTTCTGCTTGTGCATTTGAGAGCTGTGCCTGAGCGCTAGCCAGGCCTCCAGCCTCGTGTACAGGCTCATCCGTGGGGATGGGCCTCTGGGTTGATCCATCCGGCCTGGGTCGTGGTTGATCAAAGGAAACTGACGCCTTGTGGCAGGTCTCTGCTGCTGCGCTCAAGTCCTGGCCCTCTTGATTGCTGCATCGTCGGGTTGATCGCCGCAAGGCCGTCAATCTGCCCCTGGACTAGCCCTGCCGCCCACATCGGCAACGGTCACTTTCCAAACGGTTCAGCGTTGCCCTGGGCTTCACGGCCCGGCATGACCCTGCTGAAGTACAACCCTTCTCCCATGTCCATTGGCATCCTCGGCACCAAGCTGGGCATGTCCCAGTTTTTCAGTCCGGACGGCAAAGCCGTGCCGGTGACACTTATCCAGGCCGGCCCTTGCCGGGTCACCCAGCGCAAAAGCATGGCTCGGGACGGCTACAGCGCCGTCCAGATTGGCTATGGGGAGATTCGCGAGAAGCTGGTCAATCGGCCTGCCCAAGGCCATTTGGCCAAAAGCGGCGACACCCTGCTCCGCCATCTTCGTGAATACCGTGTTCCTGCCGACGAGGCGGTGGAGACGGGCGCCGTCCTCACGGTGGCGCAGTTTGCGCCGGGTCAAGCGGTTGATGTGAGTGGGGACACGGTGGGGCGCGGGTTTACGGGCTATCAGAAGCGCCACGGGTTTCGCCGTGGTCCCATGAGCCATGGCTCCAAGAACCACCGCCAGCCCGGCTCCACGGGCGCCGGCACCACGCCGGGCCGGATTTATCCGGGCAAGCGCATGGCCGGTCGTCATGGGGGCAAAGCCACCACCATGCGCAAGCTGGTGGTGATCAAGGTGGACCCTGACCAGCACCTGCTGGTGGTGAAGGGTTCGGTTCCAGGCAAGCCCGGATCCCTGCTGAGCATCCGTCCCAGCAAAACGGTGGGCGGCCAATGATCTGCCTGATGTTCACACTGGAGAATCATGGTTGATTGCGTTGTTTACAACTGGGAGGGTGAGCAGGTGGGTCAGGCCCACCTTGAACTGAAGGCTGCCCGTGAAAGCACGGCGGTTCACCTGCTCCATGCCGCCCTGGTGCGGCAGCAGGCCAACCAGCGCCAAGGCACCGCCAGCACCAGGACCCGCGCCGAAGTGCGTGGCGGCGGTCGCAAGCCTTTCAAGCAGAAGGGCACAGGCCGGGCGCGCCAGGGTTCGATCCGCACCCCGCTTCGCCCCGGCGGCGGGGTCATCTTTGGTCCCAAACCCCGCTCCTACGCCAAGGCCATGAACCGCAAGGAGCGGCGCCTGGCCCTGCGCACGGCCCTGATGAGTCGTGCGGAGGATTGGGTGGTGGTGCAGGAGTTCAATGCTTGCGTCAGCACACCCAGGACCAGGGACCTGCTGGCGGCCCTGGAGCGTTGGGGCATTGCTCCTGACGTGCGGGTGCTTCTTGTGCTCAAAGCGCCAAGTGAGGCTGTGATCAAGTCGGCCCGTAACGTGCCCCGGATCACGCTGATCCGGGCGGATCAGTTGAACGTCTTCGATCTGCTCCACGCGGACAAGCTGGTGCTCAGTGAAGACGCCGTCACCGCCATTCAGGAGGTCTACAGCGATGGCTAAATCGTTTGCCGGGCGCCTTGCGGACGTGGTGCGGGAGCCTTTGATCACCGAGAAAGCCACCCGTGGCATGGATCAGAACCAGTACACCTTCGCGGTGGATCCGCGGGCGGCCAAGCCGGACATCAAAGCTGCCATCGAGCAGATGTTTGATGTGAAGGTGATTGGCGTCAGCACCATGAATCCACCACGCCGCAAGCGACGGGTGGGACGCTTTGCCGGCGAGCGCGCCCAAGTCAAGAAAGCTGTGGTGCGTCTTGCCGAAGGCGACACCATCCAGCTCTTCCCCGAATCCTCCTGAGGCGCTGTTCCATGGCTGTCCGTAAGCTCAAGCCCTATAGCCCTGGCACCCGCACCCGGGTGGCCGGCGACTACAGCGAGATCACCCGCCGGGAGCCTGAGCGCTCCCTGGTGGGCGCCAAGCACCGCGCCAAGGGGCGCAACAATCGCGGCGTAATCACCTGCCGCCATCGGGGTGGCGGCCACAAGCGCCGCTACCGCCTGGTGGATTTCCGCCGCGACAAGCACGGCGTCAAGGCCCGGGTGGCCGCCATCCAGTACGACCCCAACCGCAATGCCCGCCTGGCACTCCTCTTCTATGAAGACGGTGAAAAGCGCTACATCCTTCAGCCCCAGGGCATTGCCGTGGGCAGTGAGGTGATGGCCGGACCCGATGCCTCCATTGCCGTGGGCAATGCCCTGCCGTTGTTCGCCCTGCCCCTGGGCACAACGGTCCACAACGTGGAGCTCTATGCCGAGCGGGGCGGCCAGATGGTGCGCACTGCGGGCGCCAGCGCCCAGGTGGTGGCCAAGGATGGGGACTACGTGGCCGTCAAGCTACCCTCCACCGAGGTGAGGCTTGTCCGCAAGGAATGCTACGCCACCATTGGCGAAGTGGCCTATGGGGAAGTGCGCAACACCAGCCTGGGCAAGGCTGGTCGGCGCCGCTGGCTGGGACGACGCCCCCAGGTGCGCGGCAGTGTCATGAACCCTTGCGACCACCCCCATGGGGGTGGTGAAGGTCGGGCGCCCATTGGCCGCTCAGGGCCAGTGACACCGTGGGGCAAACCGGCGCTGGGCCTCAAAACCCGCAAGCGCAACAAGCCCAGTAACCAATACGTGCTGCGCCGTCGCCGTCGTGTGTCCAAGCGCAGCCGCGGTGGTCGCGACGCCTGATGCCCTTTCCCTCTGCCTGACCTCCCATGGGACGCTCCCTCAAAAAAGGCCCCTTTGTGGCCGAAAGCCTGATGAAAAAGGTGGAGAAGCAAAACGCTTCTGATGACAAGTCCGTGATCAGGACCTGGTCACGGGCCTCAACCATCCTTCCGGACATGATTGGCCACACCATTGCTGTTCACAACGGCAAGACCCACATCCCCGTCTACATCACAGAGCAGATGGTGGGCCACAAGCTGGGTGAATTTGCCCTGACTCGCACCTACCGAGGCCATGGCAAAGACAGGAAAGGTTCACGCTAAGGACGCAAGACCATGGTCAATTCCACCAGTACTCAAGCCCGGGCCACGGCCAGGTTTGTGCGGGGCTCCGCCAGCAAGGTGCGGCGCGTGCTCGGCCAGATCCGTGGTCGCAGCTACCGGGATGCCCTGATCATGCTTGAGTTCATGCCCTACCGGTCCACGGACACGGTCACGAAGGTGCTCCGCTCTGCCGTGGCCAATGCCGAGCACAACCTGGGCCTTGATCCCGCCACCTTGATGATCACCCAAGCCACGGCGGATATGGGCCCATCCATGCGGCGGTATCGACCCCGCGCCCAAGGTCGGGCCTACCAGATCAAAAAGCAAACCTGCCACATCAGCATTGCTGTGGCCCCACAAGACACCTGATTGCCATTCAAGCCATGGGCAACAAAATTCACCCCACAGGTCTGCGACTGGGGGTCATCCAGCCCCACCTCTCCAGTTGGTTTGCAGACAGGAAGACCTACCCGCTCCTCCTGCAGGAGGATGACACGATTCGCCGTCACATCACCAGGAAATACGCCTCTGCCGGGATCAGTGACGTGCGCATTCAGCGCAAGGCGGATCAACTGGAGGTGGAGTTGAGAACAGCGCGCCCCGGGGTGCTTGTGGGCCGTCAAGGCAGTGGGATTGAGGAGTTACGCAGCGGGATCCAGGCCGCCATTCGTGATCGCAGCCGCCAGGTGCGCATCAACGTGGTGGAGGTGGAGCGGGCTGATGCTGATGCGTCCCTGATGGCGGAGTACATCACCCAGCAACTGGAGAAGCGGGTGGCCTTCCGTCGCACCATCCGCATGGCCGTTCAGAGGGCCCAGCGGGCTGGGGTCATCGGCCTCAAGCTGCAGATCAGCGGACGCCTCAATGGGGCTGAAATTGCCCGCAGCGAGTGGACCCGGGAAGGTCGCGTCCCCCTCCACACCCTGCGGGCGGACATTGACTATGCCAACAAGACCGCCCGCACCACCTATGGGGTTTTGGGCATCAAGGTGTGGGTGTTCAAAGGGGAGGTGCTTCCAGACGAGAAGCAGCCGGCGGCCCCCATGGGGGCTACGCCACGGCGCCGGGGGGCTGGTCGGGCCCGCCAGAACTTCGAAGACCGCTCCAACGAGGAGTAATGGGGGATCTGAACCATGCTGAGTCCGAAACGGGTCAAATTCCGCAAGATGCAGCGGGGCCGGATGCGGGGTGTTGCCACCCGAGGCAACACCATTGCCTTTGGCGACTTCGCCATTCAGGCCCAGGAATGTGGCTGGATCACCTCACGGCAGATTGAGGCCAGTCGCCGCGCCATGACCCGCGCCATACGGCGAGGAGGCAAGGTGTGGATCCGCATCTTCCCTGACAAGTCCATCACCATGCGTGCGGCGGAAACCCGCATGGGATCGGGCAAGGGCAACCCGGAGTTCTGGGTGGCCGTCGTGAAGCCCGGCCGCATTCTCTTCGAGATGGGCGGTGAGGAGATCAACGAAGAGCTGGCCCGCACCGCCATGCGACTGGCACAATACAAGCTGCCGGTCAAGACAAGGTTCCTGGTGCGGGAGGGCATTGGCGATACCCCCATGCCCGCCGTTGCCAACGCCAGCGTCACGCCCCCTGGGGAGGCCTAGGGCAACTTCTGCCATGGAATCCATGACCACCTCTGCCTACACCGATCTTCTTCAACTGGACGACGACGCACTCAAAGAGCAGGTTGCGGCTGCCCGCAAAACCCTGTTCGAGTTGCGCTGCAAACGGGCCACCCGCCAGTTGGACAAGTCCCATCTGTTCCGACAGACCCGAGTCAAGCTGGCGCGACTGCTCACCATCCGGCGGCAGCGACGCCAGGCCAACCCTTCCACCTCTCCATCCACCGATTAAGTCCTATGGCCACCAAAGAACGGCTTGGCGTCGTCGTCAGCGACAAGATGGACAAAACCGTCGTGGTCGCAGTCGAAAACCGCTTTCCACATCCTGTCTACAAAAAGACGGTGAGCCGCACCAAGCGCTACAAGGTGCATGACGAAACCAATCGCTGCCATGTGGGTGACCGGGTCCTGATCTCGGAAACTCGCCCCCTCAGCCGCCACAAAACCTGGACGGTGGCAGAGATTATCAGTTCCACAAAGCGTTGAGGGGAGATCAGCCATGATTCAGCAGGAAACCTATCTCAATGTGGCCGACAACAGTGGCGCTCGGAAAATCCAGTGCATCCGGGTTCTGGGCAACAGGGGGCGCTATGCCCACGTGGGGGACGTGATTGTTGCCGCGGTGAAGGATGCCACCCCCAACATGGGGGTGAAAAAGTCTGATGTGGTCAAGGCCGTAGTGGTGCGCACCCGCGCCACCTTGCGGCGGGATACGGGCAACGCCATCCGCTTTGACGACAACGCCGCCGTGATCATTAACGACGACAAAAATCCCCGGGGCACCCGCGTCTTTGGACCTGTGGCCCGGGAGTTGCGGGAGCGCAGCTTCACCAAAATTGTTTCCCTGGCCCCGGAGGTGATCTGATGGCAAAGCCAACACAGCCCCGCAAGCTGCGCATCAAAACCGGTGACACCGTTCAGGTGATCGCAGGCAAGGATCGGGGCAAGACAGGCAAGGTGCTGCGCACCCTGTTGGTGGACAACCGGGTGGTTGTGGAAGGCATCAACATGCGCACACGCCACGTCAAACCCAAGCAGGACGAGGAGCGTGGCCGCATTGTCAACGAGGAGGCCCCCATCCATGCCTCCAACGTCATGCTTTATTCCGTGGAGCAGAAGGTGGCCAGCCGCATTGAGATGGTTCTTCAGGAGGATGGCAGCAAAAAGCGGCGGCTCAAAAAAACAGGAGAGATCCTGGATTGATGAATTCCTCTTCCCACCCGTTTCTCCCCATTCCTTCTGACAACGACCAGAAGCATCACCCCTGCCCACGATGACCACCTTCGTTCCCCTCAAGCAGCGCTACAAAAAAACCATCCAGCCCAGACTGCAAAAGGAATTGCGGCTGGACAATATCCACCAGGTGCCCAAACTCGTCAAGGTCACCGTCAACCGTGGCTTGGGCGAGGCAGCACAGAACTCCAAATCCCTGGAAGGATCTACGGTTGAGATTGCCAGAATTACTGGACAAAAACCGATCATTACCCGCGCCAAGAAGGCCATTTCCAGTTTCAAGATCCGTGCGGGAATGCCCATTGGCGTCATGGTGACTCTGCGGGGTGATCGTATGTACGCCTTCCTGGATCGCCTCATCAACCTGGCTTTGCCCCGCATCCGCGATTTCCGTGGTGTCAATCCCAAAAGCTTTGACGGTCGCGGCAATTACACCCTGGGCGTGAAGGAGCAGTTGATTTTCCCGGAGATCAGCTTTGACGAGATTGACGCCGTCCGCGGAATGGACGTCACCATTGTCACCACTGCCCGAAGCGATGACGAGGGCCGCGCATTGCTCCGCGAAATGGGCATGCCGTTTAGCAAGACCTGAGCCCCCAGCGGAAATCCACCATGGCCAGCCACGATTCCATTTCTGACATGCTCACCCGCATTCGTAATGCGAGTGAAAAACGTCATGCCACCACCAGCATTCCTGCCTCACGCATGTGCTGCAGCATCGCCAAGGTGCTGCGGGAAGAAGGCTTTATCCACGCCTTTAACGAAGAAGGTGAAGGCTTCCGGAAGCAGTTGGTGCTTGAGTTAAGGTATGCTGGAAAACACAAGCAGCCTCTGATTCGTGCCCTGCAGCGGGTCAGCAGGCCCGGTTTGCGCATCTATTCCAATCATCGGCACCTTCCCAGGGTGCTGGGTGGAATTGGTGTGGCGATTATTTCCACGTCCCGAGGCGTCATGAGCGACCGCACTGCCCGCAAGCAGGGCATTGGCGGCGAGGTGCTCTGTTACGTCTACTGACCCTGAGAAACGACCCCCTGAGAAGCATCATGTCACGGATCGGCAAGCAACCAGTTCCCATTCCTGCCAATGTCCAGGTGCAATTGGAGGGGCGCACGGTACAGGTGAAAGGCCCCAATGGGGAGCTACGGCGCACCCTGCCTGAGGGTGTTGCCATTGACCGCCATGGGCAAACCCTGGTGGTCACCCCCACCGGCGCCAGCCGCATGAACCGGATGCGCCATGGTCTGTCCCGCACCCTTGTGGCCAACATGGTGGAGGGGGTGACCAAGGGCTACAGCAAGACCCTGGAAATGGTCGGCGTGGGCTACCGTGCGCAGGTCAAAGGTAAAACCCTTGTACTGAGTGCCGGCTATAGCCATCCCGTGGAGTTGGCGCCTCCCCAAGGCATCACCTATAAGGTGGAGAACAACACCAGGATCACGGTCAGTGGCGCCGAGAAGGAGGTGGTGGGCAACGAGGCCGCCAAGGTTCGTGCCGTGTCTCCACCGGAGCCCTACAAGGGCAAAGGCATTAAATACGTGGCCGAGACCATCCTGCGCAAGGCCGGCAAGGCTGGCAAGAAGTAACCATCGGCACCCAACGGCCTTTCTCTATTTGTAACCATGCTTGCCTCTCGCACCGCCCGGACCCAGCGCCGCCACCGGCGGGTTCGCCGCCGAATTCAGGGCACCGCACAGCGGCCCCGCCTTGCGGTCTTCCGCTCCAATAACCACATCTACGCCCAGGTGATTGACGATGGCGCGCAAAACACCTTGGCGGCGGCATCCAGTATTGACAAGGATCTGCGCCAGGACCTGCCGGGACTGGGCGCCAACTGCCAGGCCTCCCAGGCGGTCGGCAAGCTGGTGGCCGAGCGGGCCCTGGCCCAAGGCATCCGCTCGGTGGTCTTTGACCGGGGCGGCAACCTCTATCACGGTCGGATCAAAGCCCTGGCCGATGCTGCCCGGGATGCGGGCCTTGTCTTTTAATGTTGACCATGACTGACTCCAACAGCCAATCCCAAGTTCCAGTTGCTGCGGACGTTCCCCCTGCTGCCGAAGGTCAACAGGGACAACAGCAGGGCCAGCGCCGTGAGCGCCGCGAACGCCGCCAGCGCCGCGAGGAGCGGGATTCCGAATGGCAGGAACGGGTGGTGCAGATTCGCCGCGTGTCCAAGACCGTAAAAGGCGGCAAGAAGATGAGCTTCCGCGCCATCCTGGTTGTGGGCAACGAGAAAGGCCAGGTGGGCGTTGGCGTGGGCAAGGCCAGTGACGTGATTGGCGCTGTCCGAAAAGGCGTGGCCGATGGCAAGAAGCACTTGGTGAAGGTGCCTCTCACCGCCAGCAGCTCCATTCCCACGGTGGCCCAGGGTCGTGATGGCGCCGCCAGTGTGCTGATGCGCCCTGCCGCCCCTGGCACGGGCGTGATTGCCGGCGGATCCATCCGCACGGTTCTGGAATTGGCGGGTGTCAAGAATGTGCTGGCCAAGCGGCTTGGCTCCAAGACCCCCCTCAACAATGCCCGTGCCGCCATGATGGCCCTCAGTGCCCTGCGCACCCACAAGGCCGCCGCCAAGGAACGTGGCATTCCTCTTCAGCAAATGTATTCCTGACCCCCCACCCTGGCCATGACTGCTCATCTCCATACTCTTCGGCCCCAACCTGGATCCCGCCGACCCCGCAATCGTAAAGGACGCGGCATTGCCGCTGGTCAGGGGGCCAGTTGCGGCTTTGGCATGCGTGGACAGAAATCACGCTCGGGGCGTCCCACCCGGCCTGGCTTTGAAGGTGGGCAAATGCCCCTCTACCGGCGGATTCCCAAGCTGAAGCACTTCACCGTGGTGAACCCCAAGGTGTTCACGGTGGTGAACGTGGGGGATTTGTCCGCCTTGCCGGACGGGAGCGAGGTGACCCTCGCCTCCCTGAGGGCGGCAGGGATCGTGGGCAAGAACTCCGCTCCGCTGAAAGTGCTTGGGGACGGGGAAGTCAAGGTCGGGCTGCATTGCAAGGCCCATGGATTCAGCAAGGCCGCCCGTGAAAAAATCCTGGCCGCCGGCGGCACTTGTGAGGTTCTGCCCGGTCGCAGCAAGTGGGTGCGCCCTGGCAAGACGTCTCAGGATCAGTCCTGATACTCCTTGCCTCTCACCGCAAGACCTAATCTCAATTCCACCACCCCTCCCAGCGGATGACCCTTAGCCAGGGCAGAGCCCCAACCACAGGCGAAACAATCACCCAGATTGTGACGGCTCCTGATTTGCGGAGGCGCGTCCTGATCACCCTCGGTCTGTTGCTGCTGATTCGTGTGGGGGCCTACATCTGGATCCCTGGTCTTGATGTCTCCCAACTGCAGAATCAACTGTCGGGTGGCCAGTTGATTGGTCTGCTCAGCATCTTTACCGGCGGAGCGCCCGGTGGGGTGTTTTCCTTGGGGATTCTGCCCTTCATCAATGCCTCCATCATCATGCAGTTGCTGACAGCGGCTCTCCCCTCCCTGGAAACCCTGCAAAAGGACGAAGGGGAAGCGGGCCGCCGCAAGTTGGCGCAAATCACCCGCTACGTGGCCCTGGGGTGGGGCAGCCTTCAGGCGGTGATCTTTTCCCTTTACCTCCGGGGCTTCGCCAACGGTGAGCTGGAGGGGGCCCTGTTTGTCGTCTCCACCAGTCTGGCCCTGACCACGGGGGCCATGGTGGTCATGTGGATCAGTGAGATCATTACGGAGAAGGGCATTGGGAATGGGGCGTCCCTGGTGATCTTCATGAACATCACCGCTTCCCTGCCCAACACCCTGCAGAACATCATTCGCGAGGCCCAGACCGGAAAGATCTTCCCCATCGTGGTGACGGTGCTGGTGGCGCTGTCGATGGTGGTGGCCATTGTGGCCGTGCAAGAGGGCAGCCGACGCATCCCCATTGTCTCGGCCCGCCGCCAGATTGGCTTTGTGGCTGCCTTGCCGGAACGGCAAAGCTATCTGCCCCTCAAGCTCATCTCCGGCGGCGTGATGCCCATCATCTTCGCTTCGGCCATGTTGTTCCTGCCGGCCACCTTGGCCAACTTCACGAACAATGCAGCGCTGGTGAACCTGGCCACTTGGCTAAGCCCCACCTACACCGTTCCGGGGCTTCCCCTGTCGACGGGGTGGGTCTATGGACTGACCTACTTCTTCCTGATCTTCGGGTTTTCCTTTTTCTACGCCTCCCTGGTGGTGAATCCCACGGATATGGCCTTGAATCTGAAGCGGCAGGGTGTGGCCATTCCCGGCATTCGGCCCGGCTCTGCAACGGCAGAGTACCTCTCTGGCGTGATCAATCGACTCACCCTGATTGGCGGCTCCTTCCTGGGCCTGATTGCCATCATCCCCAATGTGGTCTACTCCCTTACGGGGACTGGCGTGTTGCAGGGCCTGGGCGCCACGTCCCTGCTGATTCTGGTGGGCGTAGCCATTGAAACGGCCAAGCAGTTGCAGACCAACGTGATCTCCCAGCGCTACGAGGGTATGGTGCGGCAATGAGCAAGAGAGTTGTTGTTCTTGGCCCTCCCGGCGCCGGGAAGGGCACCCAATGCATGCTGCTGGCCGCCGCCAGGGGGCTGCTGCACCTCTCCACCGGAGATCTGTTGCGGGCTGAGGTGGCCGCTGAGAGCAGCTTGGGTCAACAGGTGAAGGCTGTGCTGAACCGGGGAGACCTGGTCGGTGATGATCTGGTGTTGGCCATCGTGCGCAACCGCCTCAGCAGGCAGCGGGAAGGCTGGTTGCTGGATGGTTTTCCCCGCAACTCCACCCAGGCCGCCATGCTGGATGATCTCCTGGCTGACCTGGGCCAGCCGCTACAGATTGCCCTGCAACTGCAGGTTCCCGAAGAAGAGCTGGTGGCGAGGCTTCTCAGCCGTGGGCGCTCCGATGACAGTGAAACCGTGGTGCGCAAGCGGCTGCAGATCTATGCCCAGCAAACGGAGCCCATCAACGCCCATTACCAGGGGCGAGGGCTGCTCAAGTGTGTGGATGGGCTGGGCAGTGTTGAAGAGGTGGCCACCCGCATCTGCAACAGCCTGGATGAGTGCGCCCCCGGCGGAGAGACAATATGCTAAAATTATTGTTTGGCCTTGGTCACGTTTGAGGGCAATCCATGAAGGTTCGCTCTTCTGTCAAGAAGATGTGCGACAGGTGTCGGGTCATCCGCCGCCATGGGCGGGTCATGGTGATTTGCGTCAATCCCAAACACAAGCAACGACAAGGCTGATGGACCCCATGCTCCGCACCATGGCTGGCTTTGTTGTCTCTGTTCCATCAACCACGTTCTTTCTGAGGAGAACTTCGTCTTGGCAAGGATTTCTGGCGTTGACATTCCCCGGGATAAGCGGGTCGAAGTCGCCCTGACCTACATCTACGGCATCGGCCTTGTTCGGTCCCAGCAGATCCTGGCCAGCACCGGGATCAGCCCTGACACCCGGGCAAAGGATCTGACGGACGATGATGTCCAGAAGCTGCGCACCGCGGTGGAGGGCTACACGGTGGAGGGAGACCTGCGACGGCAGGAGGGCATTGCGCTCAAGCGTCTTCAGGACATTGGTTGTCTCCGAGGTCGCCGCCACCGCATGAATTTGCCCGTCAGGGGTCAGCGCACGCGCACCAATGCCCGGACACGGCGTGGCGCCCGCAAAACCGTGGCGGGCAAGAAAAAGTAGTCAATGCCTGATGCGCTCATGCCTAGACCCAACGTCCCTTTATTCCCAGCAGCCTCCTAGCCATGGCAAAGCCTGTCAAGAAAAGCGGTGGTAAGAAAGTCAAGCGGAACGTGCCCAACGGTGTGGCTCACATCCAGAGCACCTTCAACAACACCATTGTTTCCATCACCGACACGTCCGGCGCAGTCATTGCCTGGTCTTCTGCGGGCGCCAGCGGTTTCAAGGGCGCCCGCAAAGGCACGCCTTTTGCGGCTCAGACCGCAGCAGAAGCCGCTGCACGCCGCGCAGTTGATCAAGGTATGCGCCAGATTGAAGTGCAGGTCCGTGGCCCGGGATCGGGCCGCGAGACTGCCATCCGCGCCTTGAGCACAGTGGGATTGGAAATCACCTTGATTAAGGATGTGACCCCCCTGCCCCACAACGGTTGCCGTCGCTCCAAGCGACGTCGCGTCTGAAATTTTGTCCCTCTCCCCCATCCCGACACGGACCGTGCTCCAATTCCAGATTGAACCGGCTCCTGACATCACCATTGGGGACGATAAGTCCCAAACCCAGGAATTTGTGATCGGCCCCCTTGAGCGGGGCCAGGGCACCACCCTGGGCAATGCTCTGCGAAGAACCCTTCTGGGAAGTCTGGAAGGCAGCGCCGTCACAACTGTGCGGATTGCAGGTGCCGCCCACGAATACGCCATCATTCCCGGCGTTCGCGAGGACGTTCTTGACATCCTTCTCAATGCCAAGGAGTTGGTGGTTAGCAGCCGTAGCCCTGAAGCTGTGGAAATCGGTCGAGTGCTGGTGACAGGTCCAGTCAAGGTGACCGCAGGCCAGATTCACTTCTCCCCCCAGGTAACCGTGGTGAATCCTGACCAGCACATCGCCACTGTAGCCGAGGGTCACAGCCTGGAAATGGAGCTTCACGTGGAGCGCGGCGTGGGCTATCGCCCAGCGGATCGGCTCAATGAAGGCGTTGAATCCATCGATACCCTCCAAATTGACGCGGTCTTCATGCCTGTGCGCCGGGTGGTCTACTCGGTGGACGAGAGTGCTGTGGGGGAAGGGGGCTCCGCCAGCGAGAAGCTGCGCCTGGAGATCACCACAAACGGCTCAATCAGCCCTGATGACGCCATCGCCCAGGCTGCCAATCAGTTGATTCTCCTGTTCCAGCCCCTGGCCAGTTTGGGTCTGCCCGAACAGGAGGCGCCGGAGCCTGAAGCCTCAACGGAAAGTCAGGTTCCTCTTGAGGAGATCAACCTTTCCGTGCGGGCTTACAATTGTCTGAAGCGGGCCCAGGTCAATACAGTGTCGGATCTGATGACCTTCAGCTATGAAGACCTTCTGGAGATCAAGAACTTTGGGGCCAAGTCTGCCGACGAGGTGATTGAAGCCCTGGAGCGCATTGGCGTCTCCCTCCCCAAAAGCCGCGCCAAGGCATGATGGTGTGGCGCCCTTGCCGTTTCCTCAACCAACCATACCAACCATGCGACACCAATGCCGCATTCCCCAGCTTGGCCGACCTGCCGATCAGCGCAAGGCTCTCCTGCGCAGCTTGACCACGGAGTTGCTCCGCAGCGGGCGCATCACCACAACCAAGGCCCGGGCCAAAGCGCTACGCCAGGAAGCTGATCGCATGATCACCTTGGCCAAGGATGGTCGCCTGGCCGCACGGCGGCAGGCCCTGGGCTACATGTACGACAAGGATCTTGTCCACAAGCTCTTTGAGAAGGCGGCTGAGCGGTACGGTGACCGCAACGGTGGCTACACCCGCATCACCCGCACCGTGCGGCGGCGTGGCGACAACGCGGAAATGGCCATCATCGAGTTGGTCTGAAGGCATTCAGACGCGCCGTCTGGCCCTGCTGCTTCAGTATGAGGGTACCGCCTACCACGGCTGGCAGCGTCAGCACCATGGTCCCACCATCCAGGCCACGCTGGAGGCCGCAGTGGGCAAGTTGCAACCTGGTTTCCAGGGGGCGGCAATCGCGGCCGGGCGCACGGATGCCGGCGTTCATGCAGCCGGCCAGGTGGTGCATGTGGATGTGGCCAGCCCCATTCCTGATCACCGCTGGCCCAAAGCACTGAATGGCTGTCTACCGCCAGATATCCGTGTTCTGGCAGCCCGTGCTGTCTCCAGCCAGTGGCACGCCTGCTTCAGTGCCTGCTGGCGCCGTTACCGCTACCTCCTGTACAACCACCCGGCTCCCAACCTGTTCCTGCGGGCCACCAGTTGGCACCGTTATAACGCCCCGCTGAATACGCAGCAGATGGCCACAGCCCTGCAGCCCCTGCTTGGCCATCACGATTTTCGTGCGTTTCAGCGCTCTGGCAGTTCCCGCCCCCACGCCCGCACCACGGTTCAAGCTGTGGATGTGCAGCGCTGGGGTGACGTGGTGGCCGTTGATGTGCAGTGCAGTGGTTTCCTCTACGGCATGATGAGACTGCTGGTGGGCCAGTTGGTGGCGGTGGGGGAAGGTCGTCTTCCGGTGGACGTGTTTGAACAGCGCTGGCGGCGGGGCAAGCGGGAAGACGTGCAGGAGGCGGCGCCGCCACAGGGCCTCTGCTTCATGGGCGTTGGCTATGAACCGCCCCTCTTTCCTGGTCCTGTCCCTTGGCCAGGGGGGCAGCTTGGGGTAGGATAAGCCGTTTGTGGCCTTCCTTACGGTGTGATGAACAAGACAGTCGTTCCCTCAGTGGACGCCTTGCAGCGGGACTGGTATGTGGTGGATGCTGCTGGTCAGACCCTGGGACGTCTGGCCAGTGAGATCGCCAAGGTGCTGCGGGGCAAACATAAGCCCACCTTCACGCCCCACATGGACGTGGGCGACTTTATCGTGGTGGTCAATGCGGAGAAGGTGACCGTGGGGGGCAGGAAAGCCCATCAAAAGCTTTACCGCCGCCACTCCGGTCGCCCCGGGGGCATGAAGGTGGAAACCTTCAGCCACCTGCAAGCCCGTTTGCCGGAGCGGATCATTGAAACTGCCGTGCGGGGGATGCTGCCCCGCAATGCCCTGGGCCGCCAGTTGTTCCGCAAGCTCAAGGTGTACCGCGGTGCTGCTCATCCCCATGGGGCCCAGCGTCCAACTCCAACCACGCTCCCCCTCTCCACCGCCAGTTGATGATGTCAAGCACCGCAACCATCGCCGCCAACACCGTCTCCTACTGGGGAACCGGCCGCCGTAAGACGGCCATTGCCCGGGTCCGCCTTGTGCCTGGCAATGGCAGGGTCACCATTAACGGCCGTGCCGCCATGGATTACCTCAACCACAACCTGGCCTTCTTGTCTGCGGTTACCGCTGCGTTGGAGACCCTGGGATTGGAAAAGGAGTATGACCTGTTGGTCAATTCCAAGGGGGGTGGTCTCAGTGGCCAGGCGGATGCCATCAAGCAGGGCGTTGCCCGGGCCCTGTGCAAGCTCTCCCCCGACAATCGCAAGCCCCTCAAGGCGGAAGGCCACCTCAGCCGTGACCCCCGCGCCAAGGAGCGCCGCAAGTACGGCCTCAAAAAAGCCCGCAAGGCCCCCCAATTCTCCAAGCGCTGAGTTACGCCATGCCCAAACAGGACATTCACCCCACCTGGTATCCGGATGCCAAGGTGATCTGCAACGGTCAGGTGATCATGACCGTTGGATCCACTCAACCCGAGATCAGCGTGGAAGTGTGGAGTGGTAACCATCCCTTCTTTACCGGAACCCAGAAGATCCTGGACACGGAAGGGCGCGTGGATCGTTTCATGAAGAAGTACGGCATCCGCTCCAACCGGGTGGACGGGAAAAAGAGCTGAAGCCTCGACGTCGACTGTGGCCCACTGTTCAATGCTCTGTTGATGGCGGCACCGTGCTATCTCACTGAGAAGCTTCAGGTGGCATGCCAGACCTTCCAGCAGTTGGAACACCAACTGGCGGACCCTGGTCTGGCCAGCGATCCTGACGCCCTCAAGCGTTTGGCTCAGGAACGGGCGCGGCTGGAGCCTGTGGTGACCGGCTTTGCCCACCACGAGCAATTGCAGCGGGAGTATGACCAGACCGTGGATCTGCTCCAGCAGAGAGACCTGGACCCGGATTGGCGCCAGTTGGCCACCGAGGAACTCAAGGCCCTGCAAGAAGCGTTGGAGGCCAGTGAGCGGGAGCTTCGCCTGGCCCTGCTGCCCCAGGATCCCCGGGATGAGCGCAGCGTCATGCTGGAAATCCGCGCTGGCGCCGGGGGGGACGAAGCAGCCATCTGGTCGGGGGATTTGGCGCGCATGTATGAGCGCTATGCCCTGCGTCAGGGCTGGCGGGTGGAGCCAGTGAGCGCCTCGGTGGCGGAGTTGGGGGGCTTCAAGGAGTTGATCCTGTCCATCCAGGGGGACAGGGTGTTCAGCCAGCTTAAGTATGAAGCCGGTGTGCATCGCGTCCAGCGGGTGCCAGCCACCGAATCCCAAGGCAGGGTACACACCTCCACCGCCACCGTGGCCGTTATGCCGGAGGTGGATCCCGTGGAGGTATCCATTGCGCCCAGCGAACTGGAAATCAGCACCGCCCGTTCCGGCGGCGCCGGTGGACAGAACGTCAATAAGGTGGAAACCGCTGTGGATCTTCTCCATAAGCCCACAGGAATTCGCGTATTTTGCACCCAGGAGCGCTCCCAACTGCAGAACCGGGAGCGGGCCATGGACATTCTGAGGGCCAAGCTCTATCAACTGGCCCTGAACGAGGCCGCTAGCCAACAAGGGGCCCAGCGGCGCTCCCAGGTGGGCAGTGGCGACCGCAGCGAGAAAATTCGCACCTACAACTACAAGGACAAGCGGGCCACCGACCACCGCCTGGCCCGGAACTTTGCCCTGGAGGCTGTGCTGGCAGGTGAGCTTGAAGGCCTCGTCCAGGAGTCCCTCAACCGCGACCAGCGCCAACAACTGGAGCAGTTGGCAGAAACAAGGCTTGCCGGTTGAGATAACAGGAGGAGGGAGGGTCAGTCTTCCCCGCTCCCGTGCCCGTAGCCGCCTCAGCACTCAAACACCGATGACGTACTTCTGCCACTCCTGGCGCTGGCCGCTGCGAATCTGCCGTGAGGCTTCAAAGTAGAGCGAGCTGACGGGACGGCGCGGCCTGCAGGTGATGGTCATGCCAGCCTCCCGAGGGGTTCGATTCCCCTTGTGCATATTGCAGCGGAGGCAAGCCGTCACCACGTTGTCCCAGGCGTGGTGGCCTCCCCGGCTACGGGGGCGCACATGGTCCACAGAGAGCCGCTCTCCTCTGTAGCCGCAATACTGGCAGGTGTGCAGATCCCGCTGGAGCACGTTGCGGCGGGTGAGGGGGATTTCCTTGAACGGAATGCGGACATACTGGCGCAGGCGAATCACGGTGGGGATCAGTAGGTCCTTGTGTACAACAACCGTGTCCTGCTCCAGGCTTTCCGCCTTGCCCTTGAGCATCATGACTACGGCACGCTTCCAGCTTGTGATGTTGAGGGGCTCGTAGGAGGCATTCAGGACCAGAACCTGCCCCATGCAGACCATGTCTGATGTTCAGCAGCATAATAGGCCAGAGCAAGACACGAACGGTTTCGGGGGCTATTCTCATTGACCATTGGGGATCTCACGCAGACAACGCTGGCCGGCAACACCGTTTGGATCCTGGTGGGTGACAGCCGTCATGTGCTGGGACAGATTGAGCCGGGGATCGCTCAGTGCTGCGTCACCTCACCGCCGTACTGGGGGCTTCGCGACTACGACCATGGGGACCAGATTGGCGCTGAGTCCTCCCCTGAAGCGTACGTGTCGAACTTGGTGGCGGTCTTCCGGGGGGTGCGTCGGGTGCTACGGGACAACGGGACCCTATGGCTCAATGTTGGTGACGGCTACGCCCGCAATGGCGGCACAGGACGCAGTGGTCCCAACGCCTTGGTGGGGAATACCAGGAAGCTGATTCAGCAGCGCAACTGCAAGGTGCCCAACTGCTGGGGACTCAAGGATCGGGACCTGATGGGCCTGCCATGGCGGGTTGCGTTCGCGCTGCAAGAAGATGGCTGGCTGCTGAGGTCAAAGATCACCTGGATCAAGAAGGCCCCCATGCCTGAAAGTGTCAAGAATCGACCCTCCAATGCCACTGAGGACATATTCCTGTTTGCGAAAAATCCAAACTATTACTACAATAATCAAGCAATGCGAGAGGAGAGCGGCGCCAATCTCAGAAACTACTGGGTCCTGGGTCCCGATTCCAGTGGTGTGCCCCATCCAGCGGTTTTTCCCAGAGAATTGGCCAGACGGTGCATCCTGCTGGGCAGTCGGCCGGGTGACGTTATCCTTGATCCATTTTCCGGATCCGGGACCAGCGGCGTTGTGGCGGCTCAGTCGAACCGCAGGGCAATTCTCGTTGAATTGAATCCGGTCTACGCCCAGCAGTCGCAGATGAGGATCAATCAGGATCTTCAACTGACAATGATTCCGTAGCAAACCATGACCACCCTCGGAGAACTGCGAAGCGATTACCATGCCAAGCTGGGGCAACAGGTGATCCGTTTCTCTGCTGGAGCGGATGGAGCGGATATGACGTACCCGAATTTTGCGGATTGCGGCAGTCGCTCCAGTATTCTCATTGCAAACGGCATTGTCGGAGCGCTGCGAATTCCCCGACAGAAGTCAAGATCAATTCCAGGGCAGAGAGCGGGTGCTCTATTTGAGAAGCTCACCTGTGAGTTCATTGAACACACATTCACAGCGATCAGCCACATGAGACCAGGCAAATGGAAGTACTTGACGTCGCAGACACAGATCTCCAGATTTGCACAGTACCGCCACCTAAAAATTCTTGATGATCTCGTGCGAGACAACAGAGATTTGTCAACAGCCCTCGGATATGATTACCTTGTGACACCAGATATTATTGTCGCCCGCAGTACCGTATCTCGTGACGACGTTAATGGGCAAGCGATGGTTCTGGATCGTCCAGGCCTGGCAACCCTGACACCATTCCTGGAATCAAACCGTTCTCCTGATTTGCCTTTTTTACACGCCAGTGTGTCCTGTAAATGGACAATTCGGAGTGACCGCTCACAGAATACCCGGACCGAGGCCCTCAATCTGATCCGCAACAGAAAAGGCCGATTGCCTCATATTGTTGCTGTGACCGCAGAACCTCTGCCAATGCGCATCGCTTCTCTAGCACTGGGCACTGGAGACCTGGATTGCGTCTATCATATTGCCTTGGACAAATTGAAGACGGTTTGTAAGGCACTACCAAGTTGCGAAGATCAGGCGGAGATGCTATTCACCATGATTGACGGAGACCGACTACGGGACATCAGTGATCTGCCTTTTGATCTTGCTATCTGAACGGTGGACGGGGATGTGTCTCGAAGGTGGTGGAAATTGAAGGGGGCGTAATCTCCGGGTAAG
>VXWH01000036.1 GCA_009836025.1 Synechococcus sp. SB0668_bin_13 | reverse complement strand
CTGCCGTCCTCCTGGGGGCCACATTCATCTCCTGGTTCTCAGGCCTGAGCCTAGGTTCAGGACTCATAAACTGGGGGAGATCCTCCTTCTGTAGAGGGGGAGTTCCAAGAGACCTTCAGGAGGAAGGATGGACGGTTTGTTCTGGCTGAGCGAGGAGCAGCTTGAGAGGATCAAGCCCTTCTTTCCCCAGTCTCGTGGGGGGAGCCGGGTGGATGAGAGCAAGGTGTTGAGCGGCATCATCTACGTTCAGCGTCACGGCCTGCCCTCTCGTGGATGCCCCAGCCGCCTATGGACCCTGCAAAACCCTCTATAACCGCTTCCGTCGCTGGTCAGAGACAGGAGTTTTCCGGCTGATCTTCTCGGAATTGTCACGGCCCGAGGACGCAGAGGCGGAAGGGGTGTTGATGATCGATGCCACCTACGTCAAAGCCCATCGCAGGGCCTCCAGCCTCAAAAAGAGGGTGCTGCCCCTCGCTTGATTGGTCGCACCAAAGGAGGACTGACCAGCAAGCTGCACGTGGTGTGCGACAGGCAAGGGGGTCCTGTACGGCTTCACCTCAGTGAAGGGCAATGCAGCGACTCCACCGGCCTGACCACCTGCTGAGGGATCTGCCAGAGGCAACTACCTTGATTGGAGACAAGGGGTACGACAGCAACAAGATCCGCACCATGCTGCTGGAGCAAGGCATCACTCCCTGCATCCCCTCCAGGCGGAACCGCAACAAGAGGCTCCCTGCCAGCAAGAGGCTTTACAAGCTGCGCCATAAGGTTGAGAACCTCTTCGCCAAGCTGAAGGACTGGCGCCGCATTGCCACCCGCTATGACCGCTGTGCCCATATCTTTCTCTCTGCTGTCCTCCTGGGTGCCACTCTTCTCTTCTGGTTATGAGTCCTGAGCCTAAGCATCCGGCCGTGGGGTCAGCAAACCCACCAACAGTCCTGCTGCCAGCAGCAGCAACCCCAGGCCAATGGCCAAGCCACGGCTGCCGGTGCTGCCCTCCTGGTTCCAGAAGAGTCCCGTTGCCACAAACACACCACCCAGCGCCACCGCTGGAACCATCACCAAGCCACGGGCAACTTGATTGCTCATTTGAGCTCTTCCCCTTTACGTCTCCACTAGCCCAGCGGCGACGGCGCTTGAGCATTCGCCGCCCAAACAGCGTACAGCCCACACCACCCTGAACGGGGGCTTGTATCCTACAACAGCCTGGGTCATTAAGGGTCAGGCCTCATAAACCAGGGAAGAGAGTCCCCTCTGGTGAGGGGAACCCCCAAGAGACTTTCAGGGGGACCGCAAGGTGGCGAGCGGCATCGTCTACGTACACGTCACGGCTGGCGCTCTCGTGGATGCCCCAGGCGCCTATGGACCGTACAAACGCCCTACAACCTTTGCCGTCGCTTGCCGTCCCTGGTCAGAGAAGGGGGTCTTCCGGTTGATCTTCTCGGAATTGGCACGACCCGCCCACACAGAGGCAGAAGCCGGTGCAGCACCAGAATGAGGTGCTGATGCTGGATGCCACCTATGTCAAAGCCCAGCGCACCGCCTCCAGCCTCAACAAGTGGGGTGCTGCCCTCCGATTGTCGGCCACACCTTGCGGGGGACTGACCAGCAAGCGACCTTTGGTGTGCGACGGCAAAGGACGCCCTGTCCGTGCTTCTCCTCCAACTCAATGACGACAGAAGGCTCTCCCCCATCCCCCCCATGGCTGCTCATCCGTCGCACCGTCCGCTTTGGGGAAACCGACCCCGCAGGCGTTGTGCATTTTCACCACCTGCTGCGCTGGTGTCACGAGGCCTATGAAGAATCCCTGGACAGGTTTGGCGTGACCACCGAAGAGATCTTCGCCAATCCCCATGGGGCACTGCCCATCATTCACTGTCAGGCCCGTTACCATCGACCTATGGGCCACGGGGATGTCCTTCTCATTCACCTGGCCTGTCGCCAGTTGGATCCCACCAGCTTCGAGATTCACTATGACGTCCACAGCAACCAGAAGGTGGTGGCCACGGGGCTGACCCGTCACCTCTGCATCCATCCCGCTACCCGGCAACGCCAGGCTCTGCCCACCGCCGTTGGGCGCTGGCTGAAGGCCGCAACTCCCCATCAAGAGACTCCACCTGCCGGGCCAACGCCCCAGACTTGACCATCCGGTTCCCCCGCCCCAGCCGCCATGTCCCTTCCTGTTGTTGCCGTGGTTGGGCGCCCCAACGTGGGCAAGTCCACCCTGGTGAACCGTTTGGCGGGATCTCGCCAAGCCATTGTGGCGGATCAGCCCGGCATCACCCGGGACCGCACCTACCAGGAGGCGGAATGGGGTGGGCGCCGCTTTCGCCTGGTGGATACCGGGGGGTTGGTGTTTGACGACGACAGCACCTTCCTTCCGGAGATTCGTGAGCAGGTGGGCTTGGCCCTGGCGGAAGCCTGTGCCGTGGTGATGGTGGTGGACGGGCAGCAGGGGCTCACCACAGCGGATCAAACCATCGCCTCCTGGCTGCGTAATCGTTCCCTGCCGGTGCTGTTGGCGGTCAACAAGTGCGAGTCCCCCCAAATGGGTGCTGCCCTGGCGGCCGATTTCTGGAGTCTGGGCCTGAGCGAACCCCAGCCGGTCTCCAGTATCCACAGGGTGGGCACCGCAGATCTGCTGGATCAGTTGCATGACCTGCTGCCGGAACAACAGCAGGATCAGGAGGTGGAGCCTGTTCAGTTGGCCATTATCGGCCGGCCCAACGTGGGCAAGTCCAGTTTGCTGAACGCCGTCTGTGGGGAACCCCGCGCCATTGTCAGCCCCGTGAGCGGCACCACCCGGGATGCCATTGATACGCACATCACGCGGCAGGGCCAATGCTGGCGCCTGGTGGACACCGCCGGGATTCGCCGCCGGGGCCGGGTGGCCTACGGGCCGGAATTCTTCGGGGTGAACCGCAGCTTCAAGGCCATTGCCCGCAGTGACCTCTGCCTTCTGGTGATTGACGCACTGGACGGCATCACCGAGCAGGATCAGCGGCTGGCGGGTCGCATCGCCGAGGAGGGGCGCGCCTGCGTGGTGGTGGTGAACAAGTGGGATGCCGTTGCCAAGGACACCCACACCATGGCCGCCATGAAAAAACGCCTCTACGACAAGCTCTATTTTGTGAACTGGGCCCCCATGACGTTTATCTCCGCCAGGACGGGGCAGCGGGTGGAGCAGATTTTCTCGCTGGCAAAAGCCGCTGTGGAGCAGCATCGGCGGCGGGTCGGCACCAGTGTGGTCAACGAACTGCTCCAGGAGGCCCTGGCCTGGCGTAGCCCCCCCACCAGCCGCGGTGGCCGCCAAGGTCGCCTCTACTACGGCACCCAGGTGGCCACCCGGCCGCCGTGTTTCAGCCTGTTTGTCAACGATCCCAAGCGGTTTACCGACAACTATCGTCGCTACATCGAGCGCCAGATTCGGGAAGGGTTGGGCTTTGAAGGGTCGCCCCTGCGGCTCTTCTGGCGTGGCAGGAGTGAACGCCAGTCCCGGCGCGGTCTCGCCGCCGCGGTGGCGTCGTCCCAACAGGACGGGGATGAGGGATCACCGGCCTGACGGGTCGTCTCCCCAGCCCATGAACTCTTGCGCCAAGGCATGGGCATCCGCAAGGCGCCCGTTCTGCAGCAGGAGGTCGCACCGCTGGCTGCGCCAGTGGGCAATGCTGTTCAAGAGGGCCAGGAGGGCTGGATCATGGGCGGATTCATCCTTCATCACCACAGTGGGCTGAGATGCCAGGCTACTGGTTGAGCCACGCTGCCCCTTCCCACCGCCATGGATTGGTTACGACAACTGCCCATGGGGCAATACGTGGACGGGGACCGGGGCTGGATCCGCCGCGTGGACGTACGCCTCAAGCTGGGCTGGACCTTGGCGTTCCTGATCACGCCGATTTTGGCCAACGGGGCTTGGCGCATTGGGCTCGTGGGTCTGCTGTTGCTACTGACAGCGTTCTGCGGTCTCCCCTGGTTGCTGTGGCGTCGCCTGGTCCCCCTGCTGCTGGCAGCCTCCTGTGGTGTGGGCGCAATTTTCCTGGTGATCCCTTCTGGATCCACCGTGCCCCAGGCGCCCCAGCGCCCCACCGAAGAGGTGCGACTGTTGCCGGCGGACGCGCCCCGCTCGGCAGCAGGGGAACCCTGGCGGCTTTGGCAGTGGGGACCTGTGGGCCAGCCGCCACTGCAACTGGGACCCTTGAGCGTCAATCGGGCCTCTCTGGACCTGGCTCTTCGCAGCGGGACGCTTCTCTTCACCCTGGTTCATAGCGCCAACCTGCTGCTGATTTCCACGCCGGCGGAAGACCTGGCCTGGGCCTTTGCCTGGATCTTGCGCCCCCTGGGGCGCTTGGGGATTCCCACCACCGAACTGGGATTCATGCTCCTGCTCTCTCTACGCTTTTTGCCGCTGGTGCAGGAGGAACTTCAGAATTTGCTGCGGGCCGTGGCCACCCGTTCCTTCCAGCCGCGCCAACTGGGGTTGAAGGGAGGAACGGCCTTGCTGTTGGGGCTTGGAGAACGGTTACTGGCCAACCTGCTGCTGCGCTCCGAGCAGGGGGCGGAAGCGCTCATGGCCCGGGGTAGCCGGTTGCTGCCCCCCTCGGCACTGCGACCACGGCCACCCGCAACGAGATTTCCCAACGCCTGCGCCCTGCTGCTGTTGGTGCTGTTGGTGGCACTGCGCTGGCAGATCGGCTGGTCCTAGGCGTGTTGGCCAGGCCACAGTTAAGATGGAGAATTAAATCTGTGAAATCACCGCATCAGTGGCTGCTGAACGCTATCTCAATCATCCAACCTTTGGCTTGCTCTATTGGGTCTGCCCAACAGGGGACAGCCGGGACCTCTATGTCAGCCTCTATGCGCAGAGAATGTTCTTTCTGGTCACCCTGCAAAAACAGGACGTTCTTTTCCAGACCATCCCCCTGATGGATGCCCGGGCTTTGGCTGAGCAAAACCTCAACCGCTCTCGCCGTACAGACCCTGATGCAGCCATGGCTTGGCAGGATATTTTTGAGAAAACCTTCATCTAAGGAACCACTGGCCACCCTCAAAGCGAGCCCCTTTACCTTCCCAGGCCCCATCGCGTCATTCCCGCGGAAGCGGGAATCCATCCATCAGCTTTCGCGGGAATGACGTGACCATCGCCAACCGTTTAGAGTCCCTTCACCATCGTTTGCCCCCTGGCGTGACGCTGCTGGCTGTGAGCAAGGGCCAGCCTTCACAGACCATTGAACAGGCCTACGCAGCAGGGCAGCGGCGCTTTGGTGAAAGTCGTCTTCAGGAAGCGGAGCCTAAGATCAGGGCGCTGCGGCAGCGTTGTCCTGGGCTGGAGTGGCACTTTATCGGCCAACTGCAAGCCAACAAGGTGCGGCCAGTGGCCAAGGCCTTTGCCTGGATTCACTCCTTGGACCGCATCAGCCTGGCACAGCGGCTGGATCGCATCGCCGGGGACGAGGGGCGTTGTCCCCAAGTCCTTCTCCAGGTCAAGCTGCGTCCAGATCCCAACAAGGGGGGCTTTCCTCCAGAGCAATTGACCGCCCACCTGTCCACGCTGGCGCATCTGTCCCATGTAAAGTTGCGGGGGCTGATGACGATGGCCCCCCTGGGGCTGGAACTGGATCAACTCCACCACCTTTTCTCCGACTGCCGCCAATTGGCGCAGCAGCTGAGAGCCCACTTGCCGTCAGCGGTGGCCATGGATTTCAATCAACTCTCCATGGGAATGAGTCGAGACTGGCCGCAAGCCGTTGGTGCTGGCAGTACAATTGTCCGTATTGGCAATGATATTTTTGGTCCTCGCTGGCCGGCTGGCGCCCATGACCTCTGCGGAGACACCTGCACTTGAGACTTGAGACACGTGACCCTCAACACGCGCCCCACGCCCAACTTTCTTGCAAACGGTGAAGCTTGCTCCTAAAATGGAGTATGAACCGTGGTGCATGTTTTGCTCCCTCCTCGATGAGGTCCCCTGGTAGTGTCCTTTCTCTCTCGCATGCGCTCTATCGTCTCTGGCGATGATGGTGAGATCACGGAAGACGATCATACCCATGGCTATGACCCAGACGAAGCCTTGATGGGTGACGGTGGGCTTCCTGAGGAGTTCTCAAGTCCTGCAGGTCCAGGCCCTGAAGGTCTGAATATGCCCCAGGCCCTGGATAAAGAGTCCTTCTCCCGGTCCAATGTCATTGGCATGCCGGGCATTTCCAGCGAGTTGTCCGAGGTGATCTTCATGCAGCCGCGAAACTTTGATGAGATGCCGCGGGCCATTCAAGCCTTGCGTGAGCGCAGAACCATAATTCTTAACCTGACCCAAATGGCTCCTGAAGAAGCCCAACGGGCCGTGGATTTTGTCTCGGGCGGAAACTTTGCCACCGATGGCAGCCAGGAGCGGTTGGGGGAGGGAATTTTTCTCTTCGCTCCCAGTTGCGTCAAGGTTACCCTGGCAAAGGGTGCTGAGCCAGATCCCTCCCCAGACCCACCGGCAGCCAAGCCAGAACCGCCTCAGCCGATGCCCCAGCCCTCCGTCAACAACAGCAGCAGTGGCCGTGAACCATCGTCTCTTATTCCAGACGTAAACTTCACGCCGTTCTCGGGTGAGCTTCCCCCCACCGTCTAGTGGGATAGTGGGACCGTTTAGTGGGCCTGGAATGCCCAGGACGTGAACAAACACTCTAACGAAAAATTAAGCTTTCATGGCGGGAATTCATAGCATGAGCGGTCAGTGGGGAATTCTAGGTTACGGCCAGATGGCCCAGTCCATGGCCAGGCCATGGCTGGAAAGCGGCTTTCTCCAACCGGAACAGATCGCTGCCTGCGTCCGTGACCATGGTCGGGCCGCAGCGTTGCGTCGGCGAGACAGGGTGGCAGTGGGCGTCGATCTCCGGCCCGTGCTCATGGCTGATCATGTGGTGTTGGCCTGCAAACCCCAGCAACTGGAGACGGTACTGGAGACCCGCGCTGCCCTTGATCCCCCTGCCCAGGAGGGGCAGGGCCTGGTGATTTCCATCCTGGCTGGTGTTTCCCTGGGGCGACTACAAGCAGCCTTTCCCCGGCGCCCCTGTGTGCGGGCCGTGCCCAACATCGCCTGTCGCATCAGAACTGGCCTGACCGGACTGGCCATGGCTGGCAACCTCTCCCTGGAGCAGCGTCAACTGGTGATCGCCTTGTTTGCGGTTCTCGGCCAGGTGGAGTACGTGAGTGAGGCGCAGATGGACGGGTTCCTGGCCCTGGCCGCATCAGGGCCGGCCATGGTGGCGGTAATGATGGAGGCACTGGCGGATGGGGGTGTTGCGGCGGGTCTGTCGCGGGCCCAGGCCAACAGCATTGCCCAGGCCATGGTGGCCGGCAGCGCCGCACTGCTCCAGAAGGAGCAGTTGCCCCCATCCGCCCTCAAGGATGCTGTCTGTAGCCCCGGCGGCACCAGCATTGCCGCCGTTGCTGAACTGGAACGCCGCGGCTTCCGCGCTGCGCTGATGGATGCGGTCCTTGCGGCCCAGCGCCGCAGCCGTGAACTGGGGTGACCTCCCCGTTCCGACGGCTGGGGTTGAGGGGTTAAGGAGCCTTCTGGCCGAGGCGAGGTTCCTGACCCATCCAGATGCGCTGCATGTTGCCGCGGTGGCGCCAGATCACCAGCGCCGTGGTTGTCAGGGCCAGCAGCGTGTAGGGAAGACGCGCCGCAGACCCCGCCATCCCCCAGACCATCAGGATCGGCAGCAGCACGCCAGCGGTCAGACTGGCCACCGAGACCATGCGCACGCTGGCCAGCACCACCAGAAAGCTGCCCAGGCAGGCCAGGGCCACCGGTGGGGAGAGGCCAAGGAACACCCCCAGGGCGGTGGCCACCGCCTTCCCCCCACGAAATCTCAACCAGAGGGGCCAAATGTGCCCGGCCAGAGCACAGAGACCCACCGCCAACTGCAGCCACGGTGTGGCGCCCCATCCCTTGGCCAGCACAATGGCCACTGTCCCCTTGCCCACATCCACCAGGAGGACAGCCAGGGCCGGCCACCGCCCCGCGAACCGCAACACGTTGGTTGCGCCCGTGGAGCCCGAGCCCTGCTGGCGTAGATCCACACCACGCAACCATTTCACCAGCAGCCAGCCGGAGGGAATGCTCCCCAGTCCATAGGCTGCCAGGAGGCAAGGGAGCCAGGATGCTGCAGGGTTCACGAATCAGAGGGGATCACTGTCAGGATCGTCCATGGCCAACTCGCGAGCATCCGCCGCAAAGGCAAGCCAGAGGGGAAACTGGAGGATGGGAATATCAACCACCTGCTCGGCGGCGTCAACCAGAATCAAGGGTAGGCCATCCTGGCTTTCCAGCCGGTCGGCCCGCTCAACCAGGGCATCAGGTCGTTCGAACAGGCTGATGCCGTTGGCGTTGGGGCCAAAATCCTCCCGTGCCAGACCCAGGCTATCCTGCAACCCTCGTCGCCACTGACCCAGCCGCTCCGGTGTGCTGGCCAGCACCAGGGTTTGCAGTTGGTCTCCATAGAGCTCCGTGAGAACTGCAATGGCCGCGGCCCCCAGCAGCACATTACGGCTGCGGCTGCCCAGGCTGTTCTGTGCGCCCCGCCCCTGCTGCTGAAACAGCCAGTTGCTGAGCAATTCCCCATGGTTGGGCTCCAGGTGGCGGCGCAGTCGCCATGGCGGTGCATAGAAATCCGGGGTCTTCTGGAACCCGCGGATCATGTCTTCAATCAGGGACTGATCGGCCAGGAAGGGGCTTGCGGCACCGGTGTCCTGGCTGGGGGCTGTTGCAACGGGCTGATCCAGGGGCGAAGGCTGAACCATCACCTTCCGGGGGGCCAGCTCCAGGGCCTGGGCCCGGTCGCTCAGGTCCTGGAGCGCCCCCACCAGATACTCCTGAAACCCTTGCACGCGCCGGGATAACTCATCGCAGGAGCCGGCAAAGTGGCGGCCGATATCTTCCTGGAGTCGGTCGCGCCGTTGTTCAAGGGTGCTGATCTCCGCCAGCAACCGTTGCCGCCGCTCCAGCAGCTCGGCCAGGAATACCTCTGCTGCTGGAGAAGCCGCTTGCGGAGCCTGGGGTGTCGATGTCTCGCTCTTGCTGGATGTCATGGATGTGGATTCAGATGGCGTCAGCAGAATTGGTGGCGACATTCACGTGGCCAAGCCGCTGCTCCAGTTGTTGGCGTAGCCCCTGTCCATCAACAATCACCGGCACAAAATGAATGCCGTTCACTTCACGGAAGTAGAGGAGAATGGGTAACGGCTTCCAGAACAGGCTCCAGCCGCGCCAGTTCTTGTAGGGGAAACAGCGCAGCACCACAGATCCATTGTGCAATTCCAGCGCATCAGGGGTGAACACCAGGCGCAGCCGCACACTCTGAAACAGCAAAGTCAGACCCAATACCGCTACGGCCCCACCAGTCGCCAGGTTCACCAGGCAGAGCAGACTCCCCAGCAGCAGGATGGCCAGCGGTAGCCGTAGTCCCGGTGCCAGCACCACCGTCTCTGCAGCATCCATGGTTCAGCCCAATTTTCAAGACAGAGATGACTCTAAAGGCCGGTTCACTCACCCGAAAAACACCTGGGTCAGGCCCACGTTGATCAGAGCCAATAGAACCAGGGTCATGACCACGGCGCCCGTGGTGCTGGTGCCCACTTCTCTAGGTCCCCCACGGGTGGACAGGCCCCAGCCGCAGGCAACCAGCGCAATCACCAGTCCAAACACCATCCCTTTGCAGACCATGGCAGGCACATCTGCGGGATCCATCCATTCCCGCACGGACTGCCAGAACACCGCCGGTGGAATCCCGTAGTACTGGGCACAGCTAATGGCGCCGGAGACCATGCCCACCACGAAAAAGGCAACGGTCTGCAGAGGCGTCATCACCAGCAACGCCACCACTCTCGGGACAACAAGATAATCCACCGGATCCGTCCGCAACATCTTGATGGCATCCACCTGTTCGGTGACGGCCATGGTGCCCAGTTCTGCTGAATATGCGGTCGCCACCTTGCCCGTGATCAACACTGCCGACAGGATCGGGGCAATTTCCCGCGCCAGGCCTACGGCCAGCATGCCGCCAACAGCCTCCCCCAGGCCCAGGTCCGTGAGTTCCGAAGCTACCTGCACATTGAACACGGTGCCAGCGGCAACACCCACCAGCAGCACCACCAGAAAGCTGTCGGGGCCGGCAATGTGCATCTGTGCCAGCGACTCACCGCCGCCCCAGTGACCACGGGCCAGCGCGGCAATGGTTTGTCCGCTGAGCAACAGGCTGCTGCCCAGGCGCTTGAGCCATCGGGGCATCTTCACAATGGCCATGGACTGGCAAGCAAGGTGGTCAAAGGGTTCAGATCTGTTGCGCGCTCCGCCGGGGCCAGTGGCGCATCACGACGAGGCCCAAAGTAATCAGGGTTCCCGGCACCACACTGATGCATAGACGAATCATGACAACTGCGCCATCAGGCTGGTCCACCCCCTGGCTGGCCAGGTAGCCGCTCCACTCCAGCACAAAACCCACAACAAGGATGCCCAGTCCAATGCCCAGCTTCTGGACCAGCACCATCCAGGCCGTGTAGAAGCCGGCGGGGTGATCGGGGTCGGCATCAATGGCGTCGGGGAGCAAGGACCAGGGGATGAGAAAGGCCGTGGCCCCCCCCAGGCCCAGAAGCATGATGGTGAACACCAGCAGGGTCAGAAACAATCCTTGCCAGACACCACCCATCCCCAGGGGAAAGGGGGGCAGCAGCAGAGCCAGAACCAGCGCAACTCCCCAGAGGGTCAGCCCCCAGCGCAGGGCCGGAATCCGCCCCCGCTGCTGGGCCACCTGCCCCCAGAGCCAGAGCCCCAGCACCGCCGAGATCTGAAACACCATGGGCATGGCCAGGGCCCAGTTGTCCCCCAGGTGCAGCACCACCCGCAGGAACAGCAGGGAGACCGTCTGCATCAGTTGAAGGGCGTACCAGAGCAGCAGATAGAGCCCCAGCACCATGCGGAAACGCCCATTGGCGGCAATCCGTCGCAACTGCACCCAGACGGTGTCCAGATGGGCGGCTGGCCTGAGGGCGCTCCGGGCAAACGGGCTGAGTCCAAAGGCACAGGCCAGTCCAGACCCCGCAATCATGGCGCCCCCCAGCATTCCCAGTCGCGCATACCCCACCGCGCCCAGACGCACCAGGGAGAAGGCCATCGTCAGGCCCAGGAAACCGGCCATGAGAGATCCGGTGAAGCGGGCCGCGTTGAGATGGGTGCGCACACTCGCACTGCTGGAGAGTTCGCTGGGCAGGGCGGAGTAGGGGAGGTTCATGGCGGTGTAGGCCGTCATGAGCAGCACCGCCATCACGCTGTAGTAGCCCAGGCGCTGGCCAGGGGTTCCATAGGGTACCCACCACATGGCGGCAAAACAGAGCCCGAGGGGAACGGCCGCACCGGCGATCCACGGCAGACGGGCCCCCCAGGCAGTGTGGGTTCGGTCACTGAGCCAGCCGATCAGTGGATCGCTCAAGGCATCCCACACCTTGATAACCATGAGCATGGCCCCGGCCAATCCCGCTGACAGTCCCGCCACCTCCGTAAAAAAGGGGAAGAGATAAAAGCCCAGCACGGTGGCCGCCAACCCTGTACCGGCATCCCCCAGGCCGTAGGCCAGGTAAAGGCGAAGCTGCCGCCTCACTGCTAAGGTTCCGCCCAAGGCATTAAGCTGATAGAGGCAGTGCGCCACAAGCGGACATAGTTTAGTGGTAAAACCTCAGCCTTCCAAGCTGATGATGGGGGTTCGATTCCCCCTGTCCGCTTTTCCGTCACGTGTCGGCGCGGGTCATGGGTCGCGAGCAGCCGCAGAGCATCAGCCTGCATCGGTCTCCAGAGCGGCAGGGCAGTGACGGCTGGCCGCCATCAGCACCAGGCTATGGGATTCCAGGCGCACCCGGTCCCGGGGCCACGGACCGGTGGGGGATCGGGGTAGGTCGTCACCCGCCGGGAGTGCCGTATCAATGAGACGGCGCCAGCCGCTGCGACAGCAGGGCAAATCAAATTGAATGGACTCGTGGAATGCGTTGAGGCCGCACCAGAGCACCGCGTCCCCAGTGGCTGTGTGAACACTCCAGGCCAGGGCGTGGGACCAGGGACCGTAATCCGGCCGGTTGAGCCGTGGGCCGTGCCACTTGCGGTACGCCTGGAGCGGTTTGGCAGCGGCTTGCTCCTGAATGAGGGTGGCAGGATTCAGCCAGCTACCCAGGGCCGCCCGCAGCCGCAGCAGGCGGCGAACGTAGCGCTCCATGGCCTGCTCAGCCGGGCCGTGGTTCCAGGTCATCCAGCCGATGGGGTTATCCTGGCACCAACTGTTGTTGTTGCCTCCCTGGCTGCGGTTCACCTCGTCCCCCATCCACAACAGGGGAACCCCTGGCGCCAGCAACAGGGAGGCGGTCAGGTTGCGAACCTGGCGGCAACGCAAGGCCCGGATGCGGGGATCACTGCTGGGTCCCTCAACGCCGCAGTTCCAGGAGTTGTTGTGGTTTTCGCCATCCCGGTTTCCTTCGCCGTTGGCGAGATTGTGCTTGAAATTGTAGCTCACCAGGTCTTGCAAGGTAAAACCGTCATGGGCGGTGACGAAGTGGATGGAACGGCCCGGTTGCACGTTGGCAGCGGCAAATAGGTCCCGGTTCCCGCTGAGCCGTTGCCGCATGTTCCAGCAGGTGTTCTGGTCCCCCTTCCAGAAGCGCCGCATGTCGTCCCGCAGGCGGCCGTTCCACACGCCAAAGTCCTGGGCGGGAAAATCGGCAAGCCGGTACAGCCCCCCACAGTCCCAGGGCTCACCCATCAACTTGAGATCCGCCAGGAGGGGATCTGCGGCCATGGCCGTGAACAATGGCGCCTCCTTGAGAGGGGTCAGATTCTCACCCCGGGTCAGGGCTGCGGCAAGGTCGAAGCGAAAGCCATCAACACCCAGCTCCGCCGCCCAGCACCGCAGCGACTCCAGAATCAGGTGCTGCACGTGGGGCCGGTGGGCCGCAATGCTGTTGCCGCAACCACTCACGTCCTGATAGCGACCGCCGCTGTCGCAGAAGTAATAGAGGCGCTCCGCAAAACCCCGCCAACTGATGGTGGGGCCATCGCCACCCTCTTCAGCCGTGTGGTTGTAGACCACATCCACAAAAACCTCCAGATTTTCCCGATGGCACGCCGCCACGAATGCGCGCATCTGCTGGCGGGCTTGCAGGGGGTCATGTCCCACCACATAGCCGGGATGCAGGGAAAACCAGTTCATGGGGGCATAGCCCCAGTAGTTGTGCAGGCCGGCAGGCCCACTGCCCGGATCAAAACATTGCAGTGGCAGCAACTCTATGGCGGTGACGCCCAGGGACTTCAGGTGGGGGAGCAGGCGCCGTAGTCCCAGCAGCGTGCCCTTCTCCCCAGGAGGAACGGGCGCCCCTTGCCCGCGGGTGAAGCCTCCTGGATGGAGTTCATAGATGACGGTATCGCGCCATGGCCGCCGCGGCCGCGGCGCCGCCATGAAGTCAAACGGATGACGCTCCGTCACCACGCCCTTGAGACAGCAGTGGAGGTTGGAGCCGTTGCCACGGCCGGCCTGGCGCTCATACACCTGCCAGCCATCGACGCCCCGGGCGCAGGGGTCCAGCAACACCTTGGCCGGATTGAACCCCGCTTCCTGTGGGCCATGCACCCTGTACCCGTACCGGCAGCCAACACCAACGCCCTTCACGAATACATGCCAGACATCACCGCTGCGGTGCGTTGGCCCCAGGGGAACGATCCGGCTGGGAGCGGGGCTGCCGCCGTGGTCAAACAGCAGCAACTCCATGCGGGTTGCCTGCGGCGCCACCACAGCAAAATTAACGCCATCTCCGCCAACTTCCGCACCGAGCGGGCCGGGACGACCAAGCCAAGTCAGAGTCACACTGGGTCAGGGCCACTGCTCAACCCTAAGTCCACGGCTCCGGCATCGTCAGGACATCCATGCACCCATCCCCCCACGATTCCCTGCCAACGGGACGTCCCCCGCAAGAGGTGGTCGAAGGACTCTGGGTTTTCGCCCCCAATCGGGACAGCCGCGGCACTGTCTCCTGGCTGCTACGCGCCAGGGCAGGCCCCCTGCTGGTGGACGTGCCGGACATCACCCAGGCCAACCTGGCGCTGCTGTCCCGCCAGGGGACCGGTCGGATTGTGCTGACCCATCGCATTGCCCATGGCGCGCTGCGGCGGCTGGTGGAACACCTGGGCTGGGAGGTGTGGATCCAGGAGCAGGAAGCTTATTTGCTGCCCACCATGGCTGTGCAGACGTTTTGCCAGGAGCAGAAGCTTGCGGATGACCTGGCGCTCTACTGGACACCTGGCCCCACCCCTGGCTCCTGCTGCCTCCACTGGCGTGGTCAACAGAGCGTGCTCTTCTGTGGCCGCCTGCTGCAACCGCAGCCCGATGGCCATGTGGCGCCGGTGCGCACGGCCCACACCTTCCACTGGGGCCGCCTGCTCACCAGCCTGGCACGGTTGCGCCAGTGGCTGGGGCCCGATGAACCGGGCCAGATTGCCTGCAGCACGGGCCTTGTTCGCCGTTCCGGCACTGTGCTTGTGGACCACGGCGCCAGAGCCTTGGCGGATCTGAATCTGGAGGCGCTCCACGCTGTGGACCGCGGTCCCAAGTTGGGACCGTGAGGTGAATCATTTGACATCCTCCCCGCAGTGAAGGCGGGGAGGATGTCCTTAGCCTGCAAATTCGCCCGTTTTGGGGCGCTCTGATTGCTTCTGGGGGCATCCTCTCTTAGCATGACTTTACTGTGCCCTGGCAAGGCGTTGCCTTGCTCAGCACACCTATTCCCCTCTTCTCCTTAATGAACAAGGCTGACCTCGTCAACAGCGTTGCTGCTGGCCTCTCCGATTTTGACATCAAGCGGGCGGATGTTTCCCGTGTTGTCGAAGCAACCATTGACACCATTATCAACTCTGTTGTGAGTGGGGACAAGGTGTCGATTCTTGGCTTTGGATCCTTTGAGTCTCGTGAACGATCAGCCCGTCAAGGACTGAACCCGAAGACGGGTGAGCCGATTCAGATCCCGGCAAAGCGCGTGCCCGCCTTCAGTCCTGGCAAGGTGTTCAAGGACCGCGTGCAGGAGGGATCCTAGTCCTGCCGATTCGGGCGCGTTTTGCACCAACCCCCAGCGGGCCGCTCCACCTGGGCAATCTGCGCACAGCGCTTCTGGCCTGGCTCCATTGCCGTCTTCAGGGTGGGGTGTTTCTGCTCAGGATTGACGATCTGGACCGCCCTCGACTCCAGCCAGGCGCAGAAGACGCGATTCTGAGGGATCTGCGCTGGCTTGGTCTTGACTGGGACGAGGGTCCCGACATCGGCGGACCCCACGGACCTTACCGTCAAAGCGGACGCCGCTGGCGCTATCACCAGGCATTATCAAGGCTACGGCGGCGTGGATTGCTCTTCCCTTGCCGCTGCAGCCGCCGTCTGTTGGCTGCCGTCTCCGCACCCCATGCCCCCGCCCCCTTGTATCCAGGCACCTGCCGCAACCGCCAGGACTGGGGACCAGAACAAGGGAAGCTGCCAAGCTGGCGCTGGCGGGCGCCCAGCCGCCATTGCCATGTGCCGGAAATGCTCCGACCGGCGCCTGAAGGCTGGTTGCCCACCATGGTGGGGGACGTGGTTCTGCGGCGAGCCGATGGGTTCGTTGCCTATCACCTGGCCACTGCCGTGGACGAGATGGCCATGGGCATCACCCAGGTGTTCCGCGGTGCGGACCTTCTCCCCACCACGGCAGTGCAGGTGGCCCTGATGGAAGAGTTGGGGGGGATGCCCCCCCGCTACTGGCACGGTCCGCTGCTGCTGGATCGCCATGGGCAACGTCTTGCCAAGCGTGCGGGGTCCATGGGCGTTGAGTCTCTGCGCCAGGCCGGCCGGGATGCTCCGGCCGTTGTGGGTGCCCTGGCTGCCAGCGTCGGCCTCCTTCGCGGTCGGCAGCGCCTCTCCGCCGCTGAACTGCTCAGCGAACTGGACCTGCCGCGCCTGGAAGCCGCCTGTCAAACCACCAGCACCCTGCAACCTGAAGGGCTGTCTGTGGGGGAGAGCAACCACCCCCTAGGCTAAGGCTCCTTGCCCGTCAACAAGGTACACCCATGCCTCTACAGCGCAGTGTGGGCGCCGGCCTGCTTCTTGCCGTCCTGGCGGCTGGCCTTGCCCCCGGCCCCGGTCTTGGCCAGCCCTACACGGAGCAGCAGATCAAACGTCTGGCGCTGGATGCCCTGCGGGATTCTCCCGAACTGGTGTTGGAGATTATCCGGGAGAACCCTGAAGTGGTCACCCAGGCGGTGGCCACCTTGCAGGAGCGTGAGCGGGCCCAACAGGCCCTGGCAGCCCAGGCGGCCCTGGCCACCCATCGGGACGCCCTCTTGAACCAACCCCATGGCCCCATGCTGGGCAACCCGGACGGGGATACCACCATTGTGGAGTTCTTTGACTACAATTGTGGCTATTGCCGCCGCAGTAGCCGTGTCATCCATGACCTGCTGAAGGGGGACGATCAGATTCGGGTGGTGCTGCGGGAATGGCCCATCCTGGGGGAAGGGAGCCGGTTTGCTGCCCGGGCTTCCCTTGCTGCCCAACAACAGGGTGCATACCAGGATTTCCACCGGGCCTTGATGGATCTTCCCGGTCAAGCCACGGAGGCCAATGTCATGGGCGCCGCCAGAGCACTGGGCCTGGACGTGGAAAAGCTGCGTCGCGACATGGCCGCACCGGAGGTGGATGCCCATCTCGCCCTCTCCCATCAACTGGCCCGCGCCCTCGGATTCACCGGCACGCCCGCCTTTGTGGTGGGCAACACCGTGGCGCCGGGGTTCACCAGCCTTGAGCGCTTGCAGGACCTGGTGCAGCAATCCCGCTCCGCAGGCCTCCGCTAAGTAAGCTGCTCTTGATCTTTCCCCCTCCGCTCCTGTGGCTGAAACCATCTTCAGCAAAATTATCCGCCGCGAGATTCCCGCAGACATTCTCTATGAAGACGACCACTGCCTGGCGTTTCGAGATATCAGCCCCCAGGCCCCTGTCCATGTGCTGGTGATTCCCAGGGAGCCCATCAAGAGCCTGGCCACGGCCCCCGCAGAGGCTGCCGGATTGCTGGGGCATCTGTTGCTGAAGGCCGCCCACGTGGCGCGCCAGGAAAAGCTGGAGTCGTGGCGAACCGTCATCAACACCGGCGCTGAAGCCGGCCAGACGGTTTTCCACCTGCACGTCCACGTGATCGGGGGCCGTCCCCTCACGTGGCCGCCGGGATAGACGTGCCGCCCCACGCTCTCCTGGATTGACCCTTCTGCGCCCCTTGTTTATGCCGTTCACCCCATCGTTGCGTCATCAGTCCGGCAACTTTCTCAAGCTTACGCACAAGCTGCAACGCCTGACCCAACCCTACTTCCTTCCCCTGGAGGAGACCAACGGCTGGCAGTTTCTTGGCCTGCTGGTGGCCTTGATTTTCTGCGTTGGCGGTGTTGTTCTGTTTTTGCTGACAGCCCTCATGGCTGCGGTCCACGGCCTCCTTCCCCAACTGACGGACACCTATCTGGGTGGCGTGCAAGGGTCGTTGAGCACCATCTGGTCAAGCTGGTGGGGCGTGCTGTTCTGCGGACTGTTTGCCGTTGGTTGCCTGTCCTTTTTTGCCCTGAGGCGTCAACTGCGACGGCGACGCTGGTTGCCCTGGTTGTTGTTGGGCGTCATTATCTTCATGCTCCTGGCGGTGAACGGCATTAACGCGGGAATCACCTTCATTGCCCGGGATCTCACCAACGCTCTCATTGCTAAGGACGGTGAGGCCAGTTACAGGAATCTATGGATCTATGCCATCTGCTTCATTGTGGCGCTGCCCATTCGCTCGTCTCAGTTCTTTTTCACAAGGAAATTGGGAATTCTCTGGCGGGAGTGGCTGTCCAAAAGCCTGGTCACAAACTATATGACGGATCGAGCCTATTATCGGATCAACCCCAATGATGAACAAGCTACCGATATTGACAACCCCGATCAAAGGATTTCAGATGACACCCGGGATTTTACAGTACAATCACTTGGTTTTACCTTAAGCATCTTTGATTCCATTCTGACATTTCTATTAAACATTCTCATTTTATGGAGCATCAGCAAAGAATTAACACTGGCTTTATTTATCTATACCTTTATCTGTTCCACAATTCTGATTATTTCCGGGCGAAAACTGGTCAAACTTAATTTTAATCAGTTGCGTTACGAAGCTGACTTTCGTTACGGACTGGTCCATGTGCGCGACAACGCCGAATCCATTGCTTTCTACCGTGGTGAAAAACAGGAGCAGGAGGAAACGGAACGCCGCCTCGGGACCGTGGTGAAGAACTTTAATCTGCTGATTATCTGGGAAACCATTATTAGCGTCATGCAACGCTCAAGCAACTATGGATCAAACTTTATTCCCTATCTGATTTTGATTGGCCCGATTTTAAGTGGGGAGATGGATTACGGCGGTTTTGCCCAGGCAAATGTGGCGTTCAGCCTGGTGGAAAGCTCCCTTTTCTTTATTATTTACAACATCGACGCTCTGGCCCGTTTCTCCGCCTCCATTGGCCGTCTTGCCGGCTTTCAGACCAACATCGAGGAGGCGGCCCAACAGTCCCGAGACGCCCAGCAGGCGATTCCCAGCGGGGACAGCCTTGTGGTATGTCATGCCACCCTTGCCACACCCCGGACCAATCGCGTTCTGATTGAAGATCTGAACCTCAGCGTGGGGGACAACGAGCATCTCCTGGTGGTGGGGCCGTCCGGCTGTGGCAAAACCTCCCTGCTGCGCATGGTCAGCGGCTTGTGGAGCCCCAGGCAGGGGACGGTGGAATCTCCCCGGCCGGGCGAGTTGCTGTTTATCCCCCAAAAGCCCTACATGACCCTGGGCACCCTGCGGGAGCAGCTTTGTTATCCCCAGCCGCCGGATCCGGATCTGTTCTCCGACGACCACCTGAGATCCGTGCTGGAGTTGGTGAATCTGGGGGCGCTGGTGCAGCGCTATCCCGATTTCAACGTGAAGCAGGACTGGCCGCGGCTTCTCTCCCTGGGAGAACAGCAACGTCTGGCGTTTGCCCGCCTGCTGCTCAATTCCCCCCGCTACGTGGTTCTGGACGAGGCCACCAGTGCGGTGGACGTGAAGACGGAACGCCTCCTCTACAACCTGCTGACGGAGCGCAGCATCGCCTTCATCAGCGTGGGTCACCGCCCCACCCTCACCGCGTTCCACGACAACGTTCTGGAACTGGACGGCTCCGGAGCCTGGCGTTTGCTGCCCGCCAGTGGCTACGGCATGGGTCCGGCCTAAGAGGCCAAGAAACAGTTAATCGAGGAACATCAGCCCATACTATACTGAGCCGATGCAAACTTGACCTGCAGCACGTAAGCTGGGTGTCAGCTAGCGTCTTGGATGTGTCTCGAAGGTGGTAGAAATCAGGAGAGGGTGATTCTCCGAGTAACG
>VXWH01000034.1 GCA_009836025.1 Synechococcus sp. SB0668_bin_13 | reverse complement strand
TCAAGCAGCAAATTGAGGACTACGACAAATCCGTCTCTGTCAGCAATGTCGGCACCGTTTTGCAGGTGGGCGACGGCATTGCCCGGATCTATGGCCTGGAACAGGCCATGGCAGGTGAGTTGCTGGAATTTGCAGACGGCACCGAAGGCATTGCCCTGAACCTGGAGAGTGACAACGTGGGCGCCGTGCTCATGGGCGAGGGCCACGGCATTTCCGAGGGCAGCAGCGTCAAGGCCACGGGCAAAATCGCCTCCGTCCCCGTGGGTGACGCCATGCTGGGGCGGGTGGTCAATGCTCTCGGTGAGCCCGTGGATGGCAAAGGGGCCATTGAAACCACGTCCACCCGTCTGATCGAGTCCCCAGCGCCCGGCATCATCCAGCGCCGCTCGGTCCATGAGCCCATGCAGACCGGCATCACCGCCATTGATGCCATGATTCCCATCGGTCGGGGTCAGAGGGAGTTGATCATCGGTGACCGCCAGACCGGAAAAACCGCCATTGCCATTGACACAATCCTGAACCAGGCGGATCAGGACATGATTTGTGTCTACGTGGCCATTGGCCAGAAGGCTGCCTCCGTGGCCAACGTGGTGCAGGTGCTGCGGGAGCGGGGCGCCTTGGCCTACACCGTGGTGGTGGCTGCCAATGCCTCGGAGCCTGCCGCCCTCCAGTACCTGGCCCCCTATGCCGGCGCAGCCATTGCCGAACACTTCATGTACAACGGCAAGGCCACCCTGGTGATCTACGACGACCTCTCCAAGCAGGCCCAGGCCTATCGGCAGATGTCTCTGCTCCTGCGCCGTCCCCCCGGGCGCGAAGCCTATCCCGGCGATATTTTCTACTGCCACAGCCGCCTCCTGGAGCGGGCCGCAAAATTGAGCGACGCCATGGGCAAGGGTTCCATGACCGCTCTGCCCATCATCGAAACCCAGGCTGGAGACGTGTCGGCCTACATCCCCACCAACGTGATCTCCATCACCGACGGCCAGATTTTCCTCTCTTCGGACCTGTTCAACTCCGGTCTTCGCCCGGCCATCAACGTGGGCATCTCCGTGAGCCGTGTGGGGGGCGCCGCCCAGACCAAAGCCATCAAGAAAATTGCCGGCAAGCTGAAGCTGGAACTGGCCCAGGCGGCCGAGTTGGCAGCCTTCTCCCAGTTTGCCTCGGATCTGGATGCCGCCACCCGGGCCCAGTTGGATCGGGGGGCGCGGCTGCGGGAGATGCTGAAGCAGCCCCAGTTCAGCCCCTTGATTCTGGCGGAGCAGGTGGCGCTGGTGTATGCGGGGACCAGAGGACTGCTGGATGACGTCCCGGTGGAGCAGATTCAAGGCTTCGTACGGGAGTTGCGCGACTACCTCAAGACCAGCGCCAAGGACCTTGTTGAGGAGATCCAGACCAGGAGAGTCATGTCCGCAGAGGCGGAGGGCAAGCTCAAGGCAGCCATCGAGGCTGTGAAGTCAACCATGCTGGCTGCCGCTTGATCCGGCCAGGTCCTCACCACTTCGCTGAACCATGGCCAACCTCAAACAAATCAGAGACCGAATTAATTCGGTCAAAAACACCCGCAAGATCACTGAGGCCATGCGCCTCGTTGCGGCCGCCAAGGTGCGTCGCGCCCAGGAGCAGGTGTTGCGCAGTCGCCCCTTCTCCGACCGCCTGGCCCGGGTCCTGGAAAATCTCCAGTCCCAAATGGCTTTTGAAGCCGTTGATGCTCCCCTGCTGGAGCAGCGTGAACTGCGCACCGTCACCCTGGTGTCCATTGCGGGAGACCGGGGGCTCTGCGGCGGCTACAACGCCAATGTCATCAAGCGCACAGAGGAACGCCACCGGGAGTTGACGGCCAAGGGGCTGAAGGTGAATCTCCTGTTGGTGGGCCGTAAGGTCAATGCCTACTTTGGCCGCCGCAACTACGACATTGTTGACAGCGTCGAAAACCTGGAGCAGGTGCCCACCTCCGCTGAAGCCGGGCACATTGCCAATCGTCTGTTGCCCCTGTTTCAGGGGCGGAGCAGCGACCGGGTGGAAGGGATCTACACCAAGTTCATCAACCTGGTGAGTTCCCAGCCTGTTGTGCAAACCCTCCTGCCTCTGGATCCCCAGGGCATTGCCACCGTGGACGACGAGATGTTCCGTCTCACCAGCAAAGGAGGGACGATGGAGGTGGAGCGGGGCTCCCTCCCCAACACCCAGCCCAAGCTTCCCTCCGCCATGCTCTTTGAGCAGACCCCTGCGCAACTGCTCAACGCACTCCTGCCCCTCTATGTGCAGAACCAGGTGTTGCGCTCCCTGCAAGAGGCCGCCGCATCGGAACTGGCCAGCCGCATGACCGCCATGAACAACGCCAGTGATAATGCCAAGGCCCTGGCCAAAACCCTCACGTTGGACTACAACAAAGCCAGACAGGCAGCCATCACCCAGGAAATTCTTGAGGTGGTGGGCGGCGCCGCTGCCATGGGTTGATCGGGCCAATGGACACCTTCACCATCACGGTTCACCTGCGAGGGGACGTTCACACTTTTCCTTGCCGCGAGGATGAAACGGTGTTGGCCGCAGCGGAAGCGGCCGGGATTGTTCTGCCCTGCTCCTGCTGTACAGGGTTATGCACCACCTGCGCCGCCCTGCTCAAGCAGGGCCAGGTGGCCCAACCCGATGCCATGGGTGTGCGGGACGATTTGCAGGAGAAAGGCTTTACCCTGCTCTGTGTGGCGTACCCTCGCAGCGACCTGCAACTGGAGGCTGGCCAGGAGGACGCCCTGTATGAAGCCCAGTTTGGCCAATATCAGACGTGACGCATCGGACGTGACCGCTGGTGGTGGGCATGGGACGGGCGTGGGTGATGCCACAGTGCGGCTGCAGAGGTTGTCTCTGGAGTTGATGCTGGAGCCCGGCCCTTTGCTGGAGCCCATTGAAGAGGCCTTGGCCCAACACGGCGCGCCACTCCGTTGGGCCATCACCGCCTGCACGGCATTGCCCGGGGGGCAACGCTGGATCCGGCTGGAGGCAGTGGTGCTCCATGGCGCCCCGTAAGTATGGGCACGCTCCCCATGCCCACGGTGCTGATCATCCCCACCGGGATTGGTTGTCGGCAGGGGGGATTTGCCGGGGATGGTCTGCCGGTGGCGCGGCTTCTGGCGGCTGCCAGTGGCTGCCTCGTCACCCATCCCAACGTCTTGAACGCCGCTTCCCTGTACTGGCCTGACGCCCGCATCCACTACACGGAAGGTTGGGCGCTGGATCGTTTTTGTCAAGGCCAGATGGCTTTGCGGCCCCGCCATGGCCATTACCTGGGTTTGTTGCTGGATGGCGGTCTGGAGCCGGAACTACTGGAACGCCACCGCCAAGTGGCAGCCGCGGCCCGGTTCAGCCTGGGTCTACCCATTGGTCCTGAGGTGGTCACGCCAGAACCCCTCGGGGTGCGCCTGGAGCAGGGGGGAAGCGGCATCAGTTGGGGTGGCTTGAACCGTGTTGACCTGCTGTTGGAGGCGGGCCGTCAGCTCCGGCGCCGTGGCGCCACGGCTGTGGCTGTGGTGACCCGCTTCCCTGATGAATCCCCCACGTCTTCGCTGCTGCAGAACTACCGCCAGGGCCATGGCGTGGACGCCATGGCCGGGGCGGAGGCGGTGATCAGCCATCTGCTGGTGCGGGAGCTGGATCTGCCGTGTGCCCATGCACCGGCTGTCCGCCCGCTGCCCTTGCTGTCAGACGTGGATCCCCGCGCAGCGGCTGAGGAATTGGGGTACACCTTCCTGCCGTCCGTGTTGGTGGGGCTGAGTCGTGCGCCCCAGCTCGTCCCCGCCGCTGCTGCCCAGGGGGGTGATCTGCTGGCCCATCAGGTGGGTGCCCTGGTGGCGCCCCACGGCGCCCTGGGGGGACCGGCGGTCCTGGCGGCAGCCGAGCGGGCGATCCCGATTCTGGCTGTACACAATCCCTCCCAACTGGAGGTCACAGCAGCAGCCCTGGGCCTGGAACGGGTGATCAACGTGGCCAGTTACCAGGAAGCGGCCGGCGTGGTGCTGAGCCTGCGGGAGGGCCTGGATCCTGGTGCGTTCCAACGCCCCCTGGGGCAAACTGACAGGAAATGATCAGGGGCTGATGTCCGGAACACCCCAGCTTTGCGTTGTGCAGACCCTTCCGCGGGAAGGCCCTGGCCTGATTCATGCCCTGGCCATGGAGCGCGGCTGGCAACTTCAAGTGACGCAACTCTGGACTGATCAACCTCTGCCCTCGCCACAACACGGCCGGGCATTCCTGCTCCTGGGGGGACCCGCCAGCGCCAACGACCGCCATGGACGCATCCCGGAGCTGGTGCGTCTCTGTCAACACCTGCTGGAGCGGCAGATTCCCGTCATGGGCATCTGCCTGGGGCTGCAAGTGCTGGCCAAAGCCAAGGGATGCGTGGTCCGCGCTGCCCAGCAACGGGAACTGGGTTGGCTGAATCCCCAGGGGCAGCCATGGACGCTGCATCAAACCCCTGCCGGTCGCAACCATCCCCTGCTGCACGGCTTGCCCGACCCTCTGCCGGTGTTTCAGTTACATGGGGAAGAGGTGGCGCCGGAGCGTTCTGTTGAGACCATGGCCAGCAGCCCCCTCTGCCACAACCAGATTGCAGCCCTTGGCCCGGCGGCCTATGGGGTGCAAGGCCACATGGAACTGGATCAGGGCATGGCGGAGCGTTGGTTTGCCGAGGACGACGACCTGCGCCCCATTGCCCAGCAGGCCCGGTTCAATGAGGCTGGCTTGGAGACCCTGATGCCCGTTGGCCGGATACTCTATGGGAACTGGCTGGCTTTGGCAGCCGAACGGTTGGCCGCTGCCTAAGCCTCTGGACACTCATCGGACTCATTAACGGATTCACCACCGGGATCCAACTGCCCGGAGCGAATCAACATGGCACGGGAACGGGCGCATTCCGCCTCCGCCTCCTCCAGCCCCATGGCCTCAATGATCCAGGCCAGTTCCTCCTGCTCGTCTTCATCAAGATTCAGCCCATAGCGGTGCGCCAGAAGGACAGCTTGCTGGTGTTGATGGTTGTCAGGAGCGCCGGTCCTGGTCAGACTCATGTCAGCTTGCCTTGGAATGGCGGCGCCAGTTTAGACGGGGCTTAAGCGGGGCCAGGCCGACACCTCCGGCAACCTTTGTAACAGTCCGTGAATAATCGCCATGGAAATCTAAATCAAATCTGAACCTGGCCTGAACTTGAAGGCAGGTCTGCTGAGACCATGCCCCAACTCTCGAGGAGGCTTTATGGACAAACACGACAAACACATTCTCCCCAATCGTCCCCCCACGCTGCTTGGTGAAACCACCGGCTTGCGACTGGCGCCACCGGGACTTCTTCAGGTGGACCGCTGGAAGCATCTCACTGAGGATCCAACCATGGTCAATGCCAAAGCTGACCAGCCCCACACCCGTGCAGGGCGCTGAAGTCCCTTCAGGTTGCCGATCACCGTTGTTGTTTTGACCTCCTCCCCGGCCTTCTTCAGGCCGGGGATTCTCCTTCCTGGATGTGGTACGTGCCTCGGTCCCTGGTCCCCAACACCGAATACCTCCACAACCATCAGGAAGCCGACCTCCGCGCCAGAGCATCCGGGCCTCTTGTTGATAGCGGCTTGTTGATAGCGGCGGGGATCCATGGGTTCTCGTCATTGTGCAGTGGCTCTTCTGCGCAATGGAGCCTGCTTTTGCACATGCCTGCTCCCCATGACCGCGCCTGAACGTTTGCAGAAGCTGCTGTCCCGAGCGGGGATCATGTCTCGCCGCCAGGCCGACACCCTGCTCCAGGCGGGCCGCCTCCATCTCAATGGCCAACCCGCACGACCGGGGGACCGGGCTGTGGCGGGGGTGGATTCCATCACCCTGGATGGCCAACCGGTTCATCTGGCGGCCGCCCAGCAGCAGCCACGCCGCACCCTGCTGCTCCATAAGCCCCCTGGAGTGCTCTGCACGTGCCGCGATCCCCATGGCCGCCCCACGGTGCTGGAGCTGTTGCCCCCCGCCGTAGGACAGGGCCTCTATCCCGTGGGCCGCCTGGACCGGGACAGTGAAGGCGCCCTGCTGCTCACCAATGACGGTGACCTGGCTCTGCGCCTTACCCATCCCCGTCATGGCCACAGCAAGACGTACCGGGCTTGGCTCGTGGGAATCCCCAGCGCCAACCGCCTGGCCGCCTGGCGCTCCGGGCTGCTGCTGGATGGCTGCCGGACCCGGCCCGCCCAGGTTGAACTGGAGCACCGCAGCGCCACGGGCAGTTGCTTACGGATCGTGTTGCGGGAGGGGCGGAAGCGCCAGATTCGCCGCATTGCCGACCAACTGGGCCACCCGGTGCGGCGCCTGCAGCGTTTGGCGCTTGGCGCCTTGGCGCTGGGTTCCCTGGCCAGCGGCTCCTGGCGCTGGCTGAAAACCAGCGACATGAACCTGTTGCTGGATCAGGAGGCCCGGTAATCCCACGTCCCTTGCCGAAGCAGACGCCCTGCCCCAGCCTCAACCATGGAGTTGATCCCCCTGTCTCCAGCCCAGCATCAGGCCCTGGCGGTGCTGCAACGGCAGTTGCGCCAGTGGAACAGCCACTGCAACCTCACCAGGCTGGTGGATGGGGACGACTATTGGGTGGCCCAGGTGCAGGATTCCCTGTGGCCCCTCAGCCGCATGAATCCCCCGTTCCGTGGCCCCCTGCGGGGTGTGGATGTGGGCACCGGCGGCGGCATTCCAGGCCTGGTGCTGGCCATTGCCCTGCCGGAGAGCCGTTGGGTGCTGGTGGATTCCGTACAGCGCAAATGTGCTGCGGTGCAGGCCATGGCCAGTGGCCTTGGCTTGCAGGCGCGGGTGGAGGTGGTCTGTGAACGGGCCGAGTCGTTGGGTCGGGATGCCCAATACCGTGGCCGGTTTGACGTGGCGGTGGCGCGAGGGGTGGCGCCGGCGCCGGTGGCGGCGGAATATCTGGCGCCGCTTCTGGGCAGCGGCGGCCTGGCGCTCCTGTACCGGGGCCGCTGGAGCACGGCGGATCACCGGGCCTTGCAACAGGCGGCCCGGCAGTTGGGCTGTCGAATCCGCGCCAGCGAGCATTGTCTGCTTCCCGCCAACCGCGGCCAGCGTCACGTGCTGATCCTGGAAGCAGAGATGCCCTGCCCTGCCCCCTATCCACGTGCTGTGGGTGTGCCGGCCAGGCGCCCTCTGGCCACAGCGTCTTCGTCTTCGCCGCCAACACCTGACATGGCCCTGAGGGGAACACGCCGGCACAACCCCTCTGTTGCACTCTGCTGCAACTACCCTGGCGGATTCGGGCCTTATTCTTTTGCGTGGTCATAATCAAGAACAGTTCGTGGTGGTGGCCCTTGTATCTTCTGCACCTCCACCTTCATGGCCTATTTCGTGGGCGCAATCTTGAATTGGGCCGTGATGCAGACACTGGAGGGCAAACGCTCTACGTGCTGGAGTTGGCCAAGGCCCTGGCCGCACAGGAGAACGTGGAGCGGGTTGAGGTGGTCACCCGACTCATTGAAGATCGTCGTGTGTCCAGCGATTACAGCCGCCGGGAGGAGACCATTTGCCCAGGCGCTCAGGTCGTACGTTTCCCCTTCGGGCCCAGACGCTACCTCCGCAAAGAACTGCTCTGGCCCCACCTGGATGAACTGGCCGATGAACTCGTCCACCACATCTGCCGTCGCGGCCAGCGTCCCCACTGGATTCATGCCCACTATGCCGATGCAGGCTACGTGGGCGCCCTGGTGAGCCGCCGGCTGGAAATTCCCCTGCTGTTTACCGGCCATTCCCTGGGACGGGAGAAGTTGCGCCGCCTGCTGGGCACCGGCCAGACCCGGGCCCAGATCGAGAAGACCTACGCCATGAGCCTGCGCATTGACGCCGAGGAATTGGCCCTGGCGCAAAGCCGCCTGGTGGTGACCAGCACCCGCCAGGAGGCCACGGATCAATACGCCCGCTACGGTCGCTTCCACCCGGAATTGGCTACGGTCATTGCTCCGGGTGTGAACCTGGAGCGCTTTTGTCCGGCCCGGGATGGTGATCCACCATTCACAACGTTGGATAACCTCCTGGGGCAATTTCTGCGCCAGCCCCAGCGGCCGCCGGTGCTGGCCCTCTCCCGGGCGGATCGCCGCAAGAACATCCCCGCATTGGTGGCCGCCTTCGGCAGTTCAGAGCGGTTGCGGCGGCAGGGGAATCTCATCCTGCTGATGGGGTCCCGTCGGGACATCCGCAAGGCTGAGCGGGAGCAACGGGAGGTGTTCCAGCAGGTGCTGGAGTTGGTGGATTACCACAATCTCTATGGTCAAGTGGCCTACCCCAGGCAGTTGGGCAGTGACCAGGTGCCTCAGCTTTACCGTTGGGCTGCCCAGCGGGGTGGCGTCTTTGTCAATCCTGCCCTCACCGAACCCTTCGGCCTCACCCTTCTGGAGGCGGCGGCCAGCGGCCTGCCGGTGGTGGCCACGGATGACGGGGGGCCACGGGACATCTTGAGCCGTTGTCAGAACGGGCTCCTGGCGGACGTGACCAACATCGACCAGTTGCGCACGGCCATCGAGCGGTTGCTGGGCCAGCCCAAGCGCTGGCAAATCTTTGCCCGGAACGGTCTTGAGGCGGTGCAGCACCACTACAGTTGGACCGCCCATGCCCGGCGCTACCTGAGCCTGGGCGCCGACATTGTGAAGGACTACAGCCTGCCCCGACCTGCTCCCAGCTTGACCCGAACCCCCGGCGTGACGGCGCGCCTGGGGCGCCGCCTGTTTTACTGCGACCTGGACGGAGCCCTGGCCGACGCGGATCAGGCCAGCCTGCAGGCCCTCAACAAGCGTCTTCACGCCACCCGCCCCAAAACCAGCTTCGGCATTCTCACCGGCGTGGGACCCCAGCAGGCCCAGGAGCAGTTGGCAGCCCTGGATCTTCCCCCTGCCGATGTGTGGATCTGCCGCAACGGCACGGATGTTTCCTATGGCCCGGATCAAAGCCCGGACCTTCTCTGGCGGGCCCACATCAACGGGGGATGGGATCGTGCCGCCCTGGAGGACGCCATGGCCGAATTCCAGGACTGCCTGACCATGCAGCCCCCCTCCCAGCAGAGTGAGTACAAGCTGAGCTACTGGCTCGGTGGCGAAGATCTCAGCCTGGTGGCCGCCATCCGCCAGGCCATATGCGAGCAGGGTCTACGGGCCAAGGTGGTGCTGGTGGACCACGTATTTCTGGACCTGCTGCCCTTCGCGGCAGGCCGTCCCGATGCCATCCGCCATGTGGCCCTGCAGCAAGGCATTCCCCTGGAGCACATCCTGGTGGCCGCCAGCCAGCAGGGGGATGGGGAGGTGCTGCGCGGATTGCCCCTGGGGGTGGTTCTGGCCAACCACGACCCGTCCCTGGATGAACTCCGCAACCAGCGCAGTATGTTCTTTGCCCGCCGTCCCCAGGTCTGGGGGATTCTGGAGGGGATGGATCACTACCGCTTCTTCTCCCGCTGATTTCCATATGAACCGGCTCCCAAGGACTTCAAGAATGCTTCCGTCCCTTCCGTTGCCGGTTACATCACGTCCATGGCCAGAGCCGTCCTGCTTCAGGCCATGGGCTCACAACTGGACCAGAGTGGCAGATATAAGATATAAGGGTCTGTTCGATAGCCAGACAAAACCACGCGCCCCCGAACAGAGTTTAGAACCTTGGTGAGACTCTCGTGGTCTTTGTCAGTCATTTCATAGCTGTAAGCTGCCGAGTCGCCCCGTGCGGCATGGACATAGGGTGGATCAACATAAAACACGGTGCTCGCCGTGTTTTATCCCTGGATCACTTCGATTGCAGGAGCACTTTCAATTTGTACTCGCTGGAGCCGTTGTGTGATCTCTGATAACCCCTCAACAGAGCCAACCCACCGGGAAACCGCACCAGACATGCCCGCACGTGAAGTCAAAACGCAATGTGCCCACCTGCCTTCACTACTTTTCTGTGCAAGGCCGGTGCGGGTCTGGCGTGCCCTGACATAGAACCGCCGCGCCTGTTCCAGCTTGTCCAACTCCTTTTCCGGGGCGCAAGCGCGAACAAGCTCTTCACGCGAGAACGGCGTCAAGGCGGCCGTCGAGAAATCCAGGATGGCGCCATCACGGGCTACCTCTACGATCCTCAAGGGTCATGCTTGAAGCTCCTGGGTTAGGGGAAGACTGAACAATCCCTTCGGTTCAGTCCCAATCTCGTTGAAAAGGCTTGCCGCGAGACGAGAATGGGAGTCTTGCGTGGACCAGCTTTGAGGGTTTTCTTCAGTCTTTCCCGTAGCGGCTGCTCTTCCCTGCCCTGTCCGTGCCAAGGGATTCGGTTGTCTTGGCAGGGGTCCCCATGAGCCAGCAGCGGGCCACCAGGCTTTTGCGGGCGGGGGATGTGGCGGCGCCCTGTTGCAAGTGGCCTGGCCGATTTTCCACGCAAGCTCCTGGGCTTACAGTTCTCAGGCTCAAGCTGCTGCAAACACCTTGTGATTACCGTTGCCCTGGCCAAAGGAGCGCTGTTGCAGGACAGCATCACCTGTCTGCAAGGGGCAGGGTTGGACTTCACCGCCTTGACGGCGCCCGGCAACCGGCAGTTGATGGTGGACAGCCCCTGTGGCCGGGCCTGCGCCCTGCTGGTGCGCAATGCCGACGTGCCGGTGTACGTGGCCTACGGGCAGGCCCAGTTGGGGGTGGTGGGGGACGACGTGTTGCGGGAACACCCACAGGAGCTGGCCCGCCTGGTGGATCTGGGATTCGGGGGCTGCCGCATGGCCGTTGCCGTGAAACGCAGCAGCCCCTATCGTCGTGCAGCGGATCTGCCCGCCCATTGCCGGGTGGCCAGCAAGTTCATCCACTGCGCCCGCACGTTTTTTGACAGCCTGGACCTGCCCGTGGACCTGATCCAGTTGCAGGGCTCGGTGGAGCTGGGTCCGCTCACCGGCATGTCGGAAGCCGTTGTGGATCTGGTGGCCACCGGCCGCACCTTGCAGGAGAACGGCCTGGTGGCCATTGAAGACCTGTTCTTCAGTACGGCCCGGCTGGTGGGCAATCCCCTGGCGTTGCGCATGGACCGGGGCCGCCTCCAGGAGGTGGTGGAGGCGGTGCGCCATGGGGCGCAGGCCCAATCCCGGCGGCCATAACCATGTCCTCGGTCCCGGAGCAACAGTGGCGTGGCGATCCCGACAGCCCCATGGGCTGGCGGCGGATGGCGCCCTACTTCCGGAGTGAGCGCAAGTCCATTGCCCTGGCGTTGGGGCTGCTGGCGCCCGTGGCCCTGGGCAACGCCCTGCAACCGTTGCTGCTGGGCCAGGCCGTGTCCCTTCTGCGCCAGGAGCCCATCCTTCCCTGGTTGGCGCAACTGGGCGCCGCCCACTCCCTCAACCTGCTCATCGGCCTGCTGGCCCTCACCCCGGTCACCGGGCTGGTGTTGCAGGGGCTGCTCAGCTATACGGTGCAAAGCGTGGGTCAGATGATGACGGCCCGCATCCGCAGCGATCTGTTCGACCATGCCCTGGCGCTGGACCTGCACTTCCATGTGCGCACCCCGGTGGGTCTGCTGTTGACCCGTCTGACCAACGACGTGGAGGCGGTGGCGGAGATGTTTGGCAACGGCGCCATCGGGGTGTTGGCGGAGTTGGTGTCCCTGCTGGTGATTGGCGCCACCATGTTGGTGGTGGACTGGCGGCTGGGCCTGCTGTTGCTGCTGGTCCTGCTGCCGGTGACGCGCATCGTGATTGCGTTGCAGACCCGTTACCGCCGCGCCAACTATCGGGTGCGGGAAGAGTTGGGCAGCCTCAACGCCGATCTTCAGGAGAACCTCCAGGGGCTGGAGGTGGTGCAGATGTTCCGCCGCCAGTCCCGCAACAGCGCCCGCACCGCCGCCAACGTGGCCCGCTACAAACGGTTCACCATGAAGACCGTGGCCCTGGACGCCACCATTTCCTCCCTGCTGGAATGGGTGTCCATTGCCGCCATTGCGCTGGTGATCAGCCTGGGGGGCTGGCTGGTGCTGCACGACACCCTGGCCCTGGGCACACTGGTCACCTTCGTGCTCTATGCCCAGCGGCTGTTCAATCCCCTGCGCCAGGTGGCGGAGCGGTTCACCTTCATTCAATCCGGTCTGACGGGGCTGCAGCGCATTGGCGAACTGCTGGATCAGCCCATCCGTATTCAGGACAGGCCCGGGACCACTCCCCTGCCGCGCCCCGCTTCTGTTGGCGAGGTGGTGTTTGAGCACGTCAGCTTTGCCTACAACGTGCGGGACGAGGTGCCGGTGATCCGGGACCTGAGCTTCCGCATTGCCCCCGGAGAGACCGTCGCCCTGGTGGGGGCCACGGGTTCAGGCAAGAGCACGGTGATCAACCTGCTCTGCCGCCTCTGGGAACCCCGGCAGGGGCGCATCCTCCTGGATGGCGTGAACATCCGGGATCTGCCGCAACAGGAGTTGCGCCGGCGCCTGGGGGTGGTGCTGCAGGACACCTTCCTCTTCAGTGGGGACGTGGCCGCCAATCTGCGGCTGGGGCAAGCCATCAGCCGCGCCCGGTTGCAGCAGGCCTGCGAGGAGTTGGGCCTGGGGCCGTTGATTCGCAGCCTGCCCCAGGGGCTGGACACGGAGCTACGGGAACGGGGCGCCAATCTTTCCGCCGGGGAACGACAACTCCTGGGGGTGGCGCGGGTGGCCCTGCGTCAACCCGACGTGCTGGTGATGGACGAGGCCACCGCCCACCTGGACCCCTCCACGGAAGCGACGTTACAGCGCAACCTGGCCGGCCTGCTGAAGCAGAGAACCGCCATTATCATCGCCCACCGCTTGAGCACGGTGGAAGCCGCCGACCGCATCCTGGTGCTCCGCCGGGGCCGGTTGATCGAAGCGGGCAGCCACGAAGCACTGAAGGCCCAAGGTGGCCTGTATGCCCAACTCGCCAACCTGCAAGACCTGGGCGCCACACCATCCCGTTAGCAGTGCGGTGCATTGGGTACAAGTTCTAACATAGGAGCGGCCTATGTTAGGGAAAACGGCATTTTGCTAATGCTCCCCTGGAAATGGGCCGATGCTCTCCAGCTTCACGGTTAAGAACTTCAAGAGCTACCGCCAGGCGACTCTGACGCTGGAGCCGCTGACGCTTCTTATTGGGGCCAACGGCTCCGGCAAGAGCAACCTGATCGAGGCTCTGCGGCTCCTGTCCTGGATTGCCCAGGGCAACACTCTCGGCTCCATCCGCTATGCCGTGCAAGAGCAGAGCAGCGGCATCCGGGGGACGGTGCAAGACCTGGACTTCAGGGGGCAAGGGGCTGTCTCCTTGACGTGCCGCACAATCCATAACCGTTGGAATTCGTATTCCATCACCCTGGAGCGGCATGAGGACGAGCTCACGATTGCTGACGAAAGGCTGACTGGAATCAACACGAGAGTCCCGCTGTTTGAGGTTGTTGAGGCCCATGGGACAGAGGGAAGCGTCCGGGTTGCCTATAACAACTTCGCCCGTGGCGGCCGGAAACCGCAGGTCAACTGCAGTAACCAGATGGCGGTCCTGCACCAGCTTCAGAGTTCAGCCCGCTTTGAGAGTGGTCAGAAAAAGGCGCAGCAGGTCATTCCGCAAATCTTGAAGCAGTATCAGGAGTGGCTGTCCGCCATCGTGTTTCTGGATCCACAGCCCCCTGCCATGCGCAGCTATAGCTTCAAGAGCGAGCGCAGGCTCAGTGGAGACGGCGCCAATCTATCAGGTGTTCTGTACAACCTCTGCTCCCAGGCTGAGACCAAAGACGCGCTGCTCCAGTTCATCAAGGCCCTTCCGGAGCAGGACATCCAGGACATTGACTTCATCGAGACACCACGGCATGAGGTCATGGTCAGGTTGACCGAGACCTTTGGTGGCAAGGAGTCTCCATGGGACGCCACCCTGCTGTCCGACGGCACCCTTCGCGTCCTTGCCATTGCCGCCGCAGCCCTGTCGGCGCCGGAGGGCAGCCTCGTCGTCATTGAAGAAGCTGACAACGGCATCCACCCTAGCCGAGCCAAGCAGTTGCTGGACCATCTATTGCACATTGCCCGCCAGCGCAATCTCCAGATCCTCCTCAGCAGCCATAACCCCGCCTTGCTGGACGCCCTGCCGGACGATGCAGTTCCCCACGTGATCTTCTGCTACCGCCACGGCAAAGACGGCGCCAGTCACCTGATTCGTCTGATGGACATGGAGAACTATCCCGCCCTCATCGCCCAAGGCCCGGTCGGTCATCTCCTGACGCAAGGGATCATCGACCGCTTCGCCAAACACGGCCCGACACCTGAAGAACGCAAACGACGGGCCCATGCCTGGCTGGCGGAGTTGGAGGCGGGGGTATAGGCCGATGGGCGAGATCGTGATTGTCGATACCAGCATCCTGCTCAATGTCTTGAACGTGCCGAATTTCAACCGGGATCGGCAGGTTGTGTTGGAGCAGTTCAGGCAGTGCATCAATAGAAATGCCACGTTGCTTGTGCCTCTGGGGGCAGTCCTGGAGGCCGGCAATCATGTTGCCCAGCTTGGCGACGGCAACAAGCGGTGGCATCATGCCAAGAGGTTTCGAGACCAGATGGGCAAGGCCCTGGCAGGGGAGGCCCCGTGGGCGTTGGTCCCCTTGCCGGACCGTGAGCAACTGAAGGATTGGCTGCAAGAATTCCCGGACTCCGCCAAGAGGAAGGCCGGTCTGGTGGACCTGTCCATCATCAAAGCGTGGCAAGGGGCCTGCAAACGTCACCCCTTGAGCCCCGTTCGCATTTGGTCCCTTGATAAAGATCTGCAAGGCTATGATTACAATCCCGGATAATGCCGACCATTGGCCCACAGCAGCCGAATGGAGTTGCACGGACCCCCAAGGCCCCTATGATGGGCCAGCCGCCCATTCTACCCAGCAGGGGAATCCATGAACCCCGTCGAGATTGAGGAAGCCGTAGCGGCCCTGGCGGCACAGCCGTTTGATGGGGAGAGGTTCCCCTACGCCTTTCTGGAAGCCTTTGGCAACAAGCCCACCACCATCAAGCGTCTCCGCTCCGGCGCCTCCAACAAGTCCGACCTGGCGGGTGGTGTGCTCCAGGCCAACAACATCCACATCAAGGTCTGCCCCCTGGGAAAAGCCACGGAAACCATGGCTGCCCTGAGGGACAGCCCCGCCACCAAGCGGGCCAAGGCAAAGCTGATCCTCGCCACCGACGGCGAGGAGTTTCAAGCGGAGGACTTGACCGGCGCGGCGGTCATCGTTTGTGACTATCCGGATTTTCCCGACTACTTTGGCGTTTTCCTGCCCCTGGCGGGCATCGCCACCGTTCGGCAAATCAGCGAGAACGCCTTTGACGTCAAAGCCACGGGGCGGCTGAATCGTTTATACATGGAGCTTCGCAAAACCAACCCCGACTGGGACACCTCCGAACGGCGCCACGACATGAACCGCTTCATGGCGCGATTGATCTTCTGTTTCTTTGCCGAGGACACCGGCATCCTGACCAGGGCTGACTTCACCCCCACCATCGAGAAAATGAGCGACCGTTTCAATACGGGAGCGGTGATCCGCGAGTTGTTCCGCGCCATGAATACCAGGGAAGAGGATCACAGAGCGGCAGGTATTGCCCGCTGGGCCAGGGGCTTCCCCTACGTGAACGGCGGATTGTTTTCCGGCAGTGCGGACGTACCCAACTTCAGTCCCGTTGCCCGCTCCTATCTTCTCCACATCGGCCATCTGGATTGGAAACGGATCAACCCGGACATCTTCGGCTCCATGATCCAGGCCGTGGCCGACGACGAGGAACGGGGCGCCCTGGGAATGCACTACACCAGTGTGCCCAATATCCTGAAAGTGCTCAATCCCCTGTTTCTGGATGATCTACGGCAGAAGTTGGAAGAAGCCAGGAATAATTCCCGCAAACTGCTGAATCTGCGCAACCGCATGGCCCGGATCAGGGTCTTTGATCCCGCCTGCGGATCGGGTAACTTCCTCGTGATCGCCTACAAGACAATGCGGGCCATTGAGGACGAGATCAACCAGCGGCGCGGCGAAGCCGGCCGCCCCACCGTCATCCCCCTCACCAACTTCCGGGGCATCGAACTGCGGGACTTTCCCGCCGAGATCGCCCGGCTGGCGCTGATCATCGCCGAATACCAATGTGATGAACTCTATCGGGGCCAGAAAGAAGCCCTGGCGGACTTCCTGCCCCTGGATGCCCAGAACTGGATCACCTGCGGCAACGCCCTGCGACTGGACTGGCTGAGCGTCTGCCCACCCACAGGGACAGGGGTAACCGTGAAATACCATGAAAACGATCTGTTTGATACGCCCCTGGAGCAGCCGGAAATCGAGTTTGCCAACGAAGGCGGAGAGACCTGCATCTGTGGGAATCCGCCCTACCTGGGGTCAACCTGGCAGAAGCCGGACCAGAAAGACGACCTGAAACACCTGTTCGAAGGACGCAGCAAACGCTGGAAATCCCTTGATTACGTGGCGGGCTGGTTTCTGAAAGCAGCGGACTACGGCCAGCAGGCCACCGCCGCCACGGCATTCGTGGCCACCAACTCCATCTGTCAAGGGCAACAAGTGCCCATCCTCTGGCCGTTGATCTTCAAGACAGGCCATCAAATCGCTTTTGCCCACACCAGCTTCAAATGGGCCAATCTGGCCAGCCACAACGCCGGGGTGACGGTGGTGATTGTGGGCATCTCCAAGAATGTGGGGCCGGCGCGGAAGCTGTATGGACTGGGTGAGGATGGTAAGGTTGTTGTCAGGCAGGTGGAGATGATCAATGCCTATCTGGTCAGCGGGGCTAACATAATGGTACAGAAAACATCTCAACCATTAGCCAACATTGTCGAGATGAATCTTGGTAATATGCCTGTTGATGGTGGTAATCTTTTACTTACTGAATCTGAAGTTATGGAACTTAATTTGATCCAACGAGATCGAAAACAATTCATACGACGATTGTTTGGCTCAGTTGAATTTATTAAAAATACAAACCGTTATTGTCTCTGGATTAGTGATGCTGATGCTTCCTACGCCTATTCAATACCTACGATCAAAGCTCGCATTGACAAGGTCCGCAGAATGCGCTTGGCCAGTCCAAAGGAGGCTACTCGTGCCAGGTCTGAGCATTCTTATCGTTTCGGTGAGAGACGGCAACAGGGTGGCGAAACAGTCATCGTTATTCCGAGTGTTTCATCAGAGTATCGCCAGTATTTACCCTGTGGGCTTCTACCTCCCAATTCAATTGTCTCAAATCTCGCCTTTGCCCTCTACGACGCTCCTCTCTGGACCATGGCGCTGATCGCTTCCCGTCTCCATCTGGTCTGGATCGCCACAGTCTGCGGCAAGCTGGAAACCCGATACCGCTACTCCAACACCCTCGGCTGGAACACCTTCCCCATCCCCCTGCTCACCGAAAAGAACCGCGCAGACCTCACCCGTTGCGCTGAAGATATCCTCCTGGCCCGGGAAGCCCACTTCCCCGCCACCATTGCCGAGCTCTATGATCCCCAAAAGATGCCCGAGAATCTCAGCCATGCCCATGATTGTAATGATGAGTGCCTGGAGCGCATCTTCATTGGCCGCCGCTTCAAGAACGATACGGAGCGCTTGGAGAAGCTGTTTGGGTTGTATGTTAGAATGGCTGGTGCCAAGGAGGCAGGCAAGGGCGGCACAGGTGCTACACTTGCACCCACAGCCAAACCGGAGGTGAGCCCATGAGCTCGTTTAACGACAAGCCCATTGAGAGGCCGGAGGACGATCAGTTTGGCTTCAGCCCATTTGCGGAAGCGCTTGCTCAATCCATTATCAAGAATGAAAATCCCGAAGGAACGGTGATGGCAATTCATGGGCCATGGGGATCGGGAAAGAGCAGTATTATCAATCTTGTGAAACATTATCTGAAGAAAAAGACGAAATCTGATCAACCACAGGAGAGCTTGGGATTTCCCAGTACAGCCCCCAACTGGCTTAAATCTCTTGCTCCAAAGGTGCGCTTTAGGCAACTCAATGGTGACACAAGTGATTCCTCCAACGTGTCTCTACAAATCCTTGATTTCAAATACTGGTGGTTTTAAGGGGAAGAAGCGCTAATACTTGAGTTTTTCCGTCAGCTTTACGGGGCGTTGGACCAGCCAGGTCTTGAAAAGGCAAGAGAAGTGGTTTCCCAGCTTGGATCCAGAATTTTGAGTGGTTCAGCGCCGTTTATTGGTGCTTCTGCAAATCTTCTTGTAGCGCCAGGCACAGGAGGAGCAGCATCCAGTGGCATGAACCTTCTGAGCAATTTAATCAAACAGGAAAAGACGGTTGAGAAGCTACATTCTGAAATATCGGAAATCCTCTCAAAAGACGAGAGGCGCTTCCTGGTAATTATTGATGACGTTGATCGCCTTTCCCCTGACGAAGCACTGCTGATTTTTCGTCTGGTCAAATCAGTGGGCCAGTTACCCAAAGTAACCTACCTTCTCGCTTATGATCGGGAAGTTGCTGAAAAAATCGTATCTGATCATTATCCATCTGAAAAGGCTCATTACTTGGAAAAAATTGTTCAAGCTAGTTTTAATATTCCAGATCCGTCACCTTCAGATCTTAGAAATATCTTTATAAAATTTGTAAATGAACTCTGGAAAGAACCAAAAGAATCAATATACTGGAAAGAATATCAAGAGTCAGAGTTTCGTCATTTCTGGAATGTCTTTGGTGACGTGATAGCACCCCAGCTTCAAACACCTCGGGATATTATCCGCATCACAAATGTGCTCAGAGTGACTTGGCCTGCAGTTGCAGGTGAAGTAGATCCAGCAGACTTTCTGGCATTGGAAACTCTGCGACTGAAGCAGCCAAATCTCTACGCCATATTGAAGAACTATAAGCAGCAACTGACAGGTATTTATATGGGTCCTGATAATGAGGACAAAAATAGCAGAGCATCTCGCTATGAAAACACTTTCGTCCGCGAGTTCCAAAGTAAAGAGCGTGAGAAAATGAAAAACGCCTTATGTCGTCTGTTTCCGCCGCTTAAGGTTGTGTGGGAAAATGCTGTATTGGGAACTAGTAGCATATCTCTTCGCGACCAAGAGGAGTGGAAACGCCAAAGGCGTGCCTGTTCTCTCGAACATTTCGATACTTACTTCCGGTTTTCTCTCTCCCAAGAGACAATCAGCATGACAGAAGTGCAGGCGATTATTAAAAATAGTCAAAATGCGGACTATGTGAAGAACGCACTTGTACAAGCAAGTCAAACTCAAAAAAGAAACGAGAGTGGAACTTATGCAAATGTACTTTTAGATGAATTGAAATTACACGTCAAGAGTATTCCAATTAAAAATGCCAGAGCTTTTCTATCTGCATTGTTTGACGTACATGACGCAATTGACATGGAGTCAGATCAGTTAAGTGGCCTTATACGGATAAGGATAAGCAATACTGAGAGAATATATTTTTTACTAGAAAATCTTCTCTTAGAACGCACTACTCTGAATCAAAGATCAGAAATTATTTCTCATGCTATCCAAAATGCAAGTTTACACTGGATTATTTATCTAACAATAAGCGAGT
>VXWH01000186.1 GCA_009836025.1 Synechococcus sp. SB0668_bin_13 | reverse complement strand
CCTTTTATGCTCAATATAATGGTTAATTAAGACATGCATTTGTGTTTCACTATTTTCGGTACGAATCTTCTCAAATGTTCTCTTGATTACATCACTGTTCTTGGCAATGCCTAGTGGATTTAATGTTGTTGGAATTACACAATAATCAAATTCTTTAATCAGGTCCTTTGAATTTTCTTCAAACGTAGGATTGCAATCACAGATTACGATCTTTATATCATCATGATTATTTTTATCATTTTCCCATTCTTTATCATTCAAAATAGAAATTACATTTCCTATTTGTCCACGACGGAGAGATGGAACAAATAATGATGCACTTGAGTCATCTTGGAAAATCAGATCATCTTGGAAAAGCTTTTTAAGATTTCTTTGTGGATCAATGTCAAGCAAGATGACATCATAGTGCATTAAGGCAAAAGCTCCAGCCAAATGGGCAGCTACTGTTGTTTTACCAGTTCCACCTTTGTTGGTAAAGATTCCGAAATAATAACGCTTATGATTATTACTTTGATGATTCTCTAATGGAGAAACAGGTGAAATTGTCTTTCTTGAAGATTCTTCAAGAGATTGAAATGAGCTCTTAGGATGAAGGTAATCCCATCTTATGTCACCTAGAAAGACCGTACCAAGCGAAACAACAGGTACCCTCGGATTCTCCCTGGATTCACTCTTGGGTTGTTCAACAGCGGCTTTTCCAAATCCACTAGAAGAAATAAGCCATCCCTCACTAAATTGCCTTTCGGCGCGATGTAGTCCCATGAAGTCAATAAATCTTTCGACTTCAGCGAGATTAACAGGTCTTTTGTAGTTCTTGATCTGGGCCGCAATAGATTTTCCATCTCTTATGATTTCAAGATCATAACCAAATGTACCTTTTGGTGGTTTGATCACTTCATAAGTATAGTTCTTTTCAAGTAGATCTTTCACATAATTTTCAAACTCATAAGGATCATGGGGAGAGCTGAAGTCCATGCGCTGCCCAGTGATCAAGAGTTCAGGATGTTATGAGAGATTAGCATCCCATTGTCGTGAATGCAAGGCCCACCACCATTGGCAGACAATGGACAGCGCAACCCACTGATCACCAGCCGGCGGAATCCCCTGGTGAAACAACTGCGGCAACTGCACACGGCCCGTGGCCGGCGTGAGGCGGGGATGGTGTTGTTGGAGGGGACCCACATGGTGGAAGAGGCCTTGCGTCATGGCTTGTCCCTCCAGCGGTTGGTCTTCACCCAGGGCTGGGGCGAGAATCATGCCGCCCTGCTGGCGCAAGTCCCGCCCCGTCTCCAGCAGCCCGTCAGCGAGGGGGTGCTGGCGGCGGTGGCCACAACGGTCCATCCCGACGGGGTGGTGGCCACAGCCCTGTTGCCCCAGACGCCATGGCCCCGGCAGCCCCGGTTTCTTCTGGCCCTGGATCACGTTCAGGATCCCGGCAATCTGGGCACCCTCCTGCGCACCGCCTTGGCGGCGGCGGTGGACGGCGTGGTGCTGGCGCAATGTGCGGATCCATGGCAACCCAAGGTGCTGCGGGCTGCGGCCGGGGCCAGCTTTGCCCTGCCCATCAGCCAGGTTCCCAGCCTGGAACCGGTGCTGGCGGAGGCTTCCGACCGGGGCCTGCGCACCATGGCCACCTGCGTTGCCGGGGGGCGCCCCTACACCCAACTGGACTGGTCGTTGCCCAGCCTTTTGATCCTGGGCAACGAGGGCTCGGGGCTGTCCACCGAAGTGGTGAGCCGCTGCCGGGTGGCGGTCTCCATCCCCCACAGTGACGCCGTGGACTCCCTCAACGTGGCGGTGGCCGGAGCACTGCTGCTGTTTGAGCGATTGCGTCCGGCCTGAATTGCTCCTGGGTTGCAAAGGCCTGCCATGGTTGCGGGTGGGGTGTGCTGACAGCGGTTCAGAATGGCGGCAACTTGCCGTGAACCCTTGGCCCAGGAATTCGACCTTGACGTGTTGGTGATTGGTGCGGGCTATGGGGGCTTTGATGCCGCCAAGCACGCCGCCGAGCACGGTCTGCGCACAGCAATTGTGGAAGCCCGGGAGTTGGGGGGCACCTGTGTCAATCGCGGGTGTGTGCCCTCAAAAGCACTGCTGGCGGCCAGTGGCCGGGTGCGGGCGTTGAACGACCGGGCGCGCCTGGCCCGTCTGGGCATCCACAGCGGCGGGGCCAGGGCACAGCGGCAGCCCATGGCGGATCATGCCCGGCAATTGGTGGACACCATGCGCACCTCCATGGGCAAAACCCTGAAACGCCTGGGGGTGGAGGTGCTGGAAGGCAGGGGCCGGCTGCGGGGCCTCCATGGGGTGGTGGTGCGCTCCGCCCGTGGTATCGAGCGGGAGATCACGGCTGCCCACGTGGTCCTGGCCACCGGGTCCGAGCCTTTTGTGCCACTGGGCATTGCGCTGGATGGTCATACGGTGTTCACCAGTGACGAGGCCTTGCAGCTTTCCTGGCTGCCCCCGTGGATTGCCATTGTGGGCAGCGGATACATCGGCCTGGAATTTGCGGACGTTTATACGGCGCTGGGTTGTGAGGTGACCCTGATTGAGGCGCTGGACCAGCTTATGCCCAGCTTTGATGCGGATATTCGCAAACTGGCCACCCGCCATCTGGTGGAGGCCCGGGATATTGAGACCTACACCGGGGTCCTGGCCAGCAAGGTGACGCCCGGATCGCCGGTGAAGGTGGAACTGCGCCACGCCGCCAGCAAGGAACTGGTGGACACCCTGGAGGTGGACGGGGTGCTGGTGGCCACCGGTCGCGCCCCCGTCAGCCGGGATTTGAACCTGGCCAGTGTGGGGGTGGCCACGGAGCGGGGCTTTATTCCCGTGGACGAGCGGCTACGGGTGCTGGCGGATGGTGAACCCGTGGAGGGGTTGTGGGCCGTGGGGGACGTGACGGGCAAGCTCATGCTGGCCCACGCCGCCGCGGCCCAGGGCATTGTGGCGGTGGAGAACATCCTTGGCCATGGGGGTACCATGGATTACCGAAGCATTCCGGCCGTCACCTTCACCCATCCCGAGATCAGTTCCGTGGGACTCACCCAGGAGCAGGCCCAGGCGGAGGCCGGGGAGCAGGGGTTCGAGTTGGGCAGTGTGCGCAGTTATTTCCGCGCCAACGCCAAGGCCCTGGCGGAAGCCGAAGGGGACGGCCTCATGAAGCTCCTGTTCCGTCGGGACAACGGCCGTGTGCTGGGGGCCCAGATCTATGGCCTCCATGCGGGGGACCTGATTCAGGAGGTGGCCAATGCCATGGCTGCGGGCCAGTCCGTCCAGCAGCTCAGCCGGGCTGTGCATACCCATCCCACCCTCAGCGAGGTGGTGGAGGTGGCCTACAAGCAAGCCGCCGCGACCCTCTCCTCCTGATCCTCACTCACCAGCCAGGCCCACCCATGCAGATTCGCCGTCGCCCCCCCAATCCTCTGGTGCGGGTGGCCCATCTCACCTACGCCACCCCCCATCCGGAGAGTGAGCCTCGCCACATTTTGGAAAAAATTGTCTGGGCCAAGGGGGAGGAACTGGAGCAGGCCCGCCAGCGGGTTCCCCTGCAGGAGCTTCAGCAGCAGGTGGAGCAACTGCCCCCGACCCGGGGTTTTCGCCGGGCATTGCACCAGGCGCCGCAACTCCCTGCCGTCATTGCGGAGATCAAGAAAGCCAGCCCCAGCCGAGGGATCATCCGTGAGGATTTCGATCCCGTCGCGCTGGCCCGGGCCTACGCCGCCGCTGGAGCGTCCTGCATCTCGGTGCTCACGGATCGGCAGTTTTTTCAAGGCAGCTTTGCGATTCTCAGCGCCGTGCGGGAGGCGGTGCCCCTGCCCCTGCTGTGCAAGGACTTCATCCTCTCCCCCTACCAGTTGTTCCAGGCCCGGGCTGCCGGCGCCGACGCAGTTCTGCTCATTGCCGCCGTCCTGTCGGATCAGGACATTCGTTACCTTGAGAAGGTGGCCCGCCAGTTGGGGTTGGACTGCCTGGTGGAGGTGCATGATGCCGGGGAGATGGAGCGGGCCCTGGCCCTTGGGGTCAACCTCATCGGCATCAACAACCGGGACCTGACCACCTTCACCACCGACCTGGCGGTGACCCAACGCCTGGCCACCACCTACCGCCAGGCCCTGCGCCAGGGGGGCGTGTGGGTGGTGAGTGAGTCCGGCCTGAAGGAGCACAAGGATCTGGAGCAGGTGGCGGCTGTTGGCGCCCAGGCGGTGTTGGTGGGGGAAGCCCTGATGGGTCAGCCTGACGTGGCCGCTGCCCTGCGGGCGTTACGGGTTGGGGCGGGCCAGCCCTCAGCGCTTTCTCAACAGCAATAGGCCGTCACCCAGTGGCAGAAAACTCGGTTGCACCCGTGCATCCGTGGCAGCAAAATCATTCAGTTCACAGATGGCCTGCAGGGAGGTGTCTCCAGGGTGCTGATGCGGCTCCACCACCTTGCCGCCCCATAGAACGTTATCCAGCATGAGCACCCCCCCTGGCCGCAGCCGCGCCAGCACCTCTTCGTAGTAAAGACGACCGTTTTCCTTGTCGGCGTCGATAAAGCCCAGGTCAAACACGGGCTCTTGGGGAAGGGTGGCGAGGGTGACGGCGGCAGGTCCCAGGCGCAACGTGATGCGATCCGCCAGACCCGCCTGGCGCCAGTGGGTCCGGGCAATGCGGGTCCACGCTTCGTCCACGTCCAGGCAGAGCAGGCGTCCCTGGGACCCCAGACCTCGGGCCAGACAGAGGGCGGAATAGCCCGTGAAGGTGCCCACCTCAATGGCCCGCCGGGCGCCCATCACCCGGGCCAGCCACTCCATGAACACCCCCTGTTCCGGAGCAACCTGCATCCTGGCCACCGATCCCAGCGCCCGGGTGGCGGCAATCAAGGCCTGTTGCACCTCATCAGGGCCGCCACCATGGTTCAGAATGTAGTTGTGAAGATCCGGGCACAGGAAGAAGGACTTGGGCTGGGCAGGAGGCTGGGGTGATGACGTCTCGGACATGGGAGAGGCAGGGGCGCATGGGCTTTTACCTTGCTTGTGCCCAGGCGGGCACCAAAACCCTCAGCCCAAGAAGCTGGCTATGGCGGCCAGGCAACAAGCCAGAACAGTGGAAGCAGGACATTGCGGCTTCAGCGGATGTGTACAATGACTGATTCATGAATATGAGAAAAGTTTAACAGATTGCCACCAAAAATGGAACAACCGGAATCGGATCGTGACTTAGAGAAGATTGGTGAAATTATAGAAAAATGACTGACCCTGATCTACTTGCTTGGTTGGGGCGCAAGACTGGTCCAACCCAACAGGAACTTTTCAGGGCTGCAACGATTGAAGTCGAGCAAAGGGAACCGGGCTAAAATGATCGGGCAGGACCAGAGGGGAGTTTCCCAGGGGTTCCCTATGGAGTTGGGTCCTTTGGCCCCTTCCCTGAGGAAGCCTTAGCCACCCCTCGGGCTACGAATTGTATCATACGCTGCCATGGCGCCCATGGCAGGTTCACGATGCTGGTCGTCACCTCCCGCCCCCGGTCCCCGAATTTGCCCCCTGCGGACGAGGTTTTCAGCACGCCCCCTGTTGGATTCGAACCAACGACCGGCTGCTTAGAAGGCAGCTGCTCTATCCAACTGAGCTAAGGGAGCCCGCCAGCAGGTTAGGTCCTTTTGCTAGGCTTCGCGCAAGTGGACCGTTGAATTGTCTGTGTTACGTCTCGAGGGCATCTCGAAGATGTACAGCACCGGCGAGGTGCTCAAAGATGTGCATTGGGAGGTGAAACCTGGCGAGCGCCTGGGCTTGGTGGGCGTGAATGGGGCTGGTAAATCCACCCAGTTGCGCATGATCGCCGGGTTGGAGGAGCCCACCACGGGGCAGGTGATTCGCCCCGGTGGGCTGGTGGTTGCTTATCTGCAGCAGGAACTGGACCTGGAGCCCCGGCACAGTGTCCGCCAGGAGTTGTTCCGGGCGTTTCAGGAGGCCAGCGGGGTGCTTGAGCGCCTGGTGGCGGTGGAGCAGGCCATGGCCACCGCCACGGAGTCTGCCCTGGATCAGTTGATCCAGGAATTGGGCGCCCTGCAACAGCGCTTTGAAGCCCTGGATGGCTATACTCTGGAGAGCCGGATTGAGCGGATCCTGCCCACCATGGGATTTGCGGTCACGGACCTGGAGCGGCCAGTGGGTCATTTCTCCGGTGGCTGGCAGATGCGCATCGGTTTGGCCCGCATTCTGCTGCAGGAGCCGGACCTGCTGCTGCTGGACGAGCCCACCAACCACCTGGACCTGGACACCATCGCCTGGCTGGAGGGGTATCTCCTTGATCTGGAGTTGCCCATGGTGGTGGTCAGCCATGACCGGCAATTCCTGGATCGCCTCTGCAACCGCATCGTTGAGATTGAGCGGGGCGTGGCCCGCACCTATCTGGGCAACTACAGCGATTTTGTGACCCAGAAGCAACTGGAGCGCCAAGCTCAACAGGCGGCGTTTGAGCGTCAGCAGAAGGAGTTGGCGGTACAGCAGGCCTTTGTGGAGCGGTTTCGGGCCAGCGCCACCCGCAGCAGCCAGGCCAGGAGTCGAGAGCGGGCCATGGCCAAGGTGGAGCGTCTGGAGGCCGCCACCAGCCAGTTGAGTGGCCCTCGGTTCTGCTTTCCCCCGGCCCCCCGCTCCGGCCAGCAGGTGGCGCGCATCGAGGACCTCACCCACGCTTATGGGGACCAGATCCTCTTTCTTGGCGCCCGTCTCCATGTGGAGCGGGGGCAGCGCATTGCCCTTGTGGGACCCAATGGCGCTGGGAAATCCACCTTGCTGCGACTGCTCATGGGCACGGAGCAACCCACGGAGGGGACAGCCCAGTTGGGCGCCCATCAGGTGATCCCCGGCTACTTTGCCCAGAACCAGGCCGAGGCCCTGGAGTCTCACGTCACAGTGCTGGAGACCGTCACCCAGGTGGCGCCGGATTGGAGCCAGACCCGGATGCGCACCATGCTGGGCCGCTTTGGTTTCACGGAGGATCGGGTGTTCAAGCTGGTGGCCCAGCTCAGCGGTGGAGAAAAGGCGCGCCTTGCGCTGGCCAAATTGTTGCTGACCCCTTGCAATCTGCTGCTGCTGGATGAGCCCACCAACCACCTGGATCTTCCCGCCAAGGCCATGCTGGAGGAGGCCCTCCAGGCCTATGAAGGGGCGGCGCTGATCATCTCCCACGACCGCTACTTCATCCGTCGGACAGCCAACCGCATCGTGGAATTGCGGGATGGGGAGTTGATGCTCTATCAGGGGGATTACGCCTACTACTGCCAGAAAAAAGCGGAGGAGCGAGAGGCGATAGCAGCAGCGGTTCGCGCCCGTACTGCCCAGGAGAAAGCAGCGGCCAAGCGGGCCAAGGCCAGTGCCCGTCAAGCGGCCCGCAAGGCCAAGGCCGCGGGACGCTGAGGAGGGGCTTTCCCTATTCCTGGAGATCCATGGGATCTTCCAACACGTCCACACGGGCCGCCACCACCCCCAGCAGCGCTTCGGCGGCACGCCGCTGCCGGGACGAACCCAGCAGGATCAGTTGGTCACCTGGCTGGAGAACAGCCTGGCCGCCTGGATTCACTTGCACGCCACGGGAGGAGCCAATGGCCAGCACCAGGACCCCGCTACGGGCCCCCAACTGAATCTCGGCCAGGCTACGCCCAGGCAATCTGCTGAATTCCTCCTGGCTCGTGGTGAGTTGGATGCGCTCAATCTGATACTTGGTGCCCGCAAGCACCTCCATGAAGCTCACTGCCTCCGGGTACAGGGCCTTTGAGGCCAGGACACGACCACCCGCAACAAATGGGGACACCACGTCGTTGGCCCCGGCGCGGCGCAGCTTGCTGGCGGCTTCCTGGCTCTCGGCCCGGGCAATCACCTGCACCCGAGGCGCTAATGCTTTCGCGCTGAGCACCACATAGACGTTGTCCGCATCCGTGCCCAGCACGGCCACAAGACTGCGGGCCCGCCCCACCCCAGCCTTGCGGAGTACCTCGTCGAGGCTGGCGTCACCGGTGACGCCATAGAAACCGTGCTCTATGGCCAGGGCTGTGCGCTGGGGCTGCTGGTCAATCACCAGCAGCGGCACATCCTCCCTGGCCATGCAAGACGCCACTTCCCGGCCCATGCGGCCGTAGCCGCAAATGATCACGTGATCACAGATTGCATCAAGCATGGCTTGTTCACGGCGAAGGCGAAGGCGATGGAAATAGCCGGTGTTGCTCAGTTGGAGAAAGCGCTGGATCACCAACTGAACGGTAAAGACGCCCCCCAGCAGGAGCAGAACGGTGACCAGGCGCCCCCCACCGCTCAAGGGGTGGACCTCCCCGTAGCCCACCGTGGTGAGGGTGATGATGGTCATCCAGAAGGCATCGGACCAGCCATAGCTGGGCTCCGCCAGTCGGTAAGCAGCGGCGCCAGCGACCACCAGGATGGTCAAGGCGCTGAGAGGGACCTGCCAGACCTGAGCCTGCCTCAAACGTCGTTTCCGGAGGGAGCGCTTGGTGGATGGCGTGTGTCTCCAGCGGCTTAGGAGCACAGGAGGATGGAGAAAGCAGAAAAGCCCTTGACGAGACTTGAACTCGTGACCTCTCCCTTACCAAGGGAGTGCTCTACCGCTGAGCTACAAGGGCGCATGGGCCGGGTTGGATTTGAACCAACGTAGGCAGAGCCAGCGGATTTACAGTCCGCCCCCATTAACCACTCGGGCACCGACCCGTGCCACTGACAAGAGCATATCAGGTCAGGGTGGTGCGATTAGAGTGGGCGCAGCGTCTCCAGGGGTGTGAAGATCCTGGTTCTCCATGGACCCAACTTGAATCTGCTGGGCACCCGTGAGCCCAGTGTCTACGGGCGCGTCTCGCTTGCAGAGATTGATGCTCAACTGGCGGCCTGGGCCAAGCGGAGGAGCATCAGTCTCAGTTGTACCCAGAGCAACCACGAGGGGAGCCTGGTGGACACCGTTCAGGCGGCGGCCGCTCAACAGGCCGATGGCATCCTGATCAATGCCGGCGCCTACACCCACACCTCCATTGCCCTGAGGGATGCCTTGCTGGCCACGGCACTTCCCTTTGTGGAGGTTCACCTGAGCAACACCCACGGGCGTGAGTCCTTTCGGCATCGTTCCTTGCTGGCTGACCGGGCCGTTGGCGTGGTTTGCGGTTTCGGGGGCCTGAGCTACCGGTTGGGGTTGGAGGGTCTGGTGGCGGCGCTGGAACGGCAAGCCGATGAATGCACTTGAGTTCAGACAGTTGGGCAGCCCCACGCCGATCCGCTGGCTGGCCGCCCCCAGTTCAGAGGCCTGGCTGGCCCAGGCTCTGGCCCACCCCCGGGACCTGCTCGTTGACCATGCCCATTGCGAACGCAAAGCTGCCCATACCGCCTTGCGGCTCATGGGCATCTATCCAGTGGAGCCCGGGCTGGCGGAGGCGCTGAGCCCGCTTGCACGGGAAGAACTCCAACACTTCGAAACAATTTTGACCCTGCTCAAGCGGCGCGGCTGGCCACTGCGTCAGCTTTCCGCACCCCCCTATGGGGGATCACTCAAACGATGTGTTGCCCCACAGGAACCGGAGCGGATGCTGGATCAGTTTCTTGTGGCTGGCCTCATCGAGGCGCGAAGCCATGAACGGCTGGGACTGTTGGCGCAGCACTGTCCCGATGGGGCGTTGGCCAGCCTGTACCACAGTCTGCTGGCCAGCGAGGCGCGCCACTTTGCCGTCTACCGGGTTCTGGCGGAGCGCCGTTTCTCCCGCATGGCGGTCAACGCCCGCCTCCAGAGCCTGGCGGCGGTTGAGGCGCAAATCCTCAGTCAACTGCATCGGCAACCGCGGATGCACAGCTAGGGCCTGCAGCAGGGACGATGAAAAGCCACTGATTCATTTTAGACCACTTGTTGGCGGGCGGACCTACACTGGGTTTCTGTACAGAGCAACCATGACCAGCAAGTCGCCTGCAGCCAGGCTGTCAGACAAGCCCCTCAAAGATCTAACAGTTGTTGAGTTGAAGGATCTGTGCCAGGAGCGGGGCATCAAGGGCTTTTCTCACAAGCCCAAGGCCAGGCTCCTTGAAATGATTGAAGCTGCTGCATCAGGGACCTCCTCAGCCAAGTCCGCTGCTGATGAATCTGCCGCTGACGCCTCAAACCAGCCAAGGCGCAGCAAGTCAGGACTGAAAAAAAAGTCCAAGGCCAGGAAGACCACCTCCCAAGCCAAAGGTCAGCACGTGGATCTCGACAGCCTGACCATTGCTCAACTCAAGCAATTCTGCAAAGATCAAGGGATTAAAGGTTTTGCACGTAAAAATAAGCAACAGTTACTTGGCCTCATCGGCCCTATGACCTCACCAGAATCATCGAATAACCAACCCGAAACTACTGATGCGGAGAAAGAGCAAGATCACGATCATCTCAGCATAGACAATGCTCTCATGGATGGTCCAGATTCAGACCGGTTTTATTCTGGGGATTCTGAAGATCTGGATGCCAACCAGGTTGTCCAGGAAGAATCTGATGATGAATTGTCCAGTGCAGAACTTGATGCTGTCAAGGAAAACTTTGAAGATCAGTTTGATGGGAATGGGGAAGACGCCATGGTTGAAGTGTCCGATAGCCTGATTTTTGAGCTCCTGGATCGGTTTGATCGGATTGAAGCCCTGCTTCAGCGCATCGCCGGAAGCGTCGATCACCCTTGATTGGACTGGGCAAGGGCGCTCCCAGCACGCCTATGGTCCGCCAGCGCCGCCATGAACCTGCCGCCAGACCGCCGCCAACCTGCCCTGAATCACCACCTGCTCCGCCGGCAGAACAATGGCCTCGTAGGCGGGGTTTGCCGGCTCCAGACGGATGGTGGGGCCATCCCCGTAGAAGAGCTTGAGCGTGGCGCCTTCCCCTGGAACCATGGCGGAAACAATGGCTCCATTGGGTAGGGTACGGATGTCTGTCACGGGCGTCATCACCACCACGTCCCCGTTGGTGATGTGGGCGCCAATCATGCTGTCGCCGCACACAGTGAGGGCGAACACCCCTTCCTCCTTGAGGAGCATCTGCAAATCCAGGCGCTCCTCCGCGTCGGGGAAGGTCTCCACCAGCCCGCCCGCAGAGACCGTTCCCAGAACAGGGATTCCCATGGGGGGGGCGATTGTCAACTGCAAGGTGCGGGCTCGACCGGGCTGCCACCGGATCCAGCCCTTCTTCTGGAGATAGCGCAAGCGACTTTGAATGGGCGCCGGTGAGCGCAGGCCCATGGCGTCCATCATCTGGCGAATGGATGGAGCATGGCCATGGTGGGCGAGGAACTCAACGATCCAATCGTAGAGTTCCTGCTGGGCAACGGTGAGGGGTGCGGGCTCCATCGGCCATCCGGACAGTCAATACAAACGTACGAGACTTTCAGACATTTGTCCAGCCCATGGCCCGGATTCTTTTGGCAACGGTTCATGATCCACACCATGGCCCACTACCATTTCACACCAGACCCAACAACAGGGCCAGCAAGGCTTGCTGGCCATAGAGGCGATTCTCGGCCTGCAGAAACACCCGACTTGCCGACCCTTCCAGCACCTCGCTGCTGATTTCCTCGCCCCGGTGGGCTGGCAGGCAATGGAGCACAACGGCATCCCGCGCTGCCTGGGCCAGCAGGTTCGCATTCAAGCAATATCCGGCAAAATCATGGCGGCGCTGCTGTGCTGCTGCTTCCTGCCCCATGGACGACCACACGTCGGTATAGACAGCCTGGGCGCCACGGCAGGCTTCCACGGGATCATGGAGCACGGCCACGGTGCATCGCCCCTGGCTCAGCCGCTGCGCCCGCTGCACCACGGCAGGATCCGGCCCATACCGCCTGGGGGTTGCGACCCGCAGGTGAACACCCAGCAGGGCAGCGGCCAGGAGGAGGGAGTGGGCCACGTTGTTGCCATCCCCGATATAGGCCATGGTCAGACCATCCAGATCAGAGAAGCACTCCTGCAGGGTGAGGAAGTCCGCAATCACCTGACAAGGGTGCTCCATGTCGCTGAGGGCATTGATCACGGGAACGGTGCTGGCCTGGGCATAGGCCTCAAGATCGTCCTGGGCAAAGGTGCGGACAGCCAGGGCGTCCACGTAGCAACTGAGGACCCGGGCCGTGTCGGCAATGGGCTCGCCGCGACCCACCTGGGTGCTGCTGGGGGGCAGATCCAGGGTTTGCCCCCCCAGCCGGGCCATGGCCACCGCAAAACTGACGCGGGTGCGGGTGGAAGGTTTGGAAAACAAAAGCCCCAGCACCCTGGGGGCGCCGGGGGCGGACAACCGGGTCTCTCCCCGTTTCAAGGCTCCTGCCAACTGAAGCAGGTGGCGCCACTCCTGACGACTGCAATCCTCAACCCCAAGGAAGTGGCCACCAGGGAAGGTCATGGTAGAGGCTGCCCCAAAGAGCCTTTATACTTGAACAGGTTCAGGCGCCTTGCACTGGTTCAGCAGAGTTTGTAACTCCTCTCCCTCAATCACTTCCTTTTCCAGGATCTTCTGGGAGATCAGTTCCAGCGACTCCCGGTTGGATTCCAGAATGGACAGGGCGTGATTGTGGGCATTGTCCACCAACTGGCGCACCTCCCGGTCAATGGATTGGGCTGTGGCATCACTGACGGCGCGGCGCGGGTTGTTGGTCTGGCCAAGGAAGCGGTTGCCGGTCTGACGGTCATAGGCCAGTGGACCCAGCACGCTGCTCATGCCGTAGGTGCTCACCATCTGCTCGGCGATGTCCGTGGCCCGTTGCAGATCATTGGCCGCACCCGTGGTGATTTTGCCAAAGACAATTTCCTCGGCAGAGCGTCCCCCCAGCAGCGTGGTGATCTGACCCTGCAAGTCTTCCTTGGAATTGAGGAAGCGATCCTCCGTGGGCAACTGCAAGGTGTAGCCCAGGGCAGACATGCCCCGGGGCACAATGGAAATTTTGGCCACCTTGCTGCCGCCGGGAACCATGTGGCCCACAATGGCATGGCCCACCTCATGGTAGGCAACGATGCGCTTTTCATCCTCGGCGAGGACGCGGCTGCGCTTCTCCAGGCCAGCCACAACCCTCTCGATGGCCTCCTGCAGATCCGCCTGGATCACCGTTTTGCGATCAGCACGGGCTGCCAGCAGGGCGGCTTCATTGACGAGATTGGCCAGATCCGCACCCGCAAACCCGCTGGTGGCGGCAGCAATGCTCTCCATGTCCACACTGGGATCCAGCTTCACCTTGTTCCCGTAGATTTCCAGAATGGTGCGGCGGCCGCTCAGGTCAGGGCGATCCACCAACACTTGCCGGTCAAAGCGACCAGGTCTCAGCAGGGCCGCATCAAGGGTTTCCGGCTGGTTGGTGGCGGCCAGAACAATCACGGGCTTGTCGGAGACGTTAAAGCCATCCATCTCCGTGAGCAACTGGTTGAGGGTCTGTTCCCGCTCGTCGTTGCCGCCCACCACACCCATGGACCCGGAGCGACTTTTGCCAATGGCATCCAGCTCGTCGATAAAGATGATGCAAGGGGCTTTCTTCTTGGCTTGCTCGAATAAGTCACGCACCCGTGCTGCGCCAGCCCCCACAAACAGCTCAACAAATTCCGAACCGGAAATAATGAAGAACGGAACGTTGGCTTCTCCAGCGACCGCCTTGGACAGAAGGGTTTTCCCGGTTCCGGGAGGGCCGACCAGCAACACGCCGCGGGGGATTTTTGCCCCCAGAACAGCATAGCGTTGCGGTTTTTTCAAGAAGTCAACAATTTCCGTCAATTCCTGCTTGGCCTCGTCCACACCGGCCACGTCAGCGAAGGTGACCCGTGATTGCTCATCGGGAACATAGACCTTGGCCTTGGAGCGGGTAAAACTAAGGGCCCCCTGACCCCCGCCCATTTGGCGTCGTGCGAAGAACTGGAGCACCAGAATGAAGATCAGCGGCGGCACCACCCAACTCAGAATGGTGGTGAACACACTGGGCCGCTTGGGAGGCGCGGCGGCAAACTCCACACCGTGCCGCTCCAACCGCTGGGGGAGGTCCATGTCGAAGATGGGCGTGGTGGCCAACAGGGAAGGCTCTCCATCCATCGGCTGCTTGAGTTCATAGCGGATCTGGTCCTGAGTGATGTAGGCCCTGGCCACGCGCTCGTCACTCACCTGGTCGATAAAAAGGGAATAGGGAACCCGGGGCACCTGGCCGGTAGGACGCGGCAGGAAACTGCTGAGTAATAACAACACACCAACCCCAACCAGAATAAGGTTGACCAACCTGAAACGTCGTCGGGGTTCGTTGTTGTCTTGGCGCTGAAGAGACAAGAGAGCGAAGCGGCTGTTTCGACGCTAAGCCGAAGAATCGGCTCCAGGGGGCCGGTTTCCCGAATGACCCGGAGCGATGAAGCCGTCAGGCGATCACGGTGGGCATCCCAGATGGAAGCGCCAGATCAGGTCGTCGCCACAACGTTCCAGACGGGGTTGGCGCAGGGGCAGGCTCTGGGCCATGGTGGTGATCTGAAGATCCCCCAGCGGCGTGAAGGCCTCCAGCCCCCCCAGCAGCTTGGGCGCCTGGACAGCGGCGATCTCCTGAACACAGCCCTCCTGCACGGCAGCGGCGGCCAGGGCGGGACCACACTCCCACAACACCTTGTTGCACCCCCGCTGAGCCAAAGACTCCAGCACGCCCCTTGGGGAGCAGGGCTCCAGGGCAACACACTCCACACCGTATTGTTCCAGTTGGGCCGCTGCAACGGGGTCGGCGCCAGGGCTGTGGAAGACCATGGTGCCGGCCGCTGTTTGATCCCACAACCGGGCCTGGCGGGGCAGGTGCAGACGACGGCTCAGCACCACGCGACGGGGCTCGGGTTGCCGCTGACCACGGCTCGTAAGCAGGGGATTGTCTGAGCGCACCGTGCCAGCCCCCACCAGCACCGCATCACACTGGGACCGCAACCGGTGGACCCACCGGCGCGCCGGCGCGCCACTGATCCACTGACTGGCCCCTGCCTGGGTGGCAATGCGCCCGTCCACGCTGGCGGCCCACTTGAGCACACCCCAGGGACGCCCATGGCGCACCCGGTGCAGGAAGGCCTGGTTGAGGGCGCGGGCCCGGGTTTCTCCCACCCCCTGCACCACCGTCAGCCCCGCTTGCCGCAGGCGCTCAAGACCGCCGCCGGCAACCCGGGGATCGGGATCCGCCATGGCCACCACCACCCGCCGGATGCCGGCGGCAAGAACGGCATCCGTGCAGGGGGGGGTGCGGCCGTGGTGGCAGCAGGGCTCCAGGGTGACGTACAGGCTACCCCCCCGGGCCCGTACTCCCGCTTGTTGCAGGGCCAGCACCTCCCCATGGGGTTGCCCCGCCGCCGCATGAAACCCTTCCCCCGCCAACTGTCCGTTGGCGTCCAGCACCACGGCGCCCACCATGGGATTGGGGCTGGTGGTGAACCGTCCCAATGCGGCCAGATCCAGCGCCCGCTCCATCCAGACTTCATCCATGGGGTCCATCAGTCCTTCGGCATGGGGAGGGGTTGCCACCGGGTGTGGGCCGCCCAGATGGCCCAGACAGCCATGGGGCGCAGGTAGTGACAAGCCCGAAAATGGCCGTCCGCCGTGATCGCTTCCGGTGTGCGGAATTGCAGGCCGTGGTCATAGATCTGTGCAATCACCCTGCCGCTGATGGCCATGGCGGTCTTCCGGTCCCCCAGAAGGCAACAGTACGCCGCCAGACCAAAATTGATGCCGGTCCAGATCTCCAGGGGATGAGTTCCCTGGGGATCCACGGGGCTGCCGTCTTCCCTGAGGCCATTGGCCACCCCATGGCAGCCCCGGTGAAACCCGCTAAAACACACCCTGCAGATGGTGGCCACCGTGGCGCGAGCCCGCTCCTCGCTCACCACGGAGGGGAGGCCCAGCAGGCGGGCATAGAAGTCGCCACAGAGTTGGTCCGCCATCACCACGTCTCCTTCCGTATGGGTATCAAAGGCGTAGTACTGCCCTCTCCACAGCAGGCGGTCATAGGCGCTGCGGGCTTGCTGTAACCAGGCGCCAAAATCCCGTTGACTGGCGGTGGTGTCCAGGCCCAGGTGAAGGGACAACTGCTGGGCGCTGGCCAGGGCCGCCTCCAGGGCCGCAATCCACAGCCCACCGCAATAGGCGCTGGCGCCTTGCATGGGCCAGTCGTCGAAGGTTTGATCAGGGGCGCCCCCGTGGTCGGGAAGACCGTCCCCGTCCTGGTCGAATGTCTTCAGGTAGCGGAGGCAGCCATCCACCGCCGGCCAGCAGTCCGCCAGGAAGCGAAGATCCTGTCCCCCCCAGCGGAAGGTGCGCCACACCTGGAGCACAAAGTCACTGGGCAGGTCCTTCCAGAGATTGCAATCCTGGTAGGCGGTGTAATTGGTGGCCGTGAAGGGATGTTCATTGGGGGCGCCCAGGTCGTGGGGCGTGGCCTGGGCCCGTTTACGGGGCGCCTGCACAGGCTCTTGCCCCTTGGTGATGTACCAGCCGATGAGCCGCCGCCGCAGGTCCTCACTGGGGATGGCCCGGGCGAAGTCACGGAGCACAGCCTTATCCAGCTCCGGCCACAGTTGCGCCAGGGCAAGGGAGCCATAGAGCCGCACATCCAGACTTTCATACCAGGAATAATCCAGACATTCCAGGACACCGAAGTGGCCCACCGGTCGATCAGCGGTGGCGGCGGTCCAGAGGCTGCCGCCGCTGGCCAGATCACCCAGTTCGTTGAACAGGGCCATGCGGACCGCCTCGGACAAATCATCCTGTTCCAGGACGGGTTGTTGCCAGCGGTCGATGGCCTGGCGCCACCGGGGCCAATCCCGTAGCGCCTCAGCGGCAACGGCCGCGGCATGGCCGCCGGAACGCCCAAAAAAGTCTGTATAGCGCCGGTGGCTCATGATGCCCTTGGCAAACTCCGTCACCGGCAGATCCCAACTGATCACCAGTGGCAACGCCAGCGTCTCCCCCGGCTGCAATTGAAAGCGCACCGCCATGGCCACCGATGATGGATCGTCCACGGCGCTGCGGCGGGTGTCCGTCTTTGGGGGGATGGACCCGTCCCGGGAAAACGGCGTCCAGATCTCCGCACCGTCACCGCCGGGATTCCAACGGCCACAGCGCTGCAACTCCACCCCTGGCGGCAACTGGCCCACCGCCAGACACCACTGGCCCTCCCCCTCCGCCACGGGCTTGCTGCGGGGACCGTTGAGCAGGAGTCCCTGTAGCCGGCCCTCATCCACAAAGGAGCAGTACTGCCCTTCGGTGCGGCCAATGGCGGGAACGTAGGCATACACCGGGCTGCCGTCTTCCCGATAGACCACCTCCGGGCTGGTGCGGGTGTTGGTGAACCAGCCGCAAAGGTTGCGCCAGCTCAGCAGCAGAGAAAGCTGGAGCGGTCGCAGGCCGGGATTACGGAACAACCACCGGAACACGGCCACCGGGTAGGAGGTGCGCTGGTAATCGCCAGGGATGATGGGACTGAACTGCTCGCAACTGATCTGTGCCCGGAACACGTTGCTGTACTGGAACCAGCTCAGGGGATAGCGGGCCGCGTAACGGCCGGTGACGCGAGAGGGTTGGCTGGCGGGATACCAGGCCCAGCTTCCCAGGCTGCCGTCCGTGGGCGCCGCGGTGGACAGGGCGTAGGTGCGGGCGTCGTCGCCCTGCCGCTCATGGATGGCGAACTGGCAATCCGGGATGGCGCCAAACCAGTGCTCGCCACCGTCCAGGTGCCACAGGGTGATGTCTCCACGGGAACTGCGCCCGAAACAACCGGCTCCGAACCCCCCCAAAGGGGCCCCGTGCCACGGCCCATCATCCAGGTTGCAGGCGCTGCGGGCGGTAAAGGGTTTCTGCCAGTCCTGACCGAGTGCCCGCTGCCAGGCCGCCTTGGGCCGTGGCGGCCGGGATCGTCCCCAGGGCCAGGTCCGCCAACGGGAGTCACCAGGAATGTTGGCCTCGTTCATGGCGGGAGAGCGGTTGCTGCTTCAGCTTGGCCAGTCTGCGGCTTGAACGGCTCCTGCACGGATGGTGACCCACTGGCCGGACCGCCAAGCCACCACCGTGCTGGCCCGGCCCGATGGGGCGCTCCAGGGGAACGGCCCCGCCAGCAGCACCTGGGGGAAGGCCAGGGCAATGGCGTCCGGATCCAGCAGAGCGGGTTGAGCAGAGCGGTTGGCGCTGGTGGTGGCCAGGGGTCCGCTGCGGCGCAGCAAGGCCCGGGTGGCCCCGTGGTCCGGGACCCTCAGGCCCAGGGAAGTGGGTTGCGCTGGATTCAGCCACCGGGCCAGTGGGCCGCTGTGGGGCACCACCAGGGTGAGGGCTCCCGGCCAGTGGTCAACGGCCTTTTGCCAGGCCGCTTGCGGCTTGATGTCCAGGGCCTGCCAGAGTTGGTCTGCTTCCGCGCCCATGAGAATGAGCGGTTTATCCAACATGCGACCCTTGAGTTGCCAGAGTTGACCAGCCGCTTCCGGTCGCGTCGCCAAGGCCGGCAGAGTGTCCGTCGGCATGGCAATCACGCCGTCGGCGCCAAGGTGATGCAGCAGGTGGTCCGGGGACGAGGGTTCTGGGGTCATGGCCAATGGTGCGGGGCGCAAGCCGCCAGGAAGCGGTCGTTGCCCTCCAAATCCTGATGGCGCCTGACGGCGGTCAGGCCTGCCGTGGCAAAGAGTGGCTCCAGGTCTGGCGCCTGGCCCTGGCCGTGTTCCACCACCAGCCAACCTCCCGGCGCCAGGGCGGAAACACCCGCCAGCAGAGTACGGAAGCACGCAAGCCCGTCGGGGCCGCCGTCCAGCGCCGGATGAGGCTCATGGCAACGCACCACAGGCTCAAGCCGGGCAAGGGTTGACGTGGGAATGTAAGGCGGATTGCTGACCACCATGGTGAGGCGTCCCCACCAGGGCTGCAGGGGCTGCCACCAGTTCCCGGCCAGCAGGCGCACCCGCCCGGCTACGGATTCCAGATTCCGGGCCGCCACCGCCAAGGCTGTTGGATCCTGGTCCACCGCCACGCCATGACAATCGGGGAAGGCAGTGGCCAGGGCCAGGGCCAGGCAGCCGCTGCCGGTGCCCAGATCAGCCCACAGACCAGTGCCTGCCGGTGCGTCGTCCGTGAGGGAGATGGCCACGTCCGCCAACAACTCTGTTTCCGGACGGGGGATCAACACCCCTGGCGCCACGGTCAGCATAAAGTCTCGCCATGGGCAGCGCCCCAGGAGGTATTGCAAAGGAGCGTGATTCAGGTGGCGATGCCAAAGGCGGGTCAGCTCATCCAGATCACGACTCAGTTCAATGGTGGCTTGAGGATGGAGAGCCAGGCTGTAATAACGCTTGCGCTCCAGGCCGGCGCCCACGTCCAGCAGCCAGACCAGGCTGGCAGCGGCGCCGCCTTCCGCCAATCGATCCCTGCACCAGGCTAGAAGTGTGGCGGCTACGTAAATGACCAAAAGCGGGCGCGTGGGGCTGGGAGCATGGATGAGGTTGCAGAGATTTTGTGATCACGCTTGCCTCAGAAGAGGAGGGAGAAGCGGAGGCCGAGGGAGTGCTGGGTGGGGGAAGCGGCGGCATGTTCCTGCCGCTCCCCCTCCAGGGAGAGGTGCCACGGTG
>VXWH01000188.1 GCA_009836025.1 Synechococcus sp. SB0668_bin_13 | reverse complement strand
TCCTCCCTGCTGCAGGTCTCTTGGGGATTCCCCTCGCCCAAGGGGGACTCTCTTCAGTTTATATTGCCACCCCCCCACGAAGGAACTGGCTGGTTATGCTGCCCTCTGGAGAGGGCATCACCTCAGAAGCGAGCCTCATGCAGTTGCCCATAAACATTCAGTGCCGCGTAGGGGGAGTCGCTGGGTATGAAATCCACCGGGAGCCTGCCAGACTTGTTCTTTGCATCGGGATCAGCGCCTTGGGAGAGGCAGCGGCCGACATCCGCCGCCGTTGCTTGCCTGAAAAACTCCCTGGTATTCCAGTCCCCACAATCCAGGCGGGCAACAGCGGCGCACGATGCCAGCAGCAGGGAGCCAGTAGCCAGTAGCATCAGGATGCCGCCCGCTTGGTGACGGGCGTTGCTGTTGTGGGTCATGGCTTCCTGTGGCGGGTGGTTAGCGGGTGGCAGGCGAGCGGCTTTCAAGCAGGCGGTACAGCTTCTCATTCAGGGCCTTGTTGTCTTCCCGCTGCCGGTCATCCAGCTTGGCCAGGTCGTCTTTCAGTTCGTCAAAGCGCTTGTCCAGCTTGTTCCACAGGAAGTCAGGATGGTGACGCCCACACTGGCCCAGACGCCCAGCGCCGTCACGATCATCAACAGCGTTTGGGCAATAGCAGGTATCGGGCTGGCTGGCGAATGAAAACACGCTAAAGGATGGGTTTCAATCTTGCCCTGTAGCATATGGACAACAGCCCGTGACGGGCTTCCTGGGGGCCGTTCAGGGCGGTTACCATGAGCAGCAGCCTGCCTGTCTTCCCCCTCATGCCTTCATGGGTGTTCCCCGCAGTGCTCACCGGTGGGCTTTCCCTCCTTACCGGTGCCCTGGCGGTCGGTCATCTAGGCAAAGATCAAATCCAGCGAAGCCAGGACCGGCAAGCAGTTGGACGCACTCAGAGACGACCTGAAGGCCAGTGAGGCGCGGCAGCGGGAAGAGATGCGGGAAATGCGGGCTGAGCAGCGGGCAGACAACAAAGCCCTCAATGAAAAGCTGGATTGCTTTCTGCAAAGCATGATGACGGCTAAAGCTTCCTGATCCACGCCCCCGCGCCGGATATGGTGTCCAGTGAAAAGCCTCCGACCAAAGGGAGGGGCTGTAGCGGCTCCGCAAGGGGGTACCATCACGGCATCCGTAGGACTACCCACCATGGGACTCATACCAATGGCCTACAGGCCCGGCGGACCTACCGCTGCGGACCGACGCGACGCCGGTGTCCTTCGGGATCGGCTTCAGATCATCATTGAGCAGGTGGATGGTTTTATGGCATCTGGTTTGCCGGTGACGTGGACCTGATGGGTGAGATGCGCCAGCACCTGGAGCAGGCCGTAGCAGAACTGGACTCATTGAGTGACTGATGGACTTTCAAGACCTGCCACTTGCAACCCGGCGCTGCATGGCCGAGAAATTGCCCCCGATGGCGGCCCGTGGACGCCAATGAACGTCCCCCCGGCTAAACGGGGGTGGCGTTGCCGCCACGGGCTACCCAGACCCAATAGGGAGAGATTGGCAGGATTGATAGCGGAAGGCATGGATTCCTGGTGGCGTGGCCCACGCCTCCCTGACGACGGCCCGCCATCTTCCAGACCAACATCCTCCGGTTATGGGTCTTGCGACTGGAGCAATGGTAGCTGGCCAGGGAAGACCGGATCGGATGTTGTGGGTGTCGAGGGTAGGCCAAGGTGCCTGTAGGCCGGGGGCGCCAAGCGGCGGCCACGGGGTGTGCGCTGCAGAAACCCGATCTGGAGCAGGTAGGGCTCAAGCACGGTTTCAATGGTGTCGGCATCCTCACCCAGCACCGCTGCCAGGGTGGCGAGGCCCACGGGGCCCCCTTCAAACTGCTGTGCGATGGCCAGGAGCAGGCGATGGTCGCTGGGATCAAGACCCAGGGGGTCAATGCGGTGCAGGGTCAGGGCATCCGCCACCACCTGGTCGTCAATGGCGGGACAGGTTTTCACCAAGGCATAGTCCCGTACACGGCGCAGCAGACGGTTGGCAATGCGGGGTGTGCCGCGACAACGGCTGGCAATGGCCCGAGCGCCGGAACGCTCCACACCCATCTGCAGGAGTTGGGCGGAGCGCTCCACAATCTGCTGTAATTCTGCCGCGGCGTAAAATTCCAGGCGATGGACCATGCCAAAGCGATCCCGCAGCGGTGAGCTGATGGAGCCCGCCTTCGTGGTGGCGCCCACCAGGGTGAACCGCGGCAGGCCAATGCTGCGGGAGCGGGCTGTGGTTCCCTTGCCCACAGAGAGATCCAGGCGGAAATCTTCCATGGCGGGATAGAGAATTTCCTCCGCCATGCGAGGCAGACGGTGGATCTCGTCGATGAAGAGCACATCCCCCTGCTCCAGGGTCATGAGCAGGCCGATAATGTCGCGAGGGCGCTCCAGCGCCGGGGCGCTGGTGATCCGGCAACGGGCCGTCAACTCTGCCGCCAACACCATGGCCATGGTGGTTTTGCCCAGGCCGGGCGGCCCGTAGAGCAGGAGATGGTCCAGGGGTTCCTGACGATGCCGCGCCGCCTCCAGGGCGATGTGCAACACCTGCTTGAGGGCGCTCTGACCAATGTAGTCCCCCAGGCGCTGCGGGCGCAGGGCTTCGTCCGCATGGCCTTGCTCCTCCGCCGTGGCCTCTGCGCGCCGTTGCGGACCATGGGGAGACTTTGCAGGACGGGGCGCAGCGCCATGGTTGCGGGGTGAGGCCGGTGATGTCCTTCCGGAGGAGTTGCTGGGAACAATGGCCATGATGGCCAAACCCTAGCGGTTAGGGCCAAGTCTGACTCGTCAGGCTTGTCAACCCGAGTTGTGGATCAGTGGAGAAGAGAAGTGTCTCCTGGGCTGTTGGTGTGTTGGGAGGGCTGTTGGCGCCTGTTGTTGCCTCTTCCCGGACTGTGCCGTGGGGAGGGGCTGGTCCCCAAGCGGCCATAGCCTGATTGGGTATCCATTCGGCAAGGGGAAGACCCCCTCATGTCTGATCTACCCTTGCCCTGCTCTGCTGTCTGGCTGCCTTGCCGGATGTGTCTCGAAGGTGGTGGAAATTGAAGGGGGCGTAATCTCCGGGTAA
>VXWH01000043.1 GCA_009836025.1 Synechococcus sp. SB0668_bin_13 | reverse complement strand
GGGCTGATCCGGCCAGGAAAACCAAAAGACTAGTCGACTTAAGTACGTAAGTCCCCTGACGATCCATACCGTTCGCGGCGTCCTTGGGGATGTCCGCAACTTATCTGCCGAGACTCTGCCGACATCGGCTTGAGAGTTGGTCCACCAGGGCAACGGCCAGAAAAATGACCAGCAGCAGGGCCGTCACCTGCCCATAGTCCAGGAGCCGCAGGGCGCTGATCAACTCTGTGCCAATGCCTCCGGCGCCCACGGCCCCCAGCACAATGGCCGAGCGCATGTTGAACTCCCAGCGGTAGAACACCAGATCCAGCAGGCTGGGCAAACACTGGGGCAGCAGCACATGGACAAATACCTGGAGCTGATCGGCTCCGGTGCTGAACAGCGCCTCCGCCGGATCCGGATCCGCCTGTTCCATGGTTTCCGCCATGAACTTGCCCACCATGCCCACGGAGTGAATGGCCAGGGCCAGGGTGCCGGGCAGTTGGCCAAAACCCACGGCAGCCACCAGCAACAGGGCCAGCAGCAAGTCCGGCAACGCCCGCAGGAGATTCAGGCCACCGCGGGCCAGGTGCCGAATCAAGACATGGGGTGCCGTGCGCCGGTTGGCCAGAAACGCCATGGGCAGTGCAAGAGCGACCGCCAGCGCTGTGCTGGCGATGCTCATGCAGAGGGTCTCCCAGAGGGGCAACAGCCAATGGGGCCAGCGTTGCACACGCAGAGGAAACAACTCCTCCAGCAGTTCTCCCAGCCCCTGGCCCCCCTGCCAGAGGCGTTGCAGGTCAAACAACCCCACCTGCCAGCAGGACAGGGCCACCACCGCCCCCATGGACAGCAGAAGCAGCCGGACCCGCAGGACAGGGGGTGTCAATGGCGCGGCCAGCCCTAGGAATCCGTCACCAGCGCCTCCAGGGACAGCCCCAGAACCCGAGCCGCCTGGCGAATGCCGTCGTAGTCGCTGTCCTGGACGGGAGCAAAACCATCGGCCTGGAAGGGCTGGAGCACAGCAGGATCCTTCAGCATGTAGAAGCTCTGTCGAACGGCATGGCGCAGTTCCTCGGGCAGCCCACTGCTCATGGTCCAGGGATATTGGGGAATGGGCCTGGAGGTGCCCAGCACCACCAGCTTGTCCGGGTTGATGGCGCCCTGCGCCACCAGCTTGTCGTAGATGGGCTGGCTTAACCCGCCCGCAGCGGCGAAGCCCTGCTCCACGGCCTTGGCCACCGCGTCATGGCCCCCTAGAAATACGGTCCGGTAATGCACGTCCGGATGGAGGCCGGCCTCCGCCAGGCGCAGTTGCGGGAACAGGCGGGACGAGGTGGAGGCCGGGTCACCCAGGGCCACGGTCTGCCCTTCAACGGCGGCAAAGCTGTCAATTCCCTGCTCCCGGTTGCCAATCAGCACGGCCTGGTAGGTGGTGGAGCCGTTCCTGCTGCGGACCGCGAAGGGCTCCAGGGGGGTCCTGCTGCGGGCAATCACGTAGGAGAGGGGACCGAAATAGTTGAGGTGTGTCTTGTTGCGCCTGGCGGCTTCCACCATGGTGGAATAATCCGTGCTGACCACCAGGTCCACCGGCAGGTCCAGGGTCTCTTGCAAGTGGGCCTTGAGCCCCTGGTTGTCTTGAATGACGGTGGCGGCGTTTTCGTCGGGCAGGAGGGCCACCACCAAGGTGGTGACGGCGGTGGGATCCCGGGATCCGCCTCTGCTGCAGGCCGTGGCCAGCACAAGTACACAACAGCAAACCACCCTGGCAATCCGCTTCATCTGTTGTCTTTGCTGGTGATCGAATTGATGCCGGTCAAGCGTAGAGTTCCTTGAGCAGGCGCTGGTCCACAGCCTGGCTGGGGGCGTCAAACACCAGGTTGCCGGCGCGGATGCCGATGATGCGATCCGCCATGGCTCTGGCCTGGTCCGGCTGATGCAGGCTGACGATGGCCATCAGCCCCAGGCGCCGCTGCAAACGACGCAGCAGGTCCAGCACCGCCTGCCCCGTTTGCGGATCCAGGGACGCCACCGGCTCGTCGGCCAGCACCAGGGTGGGGTGATTGGCCAGGGCGCGGGCAATGCCCACCCGCTGCTGCTGGCCGCCACTGAGCAGGTCCACCCGTTGATCGGCCTGCTCCTGCAACCCCACCAGATCCAGCATGGCCAAGGCCTGCTCCTGCAACCCCGGCCCCGGCGGCAGGAACGACGCCAGCCATGGCCGGGTGCTGACAAAGGCCTTCAGCACATTCTGCCGCGCCGTCTGCCGCTGCACCAGGGCGTGGTTCTGATAGACGGTGCCCATGCGGTGTTGACAACGGCGCCGGCAGCGGGGCGAACCGTGGAGATTCACCCCTTGAAACAGGATCCGCCCCCGCTGGGGAATCAACCCCCCGTTGAGACAGCGAATCAACGTGGACTTCCCGGACCCGGACAGGCCCAGCAGCACGACAATCTGGGGCTCCTGCACCACGAAGCTCACCTCCCGGAGCGCAGCGGGCTGACGACTGGCCTGGTTTCTGTAGCGAAATTGAATATCTTCGACAGTCAGCATCCTTGGTTACGAGACCTGCCCCACCCTTTCACGCTGCCCCAGGCTGCCCAGGGCCACAAGCCACGCCCTGCAGGGCGGTGTCCGTCCCTTGAAAAGGTGCCCCGCTCAGAGTGCTGGCGCGAAAACCAAGCGCCAGCCGCCAACAACCGACGCGGCGGGGCTCGCTGAGTCGCTAAACGCCTGTGGAGCCGCAGGCAAGACGGGTTCGCCCGCACTGGGCAATGAAGCAGGAGCCCACCTGAAGAGGCCGCCACCGCCCTGCTGAACCGCGAGGGTCTGAACACCGCTGCCATTGAAGGGGAAACACTGGATCCCCTCATGGTGCGCCCCTGCCTGGCCCGCCGCTTGCAACTCTCCCCACAGCCGGACCAGCCGAGCCTTCAGCCCATTGGGAGCACTCCAGACCTCTCCTGATCTCCAGATCTCGGGTTCAATCAGCCGTCAACAGGGCGCTGGGCTGGGTCCAGTCCGCAAGTAGGGGTGGGGGAGGGGGATTGCCATTGGGTGCAGTGCGGTCTGCTTCCGGTGGTGGTACGCTTTCAAGGCCGTTTCTCAAGCATCATGTTCCACTTGCCTC
>VXWH01000191.1 GCA_009836025.1 Synechococcus sp. SB0668_bin_13 | reverse complement strand
CGTTACTCGGAGAATCACCCTCTCCTGATTTCTACCACCTTCGAGACACATCCCTTGGCAGTGAGCTTGCCGGGCATCGGTGGCGCACCATATCAGCGGTTGGAGCAGGCTACTGGCCTGACCGCTCCACCTGGTTGACGTAAAGCGTTTGGGTGGGGAAGGCAAAGCTGATACCCTGCTGGGCAAAGGCCCGCATAATGCCCAGATTCACCGCTTGCTGCACATCCAGGGCCTGAATGTAGTTATTTGTGGGAATAACATAGCAAAGCTCAAAATCAAGACTACTGGCACCAAATTGCACAAAATGACAACGACTAAATGTTGCATTCTCTATGTTTTCAATAACATTACATACCAGCTTGGGGATGATTTCCATGCTTTGCAAGGGTGTGCTATACACAACACCAAAACGATAGATCAAGCGACGATGCTCCATGGCTCCGTGCTCTGTGGGTGGCGGCATTTTATGGGAGTTGCCGTGGTTGTGTACAGGCTGACTCATGAGGGAGGAATTGGTCATGATTACCAGTTCACCCTTGAGGCTGCGCAGCCGGGTGGAGCGGATCCCCACGTGTTCCACCCAGGCCAGGATGCCTCCCACATCCAACAGGTCCTCTCCCTGGAAAGGCTTGTCGAGTAAAATATAGATGTATTCAAAAAACTCTGCGGCGGGTTTTTGCAACGCAAGGCCAACGCCAATGCCACCGGCGGCCAGCACGGCCCAGATGGCTTCCAGCTCAACACCAATGCTTTGTAGGTAATAGACAGAGCCGACGACCCAGAGGAGGGCCCGAAGCATGGGTTTGAAGGCCCTGATGATATCGTGCCCGGCATGACTGCTTCCACTGATGCGCAACAGGAAGTTGGCCAGCAGGCGGATGAAGATATGGTTGACGCCATGGATAGCGATGATGACAGCCGCCAGCCTGGCCAGACCATAAACGATCTGGTCGCCAATGCCTTCATAGGGGACAGTGTCCCAGGCCCAAACCGCCACCGCCGTCCAGCCGAACAGCATGAGCGCTTGAACAGCGGTCCGTAACACCTGATGCCGATCCTTGCCGTTGCCCACCAGGGGCAGGATCAGGCGCACGCTGGCTTGATACAGGAGCCATGCAGTCAACCAGCCAGCCGCCAACTTGCCCAGCGCCAGGAGCCACAGCACGATTCGGAGACCATCGAAACCCGCAGCGTAGGACCCATTGCGGCGTGAAGACCAGCCCCTTGGGCTGTATTAGCCGATACGAACCCAGCCCCGGCCCTGGCGGCTGGTGACCCGCAGCCACAGGTTCTGGCCATCGTGCCAGCGCACCAGGCCCTGCAAGGGTTGTCCGACGGGCAACGGCAACACCTGTGGGGCGCTGACCAGGGGTTCACGGCGCAAACCGGTGGCCTGGGCGGCCAACAGGGGATCGCCAGGTTGTCGCTGACGGGACTTACCGGACTCAAGGCGTGCGCCACCGGCGGGCAAGCCAATGGGGAGCAACAGCGCCATGCTCAGCATCCAGGCCCAGCGGCCCGCCCTGGTCTGCCGGGCACGGAAGGCGGAGCGGCCCGCGGCCATGGGCAGAGAGTATGGCGTCATCAAATGTCCAGTTCCGTGAAGTGAAGCTCGGCGCTGTGGGTTTCAATGAATTCACGCCGGGGGGCCACCTTGTCTCCCATGAGAATGGTGAAGATACGGTCAGCTTCCGCAGCATCATCAATCTGTACCCTTTTCATCAGGCGTGTGGAAGGGTCCATGGTGGTTTCCCAAAGCTGCTGAGGCATCATCTCCCCCAGCCCTTTGAACCGTTGGATAGTGTAGTTGGAATTCTGTGGAAACCCGGCAATACGCTTATCCTTTTCCGTTTCGTCAAAGCAGTAGTAATGTTGTTTTCCCCTCTCAACTTTATAGAGGGGTGGGCAAGCAATGTAAATATAGCCATCTTCTACAATCTGCCGCTGGTAGCGATAGAAGAACGTCAAAATTAGGGTACGAATATGGGCGCCATCCACATCTGCATCCGTCATGATTACAACACGATGATAGCGCAAACCGGATGGATCAAACTCCTCCCCCTTGATGCCCAACCCCAGAGCAGTGATTAAAGATTGAATCTCTGTGTTCTTGTAGATTTTTGCATCATCCGTCCTCTCGATATTAAGAATTTTCCCCCGCAGGGGCAGAATCGCCTGAAAGCGACGATCCCGACCCTGCTTGGCAGACCCGCCAGCCGAGTCTCCCTCCACAAGGTAAATTTCAGACTCGGCGGGATCCCGAGAGCTGCAATCCGCCAACTTGCCTGGCAGGGTGGAACTCTCAAGCACGGATTTGCGACGCACCAGTTCACGGGCGCGCCGTGCCGCTTCCGCTGCATTAAATGCCTGAATGGCTTTCTCCAGGATGAGATCCGCAACTTGAACGTTGAATTCCAGAAATTCCGTCAGACACTCCCCCACGATGGAGTCCACCACACCGCGCACTTCCATGTTGCCCAGCTTGGTTTTTGTCTGCCCTTCAAATTCAGGCTCTGGAACCTTGACGGAGAGCACAGCCGTCAATCCCTCACGAATGTTCTCACCGGACAGGTTGGAATCCGCCTCTTTGCGCTTGTTGCGCTTCCTCGCCAAGGTGTTCAGCGTGCGGGTGAGCACTGCCTTGAAGCCTTCCAGATGGGTGCCGCCATCCACGGTGCGGATATTATTGGCAAATCCTAGAACATGATCCGAATAGGCATCGGAGCACCACTGTAAGGCTGCTTCCACCTGAACACCGTCCTTTTCCCCTTGCACAAAGATAATGTCTTTGTGGAGAGGATCCTTTTCCTGAGTCATGTAGGCCACATATTCCTTGATACCCCCCTCGTAAAAATAGGTTTCCTGGCGGGGATTGCCCACTTCATCCAGGGCATCCGGGCGATCATCGGAAAACACGATATTGACACCGCCGTTGAGGTAGGCCAACTCCCGCAGGCGTACCGCCAACGTGGGGAAATCAAAGTCAATGCCTCCGGTAAAGACGTCCCTGTCCGGACAAAACCGCACCGTGGTCCCTCGTCGCCCCCAGTCGGGATCATCCTTGCCAAGGGCGCGGCTCTGCAGCAGCCCTTGCGCCACCCCCTTCTCAAAGCGCTGACGGTGCTCCTGATCCTGCCGGTACACAACCACCTCCACCCAGGCACTCAGGGCATTCACCACAGACACCCCCACCCCGTGGAGACCACCGGACACCTTGTAGCCGCCCCCGCCAAATTTCCCGCCGGCATGGAGGACGGTCAGCACGGTCTCCAGCGCGGACTTGCCCGTGCGGGGGTGAATGTCGGTGGGAATGCCGCGGCCGTTGTCCCTCACCTCGGCGGAGCCATCACCATGGAGATGCACACGGATCTCCGTGCAATGCCCCGCCAGGGCCTCATCCACGGCATTATCCACCACTTCATAGACCAGATGGTGAAGACCCCGGGGACCGGTGCTGCCGATGTACATGCCCGGACGTTTGCGCACCGGCTCCAGTCCTTCAAGAACCTGGATTTGCGCCGCGCCGTAATCCGCCTGAACCTTGTTGGTCTCAACCATTGGCCCCTGGCTCGCAGTGGTGGAGGAGACCCTTGCCTTGGATTGACCAGGACGGCCTGACAACCCCCTGTAAATGGTGCAACAGTGCTTCTGGAGTTCAATCTCCGGCCATCCTAGCATCGGGCTTTGCAGACCTGATGGCAGCGTCTCGGGATCATGGAGTTTCCCCATGGGCCACAAGCAGCCGGGCCTGATTGTGATCCTTGGCCCCACGGCCAGCGGCAAGTCCGCCCTGGCCCTGGACATGGCCTGCCGCCTCAACCTTCCCATCCTCAACGGGGACTCCCGCCAGGTGTATCGGGGCATGGACGTGGGCACCGCCAAGGCCACCCCGGCGCAGCAGCGCCTGGCCCCCCATCATCTGCTGGATCTGCGGGACCCTGACCACCCCATGACGGTTCAGGAGTTCCAGGGTCTGGCCCAGCAGTGCATTCTCGGGTTTCACAGGCGGGGGATTACCCCGCTGCTGGTGGGAGGCAGTGGGCTCTACCTGGCGGCCGTCACCCAGGGACTGCGCCCACCGGCGTTGGCGCCCCAACCGGCGTTGCGGCGCCAACTCACCGCCTTGGGTCAGCCCCACTGCCATGGTCTGCTGCGCTGTGCCGATCCCGTGGCCGCCCATCGCATTCACCCCAACGACCGGGTACGCACCCAGAGGGCACTGGAGGTGATCTACGGAACCGGCTGTGCCCACTCCCTGCAGCAAAGCCGCCATCCTCCCGCCTATCCCATCCTGGAAATCGGCTTGGCCCCGGAGGATCTACGCCAACGCATTCACCAGCGCACCACTGCCATGGTGGCTGGCGGCCTGCTGGAAGAAACGCAACAGCTCATGGGGCGCTTCGGGGTGAAGTTGCCGCTGCTGCAGACCATGGGCTACCGGGAGGCCTGCCAAGTGCTGATGGGGCGCATGGACCATCAACAGGCTGTGGCTGCCATCAACCGCCGTACCCGTCACTATGCCAAGCGGCAGTTCACCTGGTTTCGTGGGCAACATCAGCCCCACTGGCTCACCGGCCCCCAGGCACAATGCTGGCCGACCATCAGCCGGGATCTGAGACAAAACATTGTCGATTTGGTGAGAAAACCGACCGACAGCGCACCCGCCTCGGCTTAGGATGGCATTCGATTCAGGCCCCCTCTCCGGGCCTCATTTCACCCACCACAGCGAATTTGGCCCCTCGTCCCCGCTTTGATCGCCGCCTCCCGGTCCGCGAGCTTCCCAACATCAACGAGCGGATCACCTATCCCATGCTGCGGGTTGTTGATGCGGACGGGACCCAGTTGGGCGTCATCAGCCGGGACGAGGCATTGCAGGTTGCCCAGGATCGAGAGTTGGACCTGGTGCTGGTGAGCGAGAAGGCTAATCCGCCTGTCTGCCGGGTGATGGACTATGGCAAATTCAAGTTTGAGCAGGAGAAAAAAGCCAAGGAAGCCAAGAAGAAGTCCCACCAGACCGAGGTGAAGGAAGTGAAAATGCGCTACAAGATTGACCAGCACGACTACGACGTGCGCATCAAGCAGGCCAGCCGGTTTCTCAAGGCCGGGGACAAGGTGAAATGCACGGTCATCTTCCGTGGCAGGGAGATCCAGCATGTCAGCCTTGCGGAAAAACTGCTTCTCCGTCTGGCCGGTGATTTGGAGGAGCAGGCCGAAGTCCAGCAGACGCCCAAGCGGGAGGGGCGCAACATGATCATGTTCCTCACCCCGCGCCGGACACCGCTGGTGAAGCCCAACACACCGGCCAGGCCAGGCAGCAGCCCGGGCGTCAAAAGCGGCCCGGCGTCATCATCCGGCGCCGAGCGCCTCCGGTCCCATCCCCGCCGTCCTGTGAACTCCAATCCAGCCGTTGTGGCGCGGGATGGGACAATGCCCTAGGCTCTGTGACAGTTGCCAACTGTCCGCATGCGCTTCCAGGTCCAGCCTTGTAGCTCTGTGTCGGCCTCCTTGCAACTCTACAGCCAACTGTCCTTCGCCATTGCATCCCGGTTCTACCTGCCAGGACATCGCCTCCCCAGCACACGCCAGTTGGCCATGCAGACCAACCTGCATCGCAACACGGTCAGCAAGGTCTATCGGCAACTGGAGGCCCACGGCATCGTTGAGGCAGTGGCCGGCTCAGGGGTGTATGTGCGCGGTCAGGCCCCTGCCAACCCCAACAGGGCATCCGACCTGCACAGCGTGACTGACCCAGGCTCAGGCCAGGGCCATGGTCAACAGGACGTGGGCCGCTGCATTGATACCCTGCTCTGTGGCGGCCTGACCCTGCAAGAGACCCTTCGCCAACTCACCACGGAAATCAACTGGCGCATCAGTTGCGGGGCCCAGGTGCTGGTGAGTACACCGCAAGACGATCTGGGGGCGGCCCATCTCATGGCCAGGGAGTTGACGACGCTGCCGATTCCCGTAACCGCGGTTTCCCTGGAATCTCTGGATCATCGCCTGGCGGCCCTTGCCCAGGACGGCAAGAAGGCAACGGTGGTGACCAGCCGCTATTTCCTGAAACCGGTCGAGGAGGTGACCAGGGCCCACAACATGCGTTGCCTGGTGCTGGATCTCAGCTCTTTTGACCATGAACTCAACGTGATCGCCCAGCTTCGCACGGACACCTGCGTGGGCTTGGTGAGCATCAGCTCCGGGATCCTCCGTGCCGCAGAGTTGATTCTCCAGGCCCAGCGCGGGCAGGAGTTACTGGTCATGACTGCTTTGGTGGACATGGACAACCCCCAGGTGGGGAGGAACCTGCTGCTGAGCGTTTGTCGCGCCTCTGGCACGATCCTGTGTGACCAGCCCAGCCATCCCGTGGTGGAGGCCACCATCCGCCAACACCGTTCTCAGATGTTGCGGGTCCCCAATCTTCACTGCATTGACCACTACCTGCGCCCGGAGACAGTGGACGTGCTGAGCAAGGAGATGGGCCTGCGTTGTCCCGTTGCCTGAGCCGGCCGTTCTGCACAGGCCGGATGTGGCCTGCCAGGATGGATGCTGAATCCCCCCATGGCCATGTACACGCTTCTGGCTGACTTCCGGATGATTCGGGAGCGGGACCCGGCAGCCCGGGGCCCGCTGGAGTCTCTGACCTGCTACCCAGGCTTCCACGCTTTGGTGCTTCACCGCTTCAGCCATAAGCTCTGGCGCCGGCTGCCGTTGTTGGCGCGCCTCATTTCCCATTGCGGGCGTCTTCTGACAGGGGTGGAGATTCACCCCGGCGCCCGTATTGCTGCCGGGGTGTTCATTGACCACGGCATGGGGGTGGTGATTGGCGAGACCACAGAGATTGGTGAGGGCTGCACCCTTTACCAGGGGGTCACCCTCGGCGGGACCGGCAAGGAAACCGGCAAGCGCCACCCCACCCTGGATCGCAACGTGGTTGTGGGCGCTGGCGCGAAAGTGCTGGGGGCCATCACCATTGGCGCCAACACCCGTGTGGGCGCCGGCTCGGTTGTGGTGAAAGACGTGCCCGGTCACTGCACGGTGGTGGGTGTGCCGGGCCGGGTGATTCACCGCTCCGGGGTGCGCGTGGACCCCTTGGCCCATTCCCAACTGCCGGATGCGGAAGCTCGCGTCATCCGCAATCTCATGGACCGGATTGACGCCCTGGAGGGGGAGGTGGTTGCCCTGCAGGAGTGCTTGCGGGATGTGGCGTTGGGAAGGCCACTGCGTCCCCGCTGTGGCGGCCAGGCCCAAAACCTGCAGGACCGGGAGATCATCGAGTTCTTCAGTGATCAGGAGCCTGGCCAGGATGGCGAGCAGGACAGCGACTCCTGACCCCAGTGATTTGCCCTCAGACAATCACCTCTCGACTGGAGGGGGTGGAAACCGCCGGTGGCCGTGGTTCAAACATGAACATGGAGTAGATAACGTTACGGCGCATTTGGGTCATCATCTCCAAAAACATTGTGTATCCTTCGTTTTTGTATTCCATAAGGGGATCTTTCTGGCCATATCCCCGGAGATTCACTGACTCCCGCAAAGCGTCCATACTCTGCAAGTGTTCACGCCAAAGTGTGTCTATCTGCTGGAGGATAAAGAAGCGCTCTGCCTGACGCATCAAGTTGGACTGGATTTCATTCACCTGGGCTTCTTTGATGTCGTAAGCACTGCGGAGCTGTTCGCAAAGAAAAGCCTTGAGTTCTTCAACCTTGAGACCAGAGAGGTCCTGGGGTTGCAGATCACTGAGCAGGTACACAAATTCTTTTACCTTGCCCGCCAGCCGATCCAGTGACCATTCCTCAGGGGGAAGCTCAGGGTCCACATAGGCATCAACAATGTCTTCCATGGTGCGCTCCCCATAACTCAACACCTGTTGCTTCAGTTGGTCCCCCTTCAAAACACGGCGCCGCTCCGCATAAATGGCACGCCGCTGGTTGTTCATCACCTGATCGTAATCAAACACTTGTTTACGAATATCAAGGTAATAGGTTTCCACTTTCTTCTGGGCAGATTCCAGGGAGCGGGTCAGCAAGCCGGATTCAATGGGCATATCTTCCTCAACACGGAAGGCATCCATCACCTTGGCCACCCGATCACCCCCAAAGATGCGCAGCAGGCTGTCTTCCAAAGACAGGAAGAAGCGGCTACTCCCCGGGTCCCCCTGGCGCCCGGAGCGACCCCGCAACTGGTTGTCCACGCGCCGCGACTCATGACGTTCCGTACCAATCACATGGAGACCGCCGCGGTTGGTCACCTCCTCCTGCTCACGATCCGTCACCCCATCGTACTCGGCACGAATCTTCTGCATCAACTCCCGCAGCCTTTGAATCAATTCATCCTGAATGGGGGCTTTCTCTGCCGCCACGTTGAGGCGTTCATCCAACGTAACGAGGCTCAGGCGGCGTTCTCCCCAAGCCTGCTCCAGATCCGCACCCAGTTGCTTGAGTTCCTCTTCTGCTTCCCGGCTGAGGGGGCAAGGGAACAACTTGGCCAGACGGCGGAATTGCTCCTGTTGACGCTGACGCAGCAGAGCTTCCGCCTGGACCGGATTCAACCGCTGCCTGCCCAACGCGCCGCCCATAAGCTGGGGATCTTCCGGGTTCACCAATCGGGGTAGCAATGCTTCGCGGATACGGAGGCGGGCCATGTAGTCCGTGTTGCCGCCAAGAATGATGTCCGTACCGCGGCCCGCCATGTTGGTGGAGATGGTCACCGCACCAGCGCGACCCGCCTGGGCAATGATCTCTGCTTCCCGTTCCACGTTTTCCGGCTTGGCGTTCAAGAGATTGTGGGGAATGCTGCGCTCCCCCAGCAATCCGCTGATCAACTCGGACTTCTCCACGCTCGTGGTGCCCACCAGGACGGGCCGCCCCATCTCGTGTTCCCTGGCAATCTCGTCAGCGACGGCGCGCCACTTGGCGTCTTCCGTCTTGAAGACCTGATCCGGCCAATCCTTGCGAATCAGGGGGCGGTTGGTGGGAACAACCGTCACTTCAAGGTTATAGGTTTTCTCCAGTTCGGTTTCCTCTGTTTTGGCGGTGCCGGTCATCCCCGCAAGACGGGGATAGAGCAGAAAGAGGTTCTGGTAGGTGATGGTGGCCATGGTCTGGGTTTCTGCCTGAATCTCCAGACCCTCCTTGGCTTCAATGGCCTGGTGCTGGCCATCGCTCCACCGTCGTGTTGGCATCACCCGTCCGGTAAACTCATCCACAATCACCGCTTGACCTTCACGGACGATATAATTTACGTCCTTAATGAATAACTCTTTGGCTTTGAGGGCATTGTTAATATAATGAGCCCAAGGATCTTTGGGATTAAATAAATCCTTGATCTGCAACAGTTTCTCCACCTTCTCAAAACCTTGATCCGTCAGCATCACATTGCGTTGTTTCTCGTCCACCTCATAATCACCTTCAGGCTCCACCCCGTCTTTTGTCATTCCTTCGGCCCGCAGCAGTTGCGCTGCGATGGAGGCAGCCTCTTTGTATTTCTCCTGGGGGCGCTCCACTTGACCGGAGATAATCAGAGGGGTACGGGCTTCATCCACCAAAATGGAATCCACCTCATCAATAACGCAATAATGAAAATCCCGCTGCACAAGGTCCTTGAGATCCGTGGCCATATTATCACGCAGATAGTCAAACCCCAGCTCGCTATTGGTGACGTAGGTGATATCGCAAGCATAATTGCGCTGACGCTCTTCAGGGCTCATCTCCTGCTGGATCAAGCCGACACTCAGACCCAGAAAGCGATGGATCTGCCCTACCCACTCCGTATCACGGCGGGCCAGGTAGTCATTGACGGTGACGATATGCACACCCTGCCCCGCCAAAGCATTGAGATAAGCGGGCAGTGTGGCCACCAGCGTTTTCCCTTCCCCGGTTTTCATTTCGGCAATCTGGCCGTTATGGAGCACCATGCCGCCAATGAGTTGCACGTCAAAGTGACGCATGTCCAGCACCCGCTTGCCCGCCTCCCGCACCAGAGCGAAGGCTTCCGGCAGCAATTCATCCATCACCTCAAGGCGCCGGTCCGGCTGATGAACACCTGCAAACCGCTCTCGGAATGCATGGGTCCGCCCCTGTAACTCCTGATCCGTGAGGGCTGCCACCTCCCCCTCAAGGCCATTGATCTCATCCACAAGGGGCTTGTACCGTTTCAGCTTGCGGGCGTTGGGATCACCCAGAAGCAGCTTGAACATCACGAATCTCCAGCAGCAAAGGCTTCCTGACAGTGGACTGAACCGTCACGGACCGCCTTCATTGAAAGAATCATCCTACCACCGTCACCCCCTGTGGGGGTTACCTGCCCCAGGCAAGACTAGGCTCTGCTCTGGTCCGGGCGCCAACCCGTGGTTTCCAGACGTCACCCCTTTGCCTGGGCCAGTGATCACGATGAACAAGGACCCCAGCAGGCTGCGCAGCTTCTCCCATGGTCGCTGGCTCTTCCGGCTGCCTGCCCTGCTGCGGGCGCCTCTCCAGAAGGCCTTGGAGGGACATGCCCTGCCGGTGGGTCACTTGCAGAAGCTGTTGATGGACAACAGCTTCTGGGGACGGGAGCGGCGCCCTGCCGGGCTGCTGCGGTGTCTGCGGGGCTCGGACGTGATCGTGAGCACCTGGGATGGGGAAGAACTGGTGGCTGTGGGGCGCGCCACCAGCGACGGGATCTATCGGGCTGTGCTCTGGGACGTGGTGGTGCGCCGGGATTGGCAAGGCCGGGGTGCGGGCCGGGCTGTGGTGAACCGTCTGCTGGCGGCGCCGGCAGTGCGCTGTGCTGAGCGGGTCTATGCCATGACAACCCATGGGATGGGCTTCTATCGGCGGCTGGGCTTCCATGAGGAGGGGAAGCAACGCCTCATGCTCTTCCGCAAGGGAATGTAGATTCCCGGCTCGGAATTCTTCGTGAAGCGGATGAAGAGACTCGAACTCTCGACCCTCTCCTTGGCAAGGAGATGCTCTACCACTGAGCTACATCCGCAGCCGACTGGGCAACGCCACAGCCCGTTTCCGATTATGAACCATGCAGGGGACACCTGTCAATGGGGCATTCGGGACACACGAGTGACTGTCGGCTACGGGGAGGAGGGCAGTGCTGCCATCAGGCTGGCCATTTCCAGGGCTTCAAGGCCGTAGGTCCAGCCCAGGTTGCTCTTGATGCCGGCCCGCTCCAGGGCCTGCTGCAGGGTATCGGTGGTAAGAACGCCAAAGATCACCGGGATGCCGCTGTCGCGGGCCACACTGGCCACACCCTTGGATACCTCGGCAATGACCACGTCGAAGTGGGGCGTGTCGCCGCGGATCACCGCCCCCAGGGCAATAATCACCTGATAGCGACCGCTACGGGCCAGGTGTTGAGCCACCACGGGAATTTCAAAGCTCCCTGGCACCCAAACCGTATCCAACTGGGCACTGGTCTGGCTGGTATCAATGCCATGGCGGGTCAGGCAGTCAAGGCAGCCGGACAGCAACCGGGTGGTGATGAGATCGTTGAAACGGGCCACCACCAGGGCAATATGGACGCGGCCCAATTCCGGAGCGGAAAAGCTCCCTTCAAACGTGGTCACTGCGGGATTGCTCCTGGGTGGTGCAGCCTGGCTCCTCAGGCAACAAAGACACTCATGCCCCAATTCAGCAGCACCAGGCCAATCCAGACCGCACTGCCCAGAAGAATCAGCCGGTTGGAGCGACCGCTGTCTTCACCGCTGGCATAGAGCACCGGCACAGCCACCACCATGGCAAAGCTCATGACCACCAGAAGGAACACAGTGAACACGTTGAGAATCTGCATTGGGTACGCAGCAGGGATAGGAGACTCCACAAACCAGTCTTCCACGAAAACCATGCACTTGAGGTTTTCTGCCTACGATCCGCAACAGCTTGTGGGAGTTGGCCAGGATGGGTGACGAGGCAGCGCCCCGGCACAATCAGCAGTTGGCCCTGGCCGGCCTGGAAACCATGGCCGCGCCTCAGCGCCGGCAGAGCACCGGTGAGGATGCCGTAAGCCAAGGTCCCCGCTGGAGTCACCACAGCCAGGTGCCCTTCCCGGCTCTGACGCCCATGCTGCGCCACTACGTGGAACTCAAGCGCCAACATCCCCAGCGCCTGCTCCTGTATCGCCTGGGGGATTTCTACGAGTGCTTCTTCGAGGATGCCGTTACCGCCTCCACCATGCTGGAGCTGACCCTGACGGGCAAGGAAGGGGGGCGCGCCATTGGCCGCGTGCCCATGGCCGGCATTCCCCACCATGCTCTTGAGCGCTATGCCACCCAGCTTCTACGCCATGGGCGCAGTGTGGCCATCTGTGATCAACTGGAGGCCACCCCCAGCCATGGGGGCCTCTTAAGGCGGGACATCACCCGGGTGCTCACCCCTGGGACGGTGCTGGAAGAGGGGATGCTGAGCGCTCGACGCAACAACTGGCTGGCTGCGGTGCTGGCCAGTGACAGGTTTGGCGGTGACAACGGCCATGGGCCGGCCTGGGGTCTTGCCGTAGCGGACGTGTCCACGGGGGAGTTCCAGGCCACCCAGGTGCGCAGCAGCAGCCAGTTGAACCAGGAGTTGCTCCGCCTGCGGGTGGCCGAACTGCTGCTTCCCCAGGGGGGTGACCCCGAGGAGGGCGCGGCAGACACGGCGCCCCCTTCCTGGTGTCCCACTGGTCTGGCGGTGGGCACGGTGCCCCGCCGCGCCTTCCAGCGTATGGCGGCGGTGGTCCTGTTGCAGGAGCGCTTCCGGTTGGCGGGGGTCTCCGGGCTGGGGCTGAATGCGCTCCCCCTGGCCCTCGGCGCCTGTGGGGGGCTGTTGCACTATCTGCAAGACACCCAGCGGGGCATGACCGTTCCCCTGGCCATGCCCAGGACCTATTCCCTGGAGCAACACCTGCAGATCGACCAGCAGACCCACCGCCATCTGGAGCTGACGGAAACCCAGCGGGACGGCCGGTGGCAGGGATCCCTGCTCTGGGCCATTGACCGCACCCTCACAGCCATGGGGGGGCGCTGCCTGCGCCGCTGGTTGCAACGGCCCCTGGTGGACCTTCAAGCCATTGCCGCACGACAGGAGACCATTGCCGCGCTGATTGCAACACCCGAACTGCGTCAGGCCCTGCGCCGGGTGCTGCGCCCCATGGGGGATCTGGAGCGGCTGGCGGGGCGCTCGGCCAGTGGCACGGCGGGGGCCCGGGATCTGATGGCCCTGGCGGACGGCCTGGAGCGGCTGGGGCAGTTGGCGGGCCTGCTCCGCGATGCCCATGGCCCCTACTTCCAACCCTTGCGCCACCGGGATCCCCACCTGGTTGCCCTCATGGAGACCACCCGACGGACGCTGGTGAGCAGCCCCCCTCTGTCCCTGCTGGAGGGGGGCCTGATCCAGGACGGGGTGGACGACGTGCTGGATCAGTTGCGCCAACGCCTGGACGAAGATCACGCCTGGCTGAATCAGTTGGAGCAACGGGAACGACAGGCCACGGGCATCGGCAGCCTGCGCCTGAACCTGCACCGCAGCTTCGGCTATTACATCAGCATCAGCAAGAGCCGGGTCCACCAGGCTCCGGAGCGCTACATTCGCCGCCAGACCCTGGCCAACGAGGAACGCTTTGTCACGCCGGAACTGAAGGAGCGGGAGGGACGCATCCTGTCCCTGCGCTCCCGCACGGCCCAGCGGGAATACGACCTGTTTTGCGGTCTGCGCCAGCAGGTGGGGGAGCAGGCCGGTCCCATTCGCCAGCGTGCCGCAGCGGTGGCGGATCTGGATGCCCTGGTGGGTCTGGCGGAGTTGGCGGCCACCCACAACTACTGCCGTCCCCACGTGGACGACAGCCGCGCCATGGCCATCACCGCAGGCCGGCACCCGGTGGTGGAGCAAATCCTGGTGCAGGGCGCATTTGTGGCCAACGACCTCGCCCTCGGCCAACCCCAGGGCGCCGACCTGATCATCCTCACAGGTCCCAACGCCAGCGGCAAAAGCTGCTACCTGCGTCAGACGGGCCTCCTCCAGCTTCTGGCCCAGATGGGCAGCCACGTGCCGGCCACTGAAGCGCACCTGGGCCTCTGCGACCGGATCTTCTCCCGGGTGGGCGCCGTGGACGACCTGGCGGCAGGGCAGTCCACCTTCATGGTGGAGATGAGCGAAACCGCCAACATCCTCCACCACGCCACGGATCGCTCCCTGGTGTTGCTGGACGAGATTGGCCGCGGCACCGCCACCTTCGACGGGCTGGCCATTGCCTGGGCCGTCGCCGAAGACCTGGCCACCCGCCTGGGATCCCGCACCGTCTTTGCCACCCACTACCACGAGCTCAACCACCTGGCCCGGCGTTTGCCCAACGTGGCCAATCATCAGGTGATCGTGGTTGAGGAAAACGACCAACTGCTGTTTCTCCACCAGGTGCGTCCGGGTGGCGCCGACCGCAGCTACGGCATTGAGGCCGCCCGCCTGGCGGGAATCCCCCAATCCGTGGTGCTGCGGGCCCGTCAGGTGCTCAGCACCATTGAGGCCAATAGCCACTTGGGGATGGAGCCTGTATAAACTGCCGTTGCAGGCCCAGTGACTTGACGCTGGCGGAAGCGCCTGCCGTATGATAGCATCAGCCACAGTTTCTTGCGTCCGCCGGGGAAGCCAGTGACGAATCGTTCAGAGGGAAGACTGGAAAATCACCAAAGCGGCCCCCTCCCCGACCTGTCCTGGAAGGACTGCCTGGCCACGGTCTTGGCCTTTGCTACTGCTGCGGGGCCGGTTATGGCCCAGCCAGGCGCTGGCACAAACGCTCCAATCGAAGGATCGGACTATGCGTCCAATGAACAATTGCAACCTGTTGCCGTGATCACTCGGGAGGACATTGAGACTTCCGGTCTGACAACCCTTGATGAATTGATCTCTGATCGTAGCAATTATAACGATTTTGGCCTATACCGTCCGCTGTCCCTTGGATACCGGATTCTGGTCAACGGTCGCTACCCAGCCGGCGCCCTGGATCTGTTGCCGTTGTCGGCCGTTGAACACATCGAGATCCTGAACAACAACACGGCAACCCTGAATGATGGCGTTGCCGATCCAGGAACCATAAACATCGTGCTCCGTCGTGATTATGAAGGATTTGAGGTGGCGGCACTGGGTGGGCTACCCCAGTCCTCAAGCGGCGCAACCGGACAAGCCAGCCTTCTCTGGGGCGGCGGCGTGGGGAGCGGACACCTGGTGGTGGGCGTCGACAGCCTTCACAAGGGCGAGATCCCCGGTGCCGACAGGGACTACAGCCGCGCCAAATGGTCCACGGGCGGCCACTTTGCAGATACAGCCGGCGTGTCTGTCGGCGGCAATACTGTCTTCTTCAGGGATAGGGATGACGAAGACCGCACAGTCGTACGGGCACGGGCATTGGGTCCGTGTCCTCCAAGCCTGGGCTATACGGGAGTTCTATCAAATCCTGCAGGCGCTTCTGGCGAAGGGTGCGGCTTCGCTTACGGCAACATCTGGTGGAACACAGAGCGATTCAAGGGCAAGGGTGTTTTCACCAATTTTGACTACCCACTGGGTGATGCCGCCTCCCTTTACATTGATGGACGACTGGCTTGGGCAGATACCACATTTCGCTACGCCCCGTCGGTGGGTCGATTTACCATTGAAAATCCCAGTGAAGAGCTGCTCGAAGCAGTGGGATTGGATCCGGATGATGGTAGGACACTGACCGTTTCTCATCGGTTCGTGGGCCATGGCAACCGTGACTGGACAACGGATATCAATGAACATGATGTGACGGTTGGCTTTCAGGGTAAACTGAAGGACAACGTCAGATGGGACCTGTCCGTGAATCGCTACCGCCATGAAGAACAGGAAACCGGTAACACCTTCGTAAGCGAGGATCTGGCCATTGAGGCCATTAAGAAAAGAGAGTATGACCTGATGAATCCACGATCAACCGACCCCGACCACCAGGCCGCAATTCGCAGAATGGCATTGAGCATGGACCGGGATGAGGTTGTTGATATCACCACAGTGAAAGCCGCACTTCAAGGGACAGGCTTCTCGTTGCCCGGCGGTAACCTGCAATGGACTTTTGGCTTTGAAGTCGAGAATCGAGAAGAGAAAGATATTATGAAGCACAAGGATAGTGATAGTAAGATCTATCCCTTGGAAGACGTACTTGGCTCTGGCGGAATCTCTTACGAGGGCAGGAGATCGCGCAAGTCAGGATTTGCCGAGGTGCAATTTCCACCACTTCCCGACTGGACGATCTTGCTGGCTGCGCAGCTTGATGACCACGATGATGTAGAATCGACCCACGCATTGACCGTGGCCAGCACCTGGCGTGTCAACGACATGGTTATGCTGCACGGCTCTTACCAAAAGGGTTCAAGTCCACCATCCCTCAGCGACCTCCATTCCATGGATGCGGTCACGTATCCCGACATCTGTGACACGAAAATCTATACTGGACCGCTGACGGCCTGTGACCAAACCCAGATCAAGACCATCTACGGCAGTAATTCCGACTTGAAGCCAAGCAAGTCAAAAACCTGGAGCCTCGGCGGAACCGCAGAGTTGGGCCACCTCTCTCTTGCTGCAGACTGGTTCCGGGTTGAGAGTTCCGACCTGCCGGCGTGGACCGCCGCCCAGTCCATCGTTGACATGGAAGCCCAGCAAGGATCATCAACCCTTGTGACCCGTCAAGGCGGCGTGATCACAGAAATCCAGAACCCCCTGGTCAACACCGGCGAATCAAGAGTATCCGGCTTCAGCCTCAGCGGCCACGCCGATTGGAACACAGACATTGTGGACCCTGGTCTGGATGTTCACTGGGCTTACATCACTGAAAGCGAATACAAGGTTGACGGTATGGTGCAGCCCGGTGATTTTCCCCGGCACCGTGTTCATGCCACGTTGCGTATGAGCCGGGGCAACGTGACCGCTGCCTGGCACACGCGAACCATTTCAGGCTACGACAATAATCTGGGAACCGGAAAGTTTGACCCATGGGTCGGCCATGATTTGACCCTGGAATTGCGCGATGTGTTTGACATGGAGGGGTTGGCGCTCCAGGGCGGTGTGCTCAACCTCACCAATCGCGGCCCTTCGGTGGATTCGGGCGATCCCGGGAACGCCGATACAAGACTTGACTCGATCCGTGGCCGCACGTTTTTTCTCCGGGCCAAATTGTCCTGGTGAGTATACGAGGCCGGATGCGACATCAAGTGTCAGCCAACTACTCATTTGAATCAAGCTAGTCGTTAGGGAAGAATGGCTCGCCATCCACCTGCAACTCTCAGAATACGCCAAGCGGATCAGGGTCTATCCCCACTGGAATGACGTACGTCATCGGCCTGCGCCGGAGGGAACCACCCACGAGCAATAGTGGTTGGCCCTGAAGATGGCCCGCCAGAGTCAGGAGTTGCCGCTGCGGAATGCCCACGGTCAGCCCTTCAAGTTTTCCCAGCCGCCGGAGCTGCTGGCGGCGCTGCACCGGATCGACATGAAAGCCGGTGGCCGGATTGGTGGTCCGGAGGGGGTAATCAACGACCAGATGCGGGACCACGATCTGATCACCTCGCTGCAAGAGGAAGCCATCACCTTCAGCCAGTTGGAAGGGGCTGCCACCACAGGGGACATGGCCAAGAACCTGATCCGCTCCGGCCGGCCGACGCGGACCGTGGTGAGCAGATGATCCTGAACAACTTCCAGACCATGGATGGGCTGCAAGGTTTACAGGCACAACCCTGACGCCGGAACTGGTGCTGAGCATGCCCGCCGCCTCACCCTTGACACCCTTGACACGGGAGATACAGCCGGTCGGCGGCGCCACAGTAACGAAGACGTGGTGGTGGGAGACCTGTATGGAAAGATCGTCCATCGACCACCACCGGCTGAACAGCTTGAGCAGCGTCTTGCTGATCTGTGCGCCTTTGTCAATGGCGACACACCGGCCGCCTTCATCCATCCGGTGGTCCAGGCTGTCGCCCTGCACTTGTGGCGGCGCATCTCCCGATAGCCAACGCTGGCCAGGATCAGGAAAAGTGCTTGGGACAGATAGTTGTTTGCCGCCAGCCAATAGGGCATCGGGGTCGTAAGGACGGGGCAGGATGGGCAGAGGATCCCGTGACTGCTGGTATCAGGCTGAGCAGGCCCAGGAGCAGAAGGCCGATGGCAAGCACGACTCCGTTCGAGCGCTTCCCTGCCGTGGTTGCCCTGGGCAACCTGATCGAACGCTGGCACGTGTCCGATTTCCACGTCAGCCGCGCCCGCAACGAGCCGGAGGCTGGCTATGGGGAACACCTGTCCCGGGAAGGGGAGAATCTCGCCCTTGTGATCGAGTATCTTCACGACAACCATCCCCAGGTGTTCTCTACCATCAAAGCTGCTCTCCAGCGGCGGGTTCCCGGCATCACCCAGGTGGAATCCAGGCAGACGGAGGAGGGGCGAGTCTTGCTCAAATTCCAGGACGGGGCGTTTGCAGACCCGTTTCTGGCCCGCCATGTTTCTGACGGCACCATCAAGATGCTGGCCTATCCGACCTTGCTCCATGACCCTGACCCCCATCCCCTGCTGTGCGTTGAGGAGCCGGAGAATCAACTGTATCCCAGCCTTCTGGAGGAGTTGGCTGAAGAGTTCCGCGCCTATGCCCAACGGGGAGGACAGGTGTTGATCTCCACCCATTCACCGGATTTCCTCAACGCCGTGCAAGTGGAGGAGGTGTTCTGGCTGCAAAAGCAGGGGGGCTACACAACGATTCACAGGGCAAGTGACAACGCTCAGGTGAAGGCCTGGATGAATGATGGCGACAAGATGGGGCGCTTGTGGAAACAGGGCTCCTTCGAGGGGGTGGACCCGGAAGGGTGATTCTTGCATTCTTGCTGAAGGAGCGATCCGCGAAGGAGATGCTGAAGGGGCTGCTTCCACGCCTGCTGCCCGCCGGCATGGAGGTCAGGTACATGGTCTTCGAGGGCAAGCAGGATCTGAAACACCGGATGACGCGCCGCTTGTGCTGCTGGCCGCCGGAGACAGTTTTTATCTTCATGTGCGATCAGGACAGTTCGGACTGCCTGAACTTAAAAGCGGAACTCGTTGAGCAGTGTCCCGAGGCAACACGAGATCGCGTGATTGTCGGAATTATCTGCCGCGAGTTGGGAAGCTGGTATTTTGGTGATCTTACTGCGGTTGAGGATGCTCTCAACTAGCAGATACTAGGACATAGAATCAATTGCCTCCACCTCATTGTAGATAAACAGCATCATACTGAGATTCCCTTGTTGTATGGCAAGACTCAGGAACGGCGTCGGAAGACATGGTAACCACTGCCTTTAACACCATATTCTTCTGTAAGGTCTTGCCAATCATCCTCTGAAGTCGCAAAGCAGCTCTGCAGGATATTCAGAGGAGCTTTGCTCTCCACCCAGATGATAATGTCTGTAGGCTTGGCAAGAAGTTGATCGCAGCGCTCAGTTGGACTTGTCGCAATGCCCATGCGCCGGGTCGCTGTTGATGGGTTAAGGAACGTTGTAGACTTAAATAATATCCAAGCTCTATGGATGCCCTTGACAGGCATAGACTCTTGCAGTTTCCAGTGGAACGATGGATCGCCTAGAGCGAAGAAGTGTTGCCCTGGTGGGAGAGAACGCAGGCGTTGAACCAACAGTTCTTGAGTCTTGTCAATTGCCGAACGCTCCGAGGGGAACAGGATGTGTCTCGAAGGTGGTAGAAATCAGGAGAGGGTGATTCTCCGAGTAACG
>VXWH01000123.1 GCA_009836025.1 Synechococcus sp. SB0668_bin_13 | reverse complement strand
CTGGGGACTGGGGACCGGCCGCCACAGGCTGATCCGCATTCAATGCCTGAGCGCCCGCTGGCGCCGGGGTCAGCCACTGACTCACCAGCGCCACCAAAAGGCAGGACAGGCAAACACCAGCGCTGATGAAAATGTTCTGCATGGACTCACTGACCACAGGAAAAGTCTGCTCAGCATCCATCCTGACACGGGGGGCGGCGGGAAACCGGGCCGATGGTGGTCCTAGAGAGCCTGCAACTCTGGATAGAGGGTGACCAACTCCGTAGAAGTGAGCACGTCCCCGCTGCCGTCAGGTTGCCAGATCACCTCCAGGCTGAGTAGATCTCCCGAGGGAATCGAGCCCAGCAGCCGCAGGGTCGTGTGCAGGTCGTTGGTGGTGGCCACCTTGGGGAGCCGGATGGGGCTGCGGCTGGCCACAAGCAGAGTCACAGCGATGTATTCACTGGCATTGGAGTGCTGACCGGCATTCCCATGGCTGCGCTGGCCCGCCACGTTGATGGTGGTCTCGGCATCCAGCTTGCTGCGCTCCGTCATGGAGAGGCGGTTGAAGGTGGCCTCGGCCACAGGGAAGCCCACTTGGCCCACCTCCCCGTTGCCATACACCCAGTATTCAGGATTGCGCAGCAGGGCCAGGGTGACGTCTTGCAGCAGGCGCTGAAGCCCCGTGGCGGTGCCAGTGTCCGCGGTGGCGGCCAGTTGGCGCAAGTCCTGCTGCAGTTGCCGGGCGCTGGCCAGGAGGCCGATCTGCACCTGGGCAATGGTGACGGGGCCATCCCGCTCAGCCATGGCGTCGTTGTTGGAGCCCGTGGTTCCAGAACTGCCCATGGCGCTGCGGAAGCCGTTGAGCAGCAGGCCCACCACGGCAAACAGCATGAGCATCCCCAACAGGCCGCCACCGCCAAAGCCAAAGAAGGGAATGATGAAGGGAAAGCCAAAGCCGCCGCCGCCAAAGCCGCCGCCACGGGTGGCGCTCCCCCCGAAACTGCTGCCCCCGGATCTGGGCATGGAGCGGGGCGCAAAGCTGCCGCCACCCAACCGGCCGCCGCGGGCGGCATCGGCGGGCCGGGGCAGTGAAAACACCATCAGGCCCACCATCAAGACGGGAAGGAGCACTGCGGCAAGACGCCGCCGCCAGGTTCTGGGTGTCTTCATCTCCATCCGTTGCTGAAGGACGCTCTCCAAGTGTATTGACCTCCTCCCCGTCCTGAGGGCCGGGAATTCCTTCTCGAATTGCGCTATCCAGGCACAGAACATCCCACACCGCCCTCAACGGCGGAGCTGGTATCCCGGGACAGCCTGGGTCAGGCGAAGGCTTCAGGGGAGATGGCCGCCGCCAACGATGGTGACCACCTCCAGCACGTCCCCTTCCCGGATCCTGGTGTGGCGCCAGTGCTGCCGGTGGAGGATCGCACCGTTGAACTCCAGGGCCACCAAGCGCAGATCGTACCCCAGTCGCTCCAGACAGGTGGTCAGCATCTGACCGGGTGAAACCGCCACGGCCTGGCCGTTGACCTGAATGGTGACCGGAGTGCTCATCGGCAGGGTAGGGGAGAAGTCTCGATCACCTGCAGCAATTGGCGGGTGACGGCGCCAGGATCCGAAGCCCTCATCAGGGCGCGGACCACCGCAACACCATGGGCGCCGCTTTCCATGGCCTGGTGGGCATTCCGGGGATTCACCCCGCCAATGGCAAAGCAGGGAATGGGGCTGCAGGCGGTTGCCTGACACACGTAATCCAGCCCCACAGGTGGCCGGCCGGGTTTGGTGGGGGTGGCATGCACAGGGCCGACACCCACGTAGTCGCAGCCGTCGGCAACGGCTTGGCGCAGATGCTCCAGACAGTGGGTGCTACGGCCAATGAGCCGCTCAGGACCCAGCAGACGACGGGCCGCCAGCGGCGGAAGATCCTCCTGCCCCAGGTGTACCCCGTCAGCCTCCACGGACAGGGCCAGGTCCACGCGATCATTCACGATGAACAGGGCGCCATGGTCCCAGCAGAGTTGCCGCAGCGCCGTAGCTGTGCGGAAGCGCTGGTGATCCGTCACCCCGTCTTCACCCCGCCGGGGGGACTTCTCCCGGTACTGCACCAACCGCAGGCCTGCTTCCAGACAGGCCTTCACCACCCCCAGCAACTCCGGCGCCGGCTGGGTAACGAGGTAGAGGCGGGCTTGGCGCAGTGTGTTGTGGCGCGCTTGGCTGGCCAGGAGGACTGTTTCCAGGTCATAGAGGCCGTAACGGATGGCGGCGGCAGTGGCGGCCAGTTCCGCTGCGCCATGGCGACCGAACTCCTCCAGCACCCGCAACGCTTCCTGCACCCTGGCACAGTTGGCGGCCACCACCTGCTGGGGTGTGGCGCGCTCCTGCTGGGCTTGGTGGGCCAGCCCCGTGGCGGGATCAGAGGCTGCGTGGCGGGCTTGTCTCAGGGTGGACGGGTGACATCGGCCCAGGCGCTGGCGGTAGTCCTTGAGTTGGGCCACCAATTCTGGCCGTTGCAGCCCCAGGCGGCACCAATCCTCCACCACCCGAAGACCCTCCCGGGCCCGGTTCAGGTTGGCATCCAGCAGGCGCGCAATGCCGTGCTGCTCTCCTCCTGGTGGGGGAATCACGACACCAGATGCTGCATCAGCCATGGAAGGCCTCCTTCACGGTTCTTAGGATGGTGGAGCGCTGTGTGCAAGCCGTGCCTGACAACGATTTTAATCGTGGAATCATGCGTTTTGACGGGGCGGACCACCCCATCCTGGTGATCCTCTCCGGCGCCTTGATCCTGGGCGGGATCTGTGCATTGGTGATCTGGGGGCTGACCAACGCCTACCCCACAACCTGAGAAAGCAGCACCTGGCGGGCCTGCTGGGCATCCTTGCCAATCTGGGCACTGAGGTGGTCCAGATCCTGGAAGGTTTGCTGGCTGCGCAGAAAACGCACCGGTTCCACTTCCAGCTCCAGGCCGTTGAGGGTCAGGGTGCGATCCAGCAGATGCACCTCGACTGCTGATGGCGCGGCAGGGTCCGCGGTGGGCTGGGGACCCAGATTCATCACGCCGGCGAACGGGCCTTCTTCCCCCACCCGCACCCAACAGGCATAGACCCCTTCCCGGGGCAGGAACTTGCGGCCATTCACCTGGAGG
>VXWH01000193.1 GCA_009836025.1 Synechococcus sp. SB0668_bin_13 | reverse complement strand
GCCCCTGCCCCTGCCCCTGCGCGGAACGCAGACTCTCCAGCAGAGGGGAGGACTGCTCCGGCTGGTCCATGGCCAGAAGCACCAGCACCTGGCGCAGCCGCAGGTCACGGTCTGTGGTGGTTGCATTGTCCTGACGCTGCTGCAGGACGGCCGCCAACTCCCGGAGAGCGTCAGCGCCCAACAACTGGCGGCTGAGCAGCGGGGCGTTCTGGTCCGGAGAAAGGATGATGAAGTTCTCCTTGACCACAGCCTGGCTGGCCAGCGCTTGTAGCTCCAACTGCCGTTGCTCCAACACACCCTGCACAGAGGGGCGCTCCAGACTGGTCAGCAGCGGTGGTCCCCAGAACACCAGGAGGGTGAGCACCAGGCTGAGGGCAAGGAGCAGGTTCTGCAAATCCCTGGTCCACTTCAACCGGGGGAGGTGGGGCGTCTGGTTCACGGGACTGGAGCACCGCCCCCATTCTCCACTGCCACGCCGTCGATGCGGGGAGATCGTTGGCGCTTGCCGGTCACCAGGTTGTAAGTGGTGACGGGTGGCTGCTGCACATCAGCCAGGGTAAAGTGCTTTGCCACTTGGGCATGGAGACAATGCAAGCCGGTGACCCGTGCCAAGCCCGCCAGCCTTCAGGAGCAACGCTCTCAACATCCTTCCATAGGCAGCCGATTCCGAACTCGCCCTATGAGACCCCCAGCCGGTACTGGGAACTGGACGAGGAGGCCAGCCAACAAGAAGGATCTGCCAGAGCCGGCGCCACTTCACGTTCATCACGCCGATCCCGAAGCCGAAGAAGCGGAGGGTAGGGGGAAAGCATCACAGCAGGAGATCATCTTTACCGATAAGACGCCGCCGCTGGAGACGGAAGGACCAGCAGTACAACCTGGAGCAACTGATTGGCAGTCTCCGTGCCCAGGTCAACCAGTGGCGGGCCGTTACGGATCCGGCCAGGTGGCTCGTGACCGGGGAGACCGCCCGTCTACTCCGGCACCGGCGCCGGCAGAGGCCCCACCACAGCGGGTTTCACCCCTTCTTCTGCCAGGTGGAAGCGATGGAGACGGTCATCTGGCTCACTGAGGTGGCCCCGAAACTTGGCAAGACGGGCCGTAATTTTCTTGACCACCTGGCCGCAGCCAACCAGCAGGCAAACCCCGGCCTTTCCCGTTTGGTGTTGAAACTGGCCACCAGCGCCGGCAAGACCACGGTCATGGCCATGGTCATTGCCTGGCAGACCATCAATGCGGTGCGCCATCCCAACAGTGGAAGATTCACACGCGGATTCCTGGTGGTGACACCCGGCATCGCCATCCGGGACCGCCTACGGGTGCTCCCCCCGACAGCACCTACCAAAGCCGCGATCTGATGCCGCTGGATATGGTCCGTGCCCTGGACCGGGCGAAAATCGTCATCACCAACTATCACGCCTTCCTGCCGCGGGAAACGCTGGCCGTCTCCAAAGGAGGCCGTGCGCTCCTCCAAGGCCGAGGACCACAGGTAACGACCCATGAGAGCAAGGGGCAGATGCTCCAGCGGGTGATGCCGCAGTTGATGGGTGTGAAAAACATCCTGGTGCTCAATGACGAAGCACACCACTGCTACCGGCAGAAACCGGACGAGGAAAACGAGGAAGACCAACTGAAAGGCGAAGAGAGAAAAGAGGCGGAAAAGAACCAGGAGGCGGCCCGGGTCTGGATCAAGGGCTTGGAAACCGTTCAGGACAAGCTGGGCATTGGGCGCGTGATTGACCTTTCCGCCACTCCGTTTTCCTGCGGGGATCCGGTTACGCGGAAGGGACGCTCTTCCCCTGGACGGTGAGCGACTTCTCCCTGATGGACGCCATCGAGTGCGGCAGCGTGAAACTACCCCGTATTCCCGTGGCGGACAACATCCCCAGTGGGGAAATGCCAAGATTCCGCAATCTTTGGGATCACATTGGCAAAAAGATGCCGAAAAAGGCCGAGAGAAAGCGGTAGTGGCATCAGGAATAGAATCCATCACACCCAAGCCCACTTCTCAAAAGAGCGGCGGGCATTGACTTGACATCCTGATGCCACATCACTCAAATTGAACAACTGCCGCAGCACGAACATCTTGAGCATAACAATCACGTCAATCCTTTTGCCCCCTGTCAGAGTTTTGCGCTCTCTCTTCAATACGCTCTCCAGCAATGGACGAACTTTCCCGTGGTATGCTGGCTGCCAGCCGCTCCAGGATAGGCTTCTTCCTTCCTGGCTTCGTCAGCCTCTCTCGCTCGTCCCAACACCCCTTTTGCCGCATCATTGCCTGACCTGCTTTTCTATCCTGGCAGATCTCACACCCGAGGACCTTCTGTCCATCCCGTCGCACACCCAAGGCCACCAGCACTGAGATGGCGGTGGTCTTCTTATGCAGCCGTGTCTTGACCACCATGCCGTCCAGCAGCAGATGGACCACGTCCTCGGCTGCCAGGCTGCGATTGCGCCAGGCTTCCCAATCCCCCTTCACCCTGCGCCAGGCACGGCTCACCACGTCTTTGTTGACGGCTCCTTTGAAGAGTGCGAATAGCGCCTTCTTCCCTTGGCGCGTATTGGCGCCTGCCAGATAGGCCGACGTGATTAACGCCTCCACCCTCTTGGTGCGACGTTGATAGGCCCTCAGCGCCTGGGAGCACCATTCGCTGCTGTGACCTGAGCCATCCTGAAGACGGGCGCCCGGCACGCTCACCCTCTCGGCGCCCAAGGTAGTGGTGAGTTGACGCTGGCGCCGTCCATGGCGATAGCCCTTCACCTCACTCTGCCGACGGCCGTACTTCACACGACCGAGGAAGGCATCCAACTCCTCGTCGAATACTGCTTCAATGGTGGTGCGCAGGGTGGCACGCAGGCGGTCCTCAATCAGATCGCAACCTTCTTCACAGGCAAGCAGCCCCAGCTTGCTCCCTCCTGTAGCCTCTGTCATGGCTTGATCTCCTTGGCGGTCCCAGCCGCCACTTGGGTGGTTTGTGTTACCCGGAGATTACGCCCCCTTCAATTCCCACCACCTTCGAAACACATCCCACGATGTGACCGTGGCTGCAGAGCTAATGCACGGAGAAGAGAGGGTGGTGTATGGGGATGCCGGGTATCAGGGCAGCAGAGAGAGGAGATGGCACCAC
>VXWH01000005.1 GCA_009836025.1 Synechococcus sp. SB0668_bin_13 | reverse complement strand
GTCAGCCCCTGCCCAACGCCCCCATCTTTCCCCGCCATCTCTCGGACCAGTGTTGCCGCCTGGTGTTGTGCCGGTCCGGCCTCACGGCGGTACTGCTGGATGATGTGCCCCTGCGGCAAGCCCTGACCAGTGCCTTGGCAGCAGAATTCGGCAGTCGCGTTGTCCATGAGTGCCGTACGCCTGAAGAACATGGCGTGCTCTGCGCAGGCTGGGCCTGGTGGCAAGAGCACCATCATCAGCTTCCCTTGCCCAGACAACTGGTGATCGGCTCTCTGCCCCTGCCGAGCCTGGAAGACCCCATCGTAGCAGCCAGGGTCCGGCATTGGCGCCAACAGGGCCGGGACTGGTTCCAGGAGTTGCTCCTGCCCGATGCCCTGGCCACCCTGCAACATGTGGTTGCCTGCCTGCGGGGGCAGTGCGGCGGGCGGCTGGCCATTCTGGACGGGCGCATCCATTGCCGAAGCTGGGGGCAACTGGTGTTGGATGAATTGCAACCCTGGGTTGGCGTCTCTCAGCTTTTGCCCGATGAGAACCAGGGAGTAAGATAGGGGGAGAGGAGATTTCAACCCATGGGAGAAGCAAGGCGTCGCCGTGACCTGGGCCTGCCGCCGCGGCAGACGTCAGGACAATCGCGAGACTCTTCCCCCCGTGTGGTGGGCTGGCTGCCCTTGACCCGCCAACAAGCCCGGAGCTTCATGACCTGGACAAGTCGCGGCGCCTGGGCGGGCATTGGCCTGCTGGTGGTGTTCTGGCTTGTGGTCCGCTTTGTCGGCCCTGCCCTGGGTTGGTGGACCCTGCAAGGCTGAGCCCCAAACTGCGTCAGCGGTTGAAGAGGGAGCAGAAGCGCCTGGCCAGGAAGGTCAAGGGGTCCAGGAATCGCCAGAAAGCGAGGATACGAGTAGCACGCACCCATGAAGGCTCAGCAATGCCCGCCGGGCTGGCGGTTGCAGCCTGTGGAGCGTCCGTAAAGACCAAGCTCTCAAACGAGGGGGAGGCAGGAGCAATAATGAAGCAGGAAGTTCCCGCTCTTCAGGGTGGAGAGGATGTCAAGATCCTCCATACCCGGCAAGTTTATGATTTATGAAAGGAGGAGGATGTATTTATTAGTTGCTGCCGCGGGCCGTGGCCGCCGTGTGGGTGCCGATCACAACAAGTTGCTGCTGCCGGTGGCCGGACGGCCTGTCCTGTCCTGGACCGTGGCCGCCGCGCTGCAGAGCCGCCGGATCCGGTGGATCGGGATCATTGGTCAGCCCCACGACCAGGAGGCCATCCTGGCCATCATCCACTCCCTGAAACCCCACTGCCCCGTCCGCTGGATTGACGGGGGCCAGAGCCGCCAGGACTCCGTGCAGCGGGGGCTGGCCGGCCTCCCTGTCGAGGCTGGCCATGTGCTGATCCATGACGGGGCCCGTTGCCTCGTTGCGCCCCAGCTTTTTGACCGCTGTGCTGACGCGGTTGAGCGCCGTGGCGCCGTGATTGCTGCGACTCCCGTGACGGACACCATCAAGCGGGTGTCCCCGACCCAGCAGGTGCAGGCCACCATTGACCGCTCCCGACTCTGGGCCGCCCAGACACCCCAGGGGTTTCCCGTGGACCAGTTGCGCCAGGCCCACCGACTGGCCAGTGAGCGCCAACTGGCGGTGACGGACGATGCGGCCCTGTTTGAAGCCCTGGGTTGGCCCGTGGCGGTGGAACCGGGCAGCCCCCGGAACTTCAAAATCACCACCCGCTTTGATCTGGAACTGGCGGCATTGCTTCTGGCGCGTCCATAGCAAGTTGCAGGCGCTGGGTGGATGTCCCACTCAGACATCCCCCAGGAGGAAGCCAGCGCGCCGCTTCAGCCATTGCCTGTGCTCTCCGTAGGCGTCGTCATGGCGACCGACCAACCGCCAGAAGTCCTTGGAGTGGTTGGGGTGGACGAGGTGGCATAGCTCATGGATCACCACGTAGTTGGCAATGGCATGGGGCGCCTTGATGATGGTCCAGTTGAACGCCAGATGCCCTGTCGTGTTGCAGGATCCCCAGCGCGATTTGAAGTTGCGAACACTGACGTCCGTTGGCGTCACCCCGATCTGTCGGGCATGGCGGTTGGTCTTTCCCCGCAGGCGTTCCAACGCCCTGGAGCGATACCATTGTCGTAGGTACTGCCGGATTCTCTGCTGCCGCTGCACCCTCTGCTCCCCTGGACGCACCGTTGCCGTGAGATATCCCCCGGACAGGCGGACGCCCACTTGTGATGCCCTTCCAGCACCTTGAGGCGGTAGTTGCGCCCCAGATAGGGTAAAGAATTCGCCAATTCGCCGCTCACCGGTGCCCTGGGGCGACGGGGTGGAACAGCTTGCCATTCCGCCGCCTTGGCCCGGATCCAGGGGCGCTTCTGCTGGAGAATCCCTGCCACCCGCTCATCCCCCAGGCGCTCCGGGATCCGCACGTGCAGTTCATTGCCGATGATGTGGAGGGCAGCGGTCCGTCTCGTGGAGCGGATCACCTTCACCCGCAAACCCAAAATCTCTGGCGGGACGTCTGTCATCGGGACCACTTGGCCTTGGCAAGATCCATGAACCGCTCCGTAACAGCATCCACCAAGGCTCTTGACCCAAAGGGTTGCTCAAGGATGGCTCGCTTGATCTTCAGCTTGATGCGGCGGACCTCGTCCCACTTGTCAAAGAACCCGACGATCCGGGTTCCCTCCCACAACGCGGCCACCAGTTCCCTGGTCGTGTCCAGCACCCACTGACGGGTCTCCCCGTCCATGGCCCCGTCACCTGATGCCTGGGTGACCCTGCCGCCAGAATCCTGTAGAAGGGACCTTCTTCTTCGCTGAGTACCAGGTGGGCGTCCTGCCGGATTTTGTCCGGCTCCATCCGGTCCCGGAGGAGTTGCCCGCCGGATTGTTACCCGTTGGTCAACGATAAACCCAAACGATAGGGGATTATGACCTTCAGTCACATGAGTCCTGTTCAGGAGGACGCATAAACGCTTTGCGCACCTCCATAGTTTCTTGTCCAGGGATGTTATGACAATGGACAAACTCCGCCACGTACTTACCCCAATGCTTGGATGACATCTTGTGGTAGATTCCGTGCCCTGAAGATCTTGTGCTCCAGTGCTGCCCACAGCCTTGGCAACGATCTTGTT
>VXWH01000032.1 GCA_009836025.1 Synechococcus sp. SB0668_bin_13 | reverse complement strand
ACTTACCCGGAGATTACGCCCCCTTCAATTTCCACCACCTTCGAGACACATCCCACTGATGTTTATTGGCTGCTGAACGGGGGTCGCTACTGAGGCCAGCTTTTACCGCCCCCGGAGGCTGGATAAGCGGCTTGTCCACCATGTTCATTAACACCAATGGGCACCGGCTTTTCACCCGACACCACACCGGCGCAGTGACCTGAAAGAAGAACTAGGCAAGCTGGATGCAAAGATGGACCGCTTGCGTGAAAGCAGCTTCTCCAAGAGCTCCTGACCACCGGACGCCCTGCCAGCTCCGGTACAAGCCCTCTGTCCACCGTGTCCACACACTGCCAACAACAGAGACGGCCAGGGGCTTTTTACAGGACACCATATCGGGGGGAGTTTTGCGCGGGCCTTACTGGCGTGGATACCTTCGGGTGTGCTCCGCACGCTAGATTGATCCCTATCCCTACTGTCTTTGACAGGAGGGACTCACGCTCCATTGGATGTGGATGATGCAGGTGCTGGCTCTCCTGCCCGGAGGAGAAGAGGACCAGTTGCAGGCCCTGCCCGCCATGGCCGCGCTGGCAGAACAACAATCGGCCCAACTCCATGTGGTCTGTCCGGCCCAGGCAGCACACATCTGGACCCTCCTGCCAGCGGTGGAGCGTTGCATTCCCTTTGCCTTTGGTCAGCGCTGGTCCCTGGCGGACTGGGCCAACCTGCTGGGAAACGTGCGGGAGCCGGATTTTCAAGTCAGCCTCAATCTGTCTACGGACTGGTCCATTGACCTGTTGCTGAGCCTGAGCCGCATCCCCATGCGGGTGGCCGCTGGCGGGTTTTCCGCGACGGAGCAGGTGCAACAACCCACGGGATGGCGCACTCAGGCATTGCGGGCCTGGCTCCAGTCCCTGGGAGTGCATTACGATGCCAACGCCTATCGCCTCCCCCTTCCCCGGAGTGCCCTGGCGGAGGCCAGAGCGGCCCTGCCACCGGGGAATGGTCCCGCTTTGCTGTTGGGGCCCGGTATGGCGCCCGGCTGGTCGCCAGAGGATTGGCGGGAGTTTGTGGCGGCCATGGGTCAGGCTGTTCCTTCAGGTCGCCTGCTGTGGCTGGCGCCAGAGGAGGAAGCGCCTGCCGGCATCCGGCGCTGCCGAGCAGCCACGGTCATGGCCGAGGCCGCCACGGTGGCCAGTGTGGACGTGGTGCTCACCGATGACCCCCGTCTGGCCCAGTTGGCCGTGCTCACGGGAACTGCCCTGGTGGCGGCGGGAATGGAGGATCCCCGCCGATTGCCCCGACGGGATGCCATCAAACCCCTGCCTCCCCTCGACCAGTTGCGTCCCGGTGAGGTTCTGCGGGCGCTGGGCGCCTGAGCGCTCAAGCCGCCAGCAGGGCCTTGGCCTTGGCCACCACGTTGGCGGTGGTGAAGCCGAATTTCTCCATGCACGTGCCACCAGGAGCAGAGGCCCCGAAACGGCCCATGGTCACGCTGTCCCCATCCAGACCGATGTACTTGTGCCATCCGAACGCCGCTGCAGCTTCCACCACAAGGCGTTTGCGCACCGTTGAGGGAAGAACGGAGTCCCGGTAGGCGGGACTTTGCTCCTCGAACAGTTCCATGGAGGGCATGGACACAACCCGAACCCGATGCCCCATGGCGGTGAGTTGCCTGGCCGCCTGGACGCAGAGGTTCAACTCACTGCCGGTGCCGATAAGAATCAGTTCAGGCACCCCGCTACAGTCCTCCAGGATGTAGGCCCCCTGGGCCACCTTTGCAGCGGAAGAGTTGGCCTGGTTGGGCATGCCCTGACGGCTGAGGGCCAGCACCGTGGGGCGTTTCCGGTTGCGGATGGCCACCTTGTAGGCCCCGCTGGTTTCGTTGCCGTCCCCCGGACGGATCACCACCATGTTGGGCATGGCCCGCAGGGAGGCCATGGTTTCCACAGGCTGGTGGGTGGGTCCGTCTTCTCCCACCCCGATGGAATCATGGGTGAGCACGTAGACAACCCCCAGCCCCGAGACGGCGGAAAGGCGCATGGACCCCCGCATGTAATCCGCAAACACCAGGAAGGTGCCCCCATAGGGAATCAAGCCGCTGTCGTGATAGGCAATGCCGTTGATGACGGCCGCCATGGCATGTTCCCGCACCCCGAAATGGAGGTAGCGCTTCTCTGGTGTTTCCGGCTGGAACGACCCCGTTTCCCCTTTGATGTCCGTGTAGTTGGAGTGGGTCAGATCAGCGGAGCCCCCAATGAGTTCGGGCAGCCGCGGCCCCAGGGCAGCCAGGCACAACTGGGAGTGTTTGCGGGTGGCCAGGCCTTTGTCTTCCGGGGTGTACACGGGCAGGTCCTGATCCCAGCCCTGGGGAAGCTCACCCCGCAGCATCCGCTCGAACTCGGCCGCCGCGTCGGGATAGCTCTTGCGGTAGTCGCTCAGGGTCTGGTTCCAGTCGGCTTCTGCGGCAGCGCCCCGCTCCACCGCCTGGCGGAACTGGTCATAGGCCTCCTGGGGCACTTCAAACAGGCCGTAGTCCCATCCCAGATTCTCGCGGGTGAGCTGGGACTCTTCCAATCCCAGTGGCGTACCGTGGACGCCGCCGGTGTTGCTCTTGTTGGGGGAGCCATAGCCAATGGTGGTGGTCACCTTGATGATGCTGGGGCGATCCTTGACGGCCTTTGCGGCCGCAATGGCCCTGGTGATGCCGTCCACGTCGGTGTTGCCGTCGGGGACGTGCTGCACGTGCCAGCCGTAGGCCTCGTAGCGTTTCAGCACGTCCTCGGTGAAGGACACGCCGGTATCCCCGTCAATGGTGATGTGGTTGTCGTCGTAGAGGGCAATCAGCTTGCCCAGCTTCAGGTGACCCGCCAGGGAACAGGCTTCCGAGGCCACGCCCTCCTGGTTGCAGCCGTCCCCCATGATCACGTAGGTGTAGTGGTCCACGAGGGTGCAGTCCGGTCGGTTGAACCGGGCGGCCAGATGAGCCTCCGCGATGGCCAGGCCAACGGCATTGGCCACGCCGGATCCCAGAGGACCTGTGGTCACCTCGACACCGGCGGTTTCAAAGGTTTCCGGATGCCCTGGCGTTTTAGATCCCCACTGACGGAACTGCTTGATGTCCTCCAGGGACACGCTGTCATAGCCCGTCAGGTGCAGCAGGGCATAGAGCAAC
>VXWH01000144.1 GCA_009836025.1 Synechococcus sp. SB0668_bin_13 | reverse complement strand
CTGATCCCACCAGCGGTGGAAACGCTTGTAGAGACTTCTGTGGGGCCATCCCCCCCTCCTGATGCTCTCCTGGGCCTCCCTCCCCGCTGAGGGAGGGGCTTCCCCCACTATGGGGTCCCGACCCTGAAGCACGGATCAACCAACAGTCGAACGCCGGCTTTCAGGCAGGATGGGGCTGGTATCCCCATGACCGCACAGAAAATCGTCCACTTTCTAAACCGAAGTCGGTGTGAGTACGAGTTAGAATCGCACCAGTTCCCTGCCCCCCATGGCCTCTCTCCGAAAGCGCCGCCCCGAAAACGTGAGCGGACCGTTCTATGTGGATAGCAGTTGCATTGACTGCGGCACCTGCTGGCAGTGGGATCCCCGGCACTTTGAGGACCAGGGTGACCAGGCGCGGGTGTGGGCCCAGCCCCGACCCGGGGAGGAGACAGAGCGGGCACTCATGGCGGCGCAGGCCTGTCCGGTGGCCGCCATCGGCGCCCCGCCAACCCTGATGCGCCAGACCCCCAGCCAGGGATTTCCCGCGCTGATCACCCGCCATCCCGCTGGGGACGTGTACTACTGCGGCTGGAGTTCACGGCGCAGTTACGGGGCCAGCAGCTACCTGGTGGTGCGTCCCCAGGGAAACGTGCTGATTGATTCCCCCCGCTACAACCGGCCCCTTCAGCAGGCCATCACGGCACGGGGCGGGCTGGCCGCCATGGTGCTGAGCCACCGGGACGACGTGGCGGATCACGAGCGTTGGGCCGAGGCGTTTGGCTGTCCCCGCTGGATTCACCACGCTGATCGGGATGCCGCGCCGGGCGCCGAGCATTGTCCGGAAGGCAATGCCCCGGTGTGGCTTCAGGAGGACTTGCAACTGATCCCCACCCCTGGCCACACAGCAGGCTCCATGGTGGCGGTGCTGGGCGCGGCCGGCCAGGATGCCCTGCAGGTGCTGTTCAGTGGAGACCACCTCTGGTGGGACCCCAGGCGCCAGCGCCTTGGGCGTGATCTCCAGCGCTATTGCTGGTGGAGCTGGCCGGACCAGGTGCGCTCCCTCGCCAAACTGCAACACCTGAACGTGGGCTGGCTTCTGCCTGGCCATGGGGATCGCCGTTGTTTTGCTCCTGGGGAATGGCAGCGCCACCTCAAGACGCTCCTGGCAGCCGTTGAAGACGCCGGCATGTAGCCCCGGTGAGGCGTGTCGGGGCCTAGCCGTCCGTTGGCCCGGGAAGATCGCTGCCGGTGGCGGTGGAACATCCCAGCGCCCTTAACAGGCGCAACTCCATGCGATAGAGCCTGTCCTGGCGACTGGGCTGACCATCGGGGGCAATGGGTTTCACCAGCAGGCTCATCATGCCCATGCGGTTGCCCGCCAACACGTCGGTGAACAGTCGATCTCCCACCATGGCCACTTGGGAAGGGGGCAGATTGATGGTCTTGAGCGCCTGACGCAGACTGCGACGGCTGGGTTTCCTGGCGGCCAGGCAATAGGGAAGGTCCAGTTGCCTGGCCACCCACAGAATCCGTTTGCGGCTGGGATTGTTGCTGAGGAGGTGCAGCTTGAAGCGGGGCCGCACCTGTTCAATCCAGCTTCGCACCGTCTCCGGCAGGACAAGCTGGCGCCGGGGGGTCAGGGTTCGGTCCACGTCCAGCACCAGGCCACGAATGCCCTTGCCCCAGAGCGTCTGGGGATCAATGGCGGTAACGGGTCCTGCAACAATGCAACTGGGTTGAAGCCATTGCGTCGCCTTGTGGAGGAAGGGCATCAAGGACACGCCTCCTCCCCATGGGCCAGGGCCTCCTCCACCAGGGGTTGAAGCTGGGCCAACACGTCCGGCGCCAGCAACTCCGCAGTGCCTGCACCGAGACGCGCCAACAGGAAGCAGGGATCCAGACTGCCGTAGAGGTCGAAGTCCGTCCCCCCGTGGCAGACACTGGCCAGCAGAACGCAGGTGTCCGGATCGTCGTCCCCGGACAGGTCGTCCCCCTCCCCATGGGCGTCCTCCAGATCCCCCGCCACGGTCAGCAGGCCGGCGGAGCGCACCAGGCAGAGCTCCTGCTCCTGCAATGCCGTGTCCAGTTCGTCCAGCACCTGGGGGTACCGATGGGGATCGGCAATCAACTCGGGGTCGGCAGTGGGATCAGCGGGCCAGCGGCAGAGATGGGCCGGGGTGTCCACGGGAGACAGGAGGCCGTAGTCCTGGTCCTGGATACGGAGGGATTGCTCCACAAAGCAGTGGAGCATCCGGCCGGCGGCGTCGGTGGCCATCACGGTGGCCACGGCTGCGCTGCCCTCATCCCGCGGACGATCCATGGCCCCGTCATCATCGTTGACGTTGTTCAGACTACTGGTCTGGGGACCTGGGCTCGGGTCCCTCCGCCAGCCATTGGCGCAAGATCAGCACCGCCGCGGCGCTATCCAGACGGCCACTGCCGTCCGCCCGCAGGCCTGTGGCCTCCTCGGCGGCCCAACTGGTGTAGCGCTCGTCCACCCAGGCCAGGGGCAACGCCAGGGCGCGGGCCAGGGTCAACCCATAGCGACGGCACTGGCGGCACTGACTCCCCTCCTTCCCGTTGGGCAGCAGGGGGAGACCAACCACCAGTGCGGCAACGCCGCGGGCCAGGCACAGGGGGCGCAGCCGCGCCACGTCCGTGGCCCGGTCCTTCCGTTGCAGGGGCGGCAAGGGACGCACGCTGATGCCCAGGGGATCACAGCCCGCCAGGCCGATGCGCCGCCGCCCCACGTCCACAGCCAGCACCGAGCGGGGAGGGGGGGGGCGTAGCGCGGGTGGCGGCAGCAGTGCCCCTGCTTCCTCCACGACCTGCTCCAACTCCTCTTGATCATTTTGATCATTGCCCATCCGCGCCGTTCTGGTCAAGAAGCGCTGGTGGGTGGTGAAGCAGAGTTGTCGATTACCGGCTTCGTAAAGGTTGCCACGGGCCGGCGGCAAGTGTAACATGGACTGGTGTGATTCTCTGCCGGCCGTTGTTGTACCCCACCACCAGGCGCTGCGGTGCTGGCTCCCTTCAGGAGCGAGGAGGCTTGGCCGTGGGCAGCCTGAACCTGGGGGGATTGACCTGGGCCATCGCCAGGTTGGTGATGGCGGGGAAAGACGCCCCGCCAGGGGGTGAAGGACCAAGTAGAGATGCAAACAAACACAACAACCCCGCAGAGTTGATCACGTTCCCTGAGTCTATCTG
>VXWH01000117.1 GCA_009836025.1 Synechococcus sp. SB0668_bin_13 | reverse complement strand
AAGCAAGTGCTGATACGGGATTTCAGCGCTTGGGTACTTACGTACATAAATCCCTTTGTTTAATTCGGTGGCGAAATCCGTATCCCGAAATGCAGCAGCGGCATCGATAAAGTCCCGGCCTGCCTCGCTGAGGCGGTTGGCTATCTCTCCCATGCGCTCCATTGATTGACGCGCCTCTTCGGCCATGGTCAAGGTTTGATTGTGCAGCTCATCCAGGTGCGCTCCTATGGTGCGCTCCACGGCCTGATCAACGGTGTGGATCAGCCGGTCGCCGAAGCTCTCGGCCATTGTCTTAATTTTCTTTTGGAATGTATCCAAACCCTGCACAACGCCGGCCATCTCCTTGCGGATGGGGGAGATCCCCCGTGCTGGATCGGTTTGTTGCAGCTTGACAAGTTGATCATCGAAGAAGTGAGAGAGTTCCAGCTCCAGACTTTCAATGGCCGTGGTCCAGCCGCGAATCCGATTATTGAAGATAACCAGAAGACTGAAGGCAAGGCCCAATAAACTACTCCGAAATGCTGTTCCCATGGGATCCAATATCTCCCTCAAGGCACTGATAATCGCTGTAGGAGTAAGGTCTGACTGTAGAATCTGGCCAATATCCCCCAGGGCGAGGCTGAGGCCAATGAACGTTCCCAGCAGACCGAGGGAGATCAGCAAAGCAGGAGTTTTCTGGGTCCAGTCCATGAGATGGCGCAGCCCCACAGACTTGCCAAGCCAGCGGACCTGGACCTGGTAACTCAGCCAATGGCTTGTATCTCCCGTCAGGGCCTGGTCAGAGGCCTGGAGCGCCGCCAGAAGATGGTCCGATCCCGTTGCAGCAGGTGGCGGGGATAGCCAGAGTCCTGGGGCCTATGAGTGGTGGGCGTCTCGCCTGCCTGGGCGGGCGAGAGAACGATGCCTGAGTCCATTGTCTCCCGCAACTTGCGGATTTGAAGCCGGGCCTTGTCCCCTGCCGAGAAGGCTGAGATGGTGATGAGCACCATCGCAATCACCACAACGGCCAACATGGCATGGCTGCCCCCCGTCATCATTGCATGACCACTGCCGCCAACTGTAGACGCCGGTGTCACAGCCACTTTGACTTCCTCCCCGCCTGAAGAGCGGGGATTCCTTCTCGAATTCCGCTGGCAGCCTCCTCCTTCAGGTGGGTTCCTGCTTCATTGCCCAGTGCAGGCGAACCCGTCTTACCTGCGGCTCCACAGGCGTTTGGCGACTCAGCGGGCCCCACCGCGTCGGTTGTTGGCGCCAGCGCTTGGCTTTCGCGCCGGCACCTGAGCGTAGCACCTTTTCAGGGGATGGACACCGCCCTGAGGGGCCGTGCTTGTGTCCCTGGGCAGCCTGGGTCACGGAACCAATGGCTGGTGGTGCGGTTGGATAGTCGCCGCCATCATCGGTGGTCACGGCATGGCTGATGCTGGTGCGCCTCTCCGCCAAGCCCTGCACCATCACTGTCTGCGGGACATCCCGGTTGCTGTCTGTAAGGTCAGGGCATCACTCACCAGCACCGCCTTGCTCTTGCTTTCACTGGCGGGGGGCGATCACGTTGAGTTGCCGGTAAACATCAGTGCCTTTCAGGGGCGATTGATCGGGAACGAGATCCCAAGCTATCCGTCCAACGTCATCCTGCGCTTTGGAATCAGCGCCAGCATCCAGCAGGGCCTGCACCGCCGCTGGGGCCTTGCTGTACTCTGGCGGCTCTGTGGAGGGTGGAGGGATACCCATCCATCTTTGTCCCGTGCATCTGGATCAGCACCCTCCGATAGGCAACGGGCCACACCACTCAGATGATGCTTCCTTCAGGAACCTGCTTGGGTTCCAGGCTGCGCAGGTGGGGAGAGCCGCTGCCGGATTGGGGCAAAACCGTCCTTGATCCAGCGGGTCAACGGTGTGCAGGCCATTCAAGATGGGCCAACCATCAAGTCAGCTTACCCACGGACCCGCCACACCCCTGAGCATGGGCCAAGGGAATCGGATCGGGAGAGTTCGGAGGAGCTTGTCCGTGGACCGCGCCTGTGTTGCTGGATGAGAGTGGCGCGGCACCGCTGCCTTTGATGGGCCGCCCGCCAAGCGTTCTCAGACAAAAGCATAGTCGTAGTCTTCCATTTCGTCCCAGTCGTCGGAGATGTTCTCAAGACCGGCATAAATGGTTTCTTCACCAATGCTTTCTACGATTGTCTTCAGAGAAGGGAAAAGAAAATGATTTTCCGCAGCGTAGTGGGCGCTAAACACCCCTTTCTCAGCCAGGAAGAAACGATCTGTTGTATGCTCGTTGCGGCGTACGTTGATCAGTGCAGGGGGCTTCAGGCCTTGGTCGGCGATGTAATGGCGGGCCGCCGTTACAGGCTTAAGCTCGCCGGTATCCAGGTGAAACGAAGGCACGTAGGAGAGAACCCGCTGGCCAGCCAGGCGGCGGCGGCTCACCCGCTTTCTTTTTTTTGACATAGAGAAAATGGCTGGAATCCGAGGGTTCCTTTGCCCATGAACAACAATGGATAGGCTAAGCCATTTTTGTGGTTTCAGCAAGAGATTCCGCAGTGCATCGCTGGGCTGCGGTGTCATGCAAGGGGGCTGGCGACAGTAGGGTTGATTTTCCTAGCCTGCATGGAAATTCTCCGCATCACTCCTGGTGGCCCTTGGCGTCTCTGCTGATTACCGCTCCCTGACCCAGAACTTGCTGGAGTCCTTCGCCAGTGGCGGTGAGTTGCGCTGCCTGGCGGTGTACATGGCCCTCAGCGATGCCTCGGGCCTGCTGCAGTTGGAGGCGGTGGCCTGCTGGCCTGCCGGCCTGCAGCGCCTACCGGAGTCCCTGAGCGACCCCGCTCTGCAGGTTCCTGAACCGGGACGGCGCTGGCTGCCCTTGCGCAACGGCCACCACCTGCTGGGGGCGCTGTTGGTGGAAACCGCAGCCTCATCCTGGCCGGACTCCTTCTCCCGGCGGCTCGGCCACCTGGCTACAGCCCTGGCCACAGCCCGGACCCTGGACCTGCGCTGTGAAAACATGGTGCTGGACCTGGACCACCTTCAGAAACAGCAGGCCGAGCAGGAGCATCAGTTGGCGGCTCTGATCCACCAGATGCGCAATCCGCTGGCGGCGCTGCGCACCATTTCCCAGCTGCTGCGCCGGCGGCTGGATCAGGATTCCCAACATCAACACCTGGTGACCAGTCTGCTGGATGAGGGCCAGCAGTTGGAACATTACCTCAAGGCGCTGGAACAATTGCCCCGTCAGCGCCTGAGCACGGAACTGGAGCAGCCTCGCCTGCTGCCGCCCTTCCGCTCCAGCCAGGTGGACGGTCAGTTGCAGGAGCGTCTCCCCCCCCTGCTGCGCCGGGCACAGTCCAGTTGTGAAGCCTCAGGACACCCTTGGCATCAGCCCAACGACTTGCCCCGGTGGCAGGGGGATGTGGACGCCGTGGCGGAGATCCTTGCCAATCTCATTGAAAACGCCCTCCGCTATGCCCCGCCCCAGGCGCCCATCGGGTTTTGCTGGTCCACCAGCGCCGAAGCGGTGCAACTACTGTTGTGGGACGGGGGCCGCCCCATTCCTGAACCGGAACGGGAGCGGATTTTCTGCCAGGGCCAGCGGGGCACCACCGGCGCTGGCCACCAGGGCACGGGCTACGGCCTCAGCCTGGGCCGCCAACTGGCTCTGAGCCTTGGGGGCGCCTTGACGCTGATCACCCAACCGCGGCTGTTGTGTTCCGAGGCCACCCCCGAAGGCAACGGCTTCCTGCTCACCCTGCCGACGTCCCCTTAGACAACCTGGACAGCAGGCGCAACCAACACCAAGCCATAGAGCCAGAGGCAGGCGGTGGCGCTCCACTCCAGCGTTGCCCCCAGACTGTCGCCGCTCTGCCCCCCCAGCAGACGGCCCAGGAGCAATGCTACCCCAATGCTCGCCATGCTTCCCAAAAGGATCCAGAGGCCGAAACCCAGGGCGAGGCCCACCAAAAGCAGGCAGGAGGGCAGGAGTTCCCAGACCAGGGCCCGTTGTTGAGCGGCATGGCGGGCGCCGCTGCTCTCCTGCCGCAAGGGCGGCCACCAGGCCAGCGCCAGCAGCGGCGCCGTGCGCGCCCACACCGCCACGCTCGCCAGGACGGCCACCATGGGTGCATCAGCCTCCGCCAGCCAGAGCCATCCCCCAAACCGCAACAGCAACAACGCCGTCACCGCCGTCACCCCCATGGCCCCCACCCTGCTGTCGGCCATGGCTTTGTGCTGTGCGGGGCCGGCGCTCAGGCCGTCAGCCGTATCCATGACCCCATCCAGATGCAGGCCCCCCGTAAGCCCCATCTCCGCAACCATCAGCAGGCTGATGCCGCTGGCGACCGGCAGGTGTAGCGGCTCCACCAACTGCCAGAGCAGGCCCTGGATCAGGGCAACGGCCACACCGACCAAGGGGGCGAAGCGGGCAATGCGGCCAAAGCGGGGCCGCACCCATGGCAGGGGGGGGAGGCGAGAATAAAACATCCAACTGCCCGCCAGGTCGTTCCACCAGTGGCCAGGGGATGGGTCAGGCACGGGCTGATGGGGCGGGCCGACTGTCCACGCCAGCCTAGGGTGCGACCCATGGGTTTTCGTTTTGCGATCCGCCAGCGCTGCCCCGTGACCCAAGCGCGTCTGGGACGCCTGCAGACGCCCCACGGCCCGGTGGACACGCCCCGCTTCATGCCCGTGGGCACCAGGGCCACCGTGAAGGGCCTGACCACGGAACAACTGGGCCAGACCCGGGCGCAGATGGTATTGGCCAACGCCTACCACCTCCACCTGCAGCCCGGTGAGGACCAGGTTGCCGCGGCAGGGGGGCTGCACCGTTTCATGGCCTGGGACGGACCGATCCTGACGGACTCGGGCGGCTATCAGGTGTTCAGCCTTGCGGGCTGCAACCGGGTGGAGGACCATGGCGTCACCTTTCGCTCCCCTCGGGATGGTCGCACCATCCAGATGACGCCGGAGCGCAGCATGGCCATTCAGAATCGCCTCGGAGCGGACGTGATCATGGCCTTCGATCACTGTCCGCCAGCGCAGGCCGGTTGCCAGGAGGTGGAGGCCGCCACGAACCGCACCCACCAATGGCTGGAGCGTTGCATCGCTGCCCACAACAACCAGGACCAAGCCCTGTTTGGCATTGTTCAGGGGGGACGCCATGGGGAGTTGCGCCGCTGGTCGGCGGCCACCGTTTGCAGCCATGACCTGCCCGGCTTCGCCATCGGCGGGGTCAGCGTGGGGGAATCCACGGCGGACATCCACCGGGTGGTCAAACTGGTGGCGCCCCTCCTGCCTGAGCACAAACCCCGCTACCTCATGGGTGTGGGTTCGCTGGCGGAAATGGCCCAGGCTGTGGCCCAGGGGGTGGATCTGTTCGACTGCGTTCTGCCCACGCGCCTGGGCCGCCATGGCACTGCCCTGGTGCAAGGCGACGCCTGGTCGTTGAAACGGGCCTGCTTCCGCGGCGATCACCGCCCCCTGGATGCCGGTTGCCCCTGCTGGACCTGCCGCCGCCACTCCCGCGCCTATCTCCACCATCTGATCCACAGCCGGGAACTGCTGGCCGCAAGCCTTCTGAGCCTCCACAACCTCACCCACCTGCAACGCTTCTGCAACGCCATGGGCCAGGCCATTGTCGAGGGAACATTTGCAGAGCATTTCACCCCCTGGGATTCAGCCTCGCCGGCGGCCAACACGTGGTAGTTTTCGGAGTACGCCGCTCATCACGGAATCTGAACGCCATGGTCCAGCCCGCCCTCATCCTGGCCCAACTTCCGGAGGCTTATCAGCCCTTCGCTCCACTGGTGGACATTCTGCCGCTGATTCCCCTGTTCTTCCTGCTGTTGGCCTTTGTCTGGCAGGCCTCCGTCGGCTTTCGCTGAGGAGGGACGCGCCCCGCTCCATCAGCACATGGCCTGAAAAGACAGGCAATTGCAAGATACGGGGCCAGCGCCCTGGCTCCTGAAGCAGGCGATAGAACCATTCCAACTGGAGCGCCTGCATGAAGGTTGGCGCTCGCCGCACAGAACCGCTCCACACGTCAAAGCTGCCGCCCACCCCGAGCCAGAGGCCATGCCCCCGGGGCCGTGCCTTGTCAATCCACAACTCCTGGCGGGGCGCCCCCAGACCCACGAACACCAGTTCCGGCTGCTGTCGCCGCAGATCCGCTTCCACCATGGGCCAGTGGTCTGGTGGCTGGTAGCCGTGGATGAGGCGTTGCAAGCGCAGTTGCGGGTGGCGCCGTTTCCAGAACCGGGCCGCCGCTTGAAGACGGTCGTCCCGCGCCCCCACCCAGGCCACCCGCCACCCGAGGGCGGCGGCATGGCCCAGCAGCATCTCGGCCAGTTCAATGCCCGGTTGGCGCCGCAGCCGGTGGCCCTGGAGCCGCAACGCCCAAACCACCCCTGCACCATCAGGAATCACCAACTCGGATCCCTGGATCACTCTGCGGAGTGGGGCATGGTTGCGGGCGGCCATGGTCATCTCGGCATTGAGGGTCACCACATGGCCGCCAGAGCGAACCAAGGCTTCCGCTGCACCGAGAAGATGAGGGGTCAGGTGGACAGGCAGACCCAGCACTTCCGCCTTCAGCCATTCACTTGGCGCCATCAGATGGGTTGATCCAGGTGCATGGTGGGATTGTCCACGCTGCGCTCAATCCAATGGGCCAACCGCAGGGCGCGGGAAGCCTGCTGACCGTCCACTGCAGAAGCCTCCAGGCCACGCACACAGCGGAGAAAGTTCTCCAGTTCTGTATAGAGGGGTTCGATGGAGGTGGTGGACACCTCCTCAACAAAGCCGTCATTGCGGTAAATCAGTTCCCCGTGATCAGCGGAATACCACTGGTGGGCGCGGCGGTGGATGCAGAGGGTGTGGTTGAGAAAGTCCGTCTCCACCAAGGTATTCCGGCAGTGGGCACTGAGACTGCGAATTTTGTGATGGGCCATCTTGCTGGCCGTCAGGCTGGCCACCACCCCGTTGCTGAAGCCCAGGGTGGCGTTGACATAGTCGATGGGACCCGTGCCGCTGCGCCCGCCGGCAGCGGCCAGGCGCGCCACTTTGGCGCCGGCCAGCTCCAACACCAGATCAATGTCGTGGATCATCAAGTCCAGCACCACGGACACATCGTTGGCGCGGTCTCCATGGGGGCTATGGCGACGACTCTCCAGGACCACCACCTCCTCGTTGGACACCACCTTGACCAGTTCCCGAAAGGCCGGGTTAAAGCGTTCAATGTGACCCACGTGCAGGAGTTGCTGATGCTCTTCCGCCGCTGCATTCAAGTCGCGGGCTTCCTCCTGGGTGGCGGCGATGGGTTTTTCCATCAGGACATGGAGTTTGGCGCGGAGACAATCCATGCCCACCTGATGGTGGAGCAGTGTGGGTACGGCAATGCAAACCGCCTCCACCTGGTGGAGCAACTCCCGATAGTCGCGAACCACCTGGCAACCGAACTGGTCTCTTGCCATGGCCCGCCGTTGGGGATCCGTGTCCGCCACCGCCACCAACTCCGCATCCCGCAACAGGCTCAGGACCCGGGCATGGTGCCAGCCCATGTTACCAATCCCGATCACGCCAACTCTGACGGGCTCCATGGCGGGCGCAGGAACAATGGGAGGTGCAACCAGGGTTCAGCCCCCTCGGTTGTGCCCATTATGGGCCACCGGAAGCATCGGATCGAGTACTCCGGCTGGAGTGGCCAGGATTGCCGGGAGGCATGCGCAGTTCCACATGGGTAATGCGCGGACCCTTGAGGCGTTGAACCACAAAGTGCAGTTCATGCCAATGGAGGCTCTCCCCCACGGCGGGGATGCGCTGAAATTGCTCCAGAAGGAAGCCCGCCAAGGTGTGGTGTTTCTCCGACTGGGGCAGAGAGATATTGAACTGGCGGTTGAGTTCGTCAATTTCCAGATCGGCTGCCACACACCAATGGCCTGGGGCCATGGTTCTCACGGCAACAGGTTGGCCATGGGCGGCATCCTCTTCTTCGCCGACGATTTCACTGGTCAGATCCGCAATGGTGACCAGACCTTCCGTGCCGCCATGGGCATCCACCACCAGCAGCATGGGGGTATCGTCACGAATCAGGGCCAGCAACTCCGCCAGGGACGCGGTCTCCGCAATGCGCTGCAGGGGGGCGAGGTAGGGCTGCATGGGGGTGCCGCCCTGGATCTTCCCTTGCCCCAAGGGTCCGGCCAGACTGCGGAGATCCAGCAGTCCCTTCACATCGTCCAGGGACTGGCCAAGGACGGGGAAGCGGGCATGGCGGGTGTTTTGCACCGCGGCCATGAGTTGGCGGAACGTCACGTCAGCAGGCAAGGTGACCATCTGTGAACGGGGAACCATGACTTCCCGAACCAGGGTGTCCCTCAGGGAAAACGCCCCCTCGAGAATGAGGCGCTCATCCGGTTGGAGTCCGGTGACGTTGTCGGTTTCGATCAGGGTTTCCAACTCGCCCGCCGACAGGGGTGGAGCCAGATCATGCCAATTGTGGGGCAACCGGAACAGCTTGAGCAGGCTCAAGCTGCACCGCTCCAGCGCCCGCAGTGGACCATCCAGGACAGTGATGGCCATCTGGAGTTGGGGGCTGAGGGCCAGAGCAGCCCGTTCCGGCTGGTGCAGCACCATGGCCTTGGGCAGCAGACTGGCGCCAAGGGCAACCGGCAGCGTCGTCACGCAGAGCAGCCCGACCGCCAGCCAACTGCTCTGCAGGTGGCTCGGGAGCAGGGCCTGCGCCAACCAGCCCGCCAACCAACCCATGGCCAGCAGGGCAAAGCAACTGCCACATTGGGTCAGGATCAGCGCACGGAGTGGGCGGCGCTGCAGCCGTTCCACCGTGGCGGCCGCAGAGGGATTGATGGGGGTGAGTTCCTGAACCTGCGTGGGTCGCAGGCGCAGCAGGGCCAATTCTCCCGCCAGGCAAAAGGCCAGCACAGCCATGAGCAGGGGAATGAGCAGCAACCGTGCGGCCAAGACCATGGCTGAGCCCGAAGCAGGGCAGCTTGAAGCAGAGGTGTTGGCTAGGCTACTGGCTTAACCAGTCCAGTCAACATGGTCTTTCCAGCCGGTGCCCTCGTCCCTCGTCGCCGGTTCTGGCCTCGTCCTGTCGCCTGCCTGCTCCTGCTCGGGGCGATGGCCTGGAGTCTTCCGGCAGGGGTTTGGGCTGGCGATCCTTTCGAGAACGTTTCTGTGGAGGATATTTCGCGCTTTGTCAGGACTGGTCGGGCCAATCGCAACCTGAAGCCGTTCATCGACAATTCCGGATGGAGGCACGATGAGTTGCGGGCCGGCTTGCAGCAGTCCTATCAGGTGAACCTGGTGTCCATTGACCGCTTTTTGCGCTCCAGCGCCGGCGAACGATTCCTCGACTTCGTCACAAGTGGCTATGCACCGCGCTCAGCCAACGCGAACCCATCCCGAGCCCTGCGGTCCGCCATCACCAAGGACGCCTCCGACGGCTCCATTAGCGCCCTGGGCATCATGGAGGCCCTGCCTGTGGACTTCTCGGTCTCTGGCGGTTTGTCCATCTGCGCCCAGCAGGTACACGTCTCGTCCCGACAGCGCACCTCCGCCCTCTCCTACTACCTGTTCCTGCCAGCCTGCCTTCACGCCAACCAGCATGTGCGCTGAGGCTGCAGCGTGCCCAGCAGTCCAGGCGACGACGGTCCGGAACCGCCACATCCCCCCGTGCAACCGATGGCCCTTCTCCTTCTGGACAAGTTGACCATTCGCTACCCGCAGCAACGTCAGCCAGCCTTGTTGAAGGTATCTCTGGCGTTGGAATCAGGGGATCGTCTTGCCCTGGTGGGGCCGTCCGGCTGCGGCAAAAGCACCTTGGCCAGGGCCATCCTGGGCTTGCTGCCCCAGGGCAGCACCGGGGACGGCGTGTTGCAGGTAGCGGGCAGGGATCCCCGCCGCCTGCAGCCTCAACACCTGCGCCAGCTTCGCGGCGCCACCGTGGGTCTGGTGTTTCAAGATCCCATGACCCGGCTCAATCCACTGCTCACCACCTGGGATCATCTGCTTGACCTGCTGGCCGCTCATCGGCCCCGTTGGTCGCGTTGCCAGTACCGGCAAAAAGCCCGTGACCTTCTGGAGCAGGTGGACATGCCCAGCCGCTGCCTGGATCAGTATCCCCACCAACTCAGTGGCGGGATGCGGCAGCGGCTGGGCATTGCCTTGACCATGGCCCTGGAGCCGGTCCTGGTGATCGCCGATGAACCAACCACCTCCCTTGACGTGGTGGTGGCCGCGCAGGTGATGACCGCACTGTCCAACCTGTGCAGGCAGCAGGATGCAGCCCTGCTGCTGATCACCCATGACCTGGCCCTTGCTGGCAGTTGGTGTTTGCGGATGGCCGTCCTGTCCCAAGGGCAGCTTGTGGAAGCCGGACCCGTTCAGCACCTGCTGGCCACACCCCGAACCCCCTTGACCCGTGCCTTGGTGGCCGCTGCCCGCCTCAAGGAAGGCCAGGCCAGCCCCAGGCACGAATCCACACGCCCCCTCCTTCAGGTGACGGGTCTGCGCTGCTGGCATGCCTTGCCCAGCCCATGGCCTTGGCAACCCCGTTGGCTGCGGGCTGTGGACGGCATTGACCTGAACCTGGAGACGGGGGAAACCGTTGGCATCGTTGGCGCCTCCGGCTGCGGAAAAAGCACCCTTTGCCATGGCCTGGCCGGTCTGCTGCCCTTGCGGGGCGGCCAGGTGGTCTTGAATGGCCAGGCTGTGCTCCAGCGGCGCGGGGGGCAACAGCACCGCCGGTTGCGGCGTTGCTTGCAGATGGTGTTTCAAGATCCCCTGGCTTGCCTGAACCCCGCCATGACGGTGAAGGAGGCTCTGCTGGATCCCCTCCTGATCCATGGCCTGGCCAACCGCAGAGACGGCCGGGAAAAGGTTCTGGAAGCTCTTGCAGCGGTGGCCCTGACGCCGCCGGAGGATTTTCTGGATCGCCTGCCCCGGCAACTCAGCGGCGGTCAGCAACAGCGGCTGGCCATTGCCCGTGCTCTCATCCTCGGGCCCTCGGTATTGCTCTGCGATGAACCCCTGGCCATGCTGGACGCCGTGACCCAGAAAGACATGCTGGAGTTGCTCCAGGATTTGCGGCGCCGCCTTGGATTGGGCTTGATTTTCGTCACCCACGATCTGGGCATTGCCGCGTCCTTCTGTCATCGGGTCCTGGTGCTGGACGGCGGCCATGTGGTGGAAGAAGGTCCTGGAGATGCTCTTCTTGCCGATCCCCGGACCAGGGCAACACGTCAACTGGTGGCGGCGTGCCCTCGCCTACCCCAACCCGGCGGCCCTGTGGCATGACCCAGCGTCATGGGGATGAAACTCAACCGGTTCAGGGGTGAATCATCGTTAATTGTCAAAGCGACCGGAGTTGTCCTGCTCAGGGTCCAACCGAGGTTTGGGGTCACCGGCCGGCGCGGTGTAATCCCTGGCTCCGGCAGCGCCAGAGGGGGGTGTTGTGTTCCGATTCCGGTTGAGAGGCGTGCCCTGGGGGGGGCGGGAGGCGTGCGGCGCCGATCGGGCCAGTTTCAGGCCGGGATCCTGATCAAAGGGCTCAGGACGCACTGCTGGGGACCGCTGGCGACGGACCATGCGGCGGCGCGTGACAGGATTGATCGCCTGTCCTATGAGGCTGCGGTCCTCACGAGAGGAGAACCCCTCCCTAGAGGGCTCAAGCCGGGCGCGGGGCGAGAGTTCAGGACCTGCAGTGCGCTCCGGTCGCCGGGGGCGCAGGCTGGGGGCAGCCATGGGGTCACGACCGCGGCGGGTGGGCCGTTCTCCACTTGCACGTGGTGATTGCGGGACGTCGCGGTCCCAACTCCGTCTCGGGGGCAAGGGCGGCGGCGCGTCTCTCCACGGCGGCTCCTCTTCGGGGGCGCGGCGGATTGGGCGAGGGGGCTGTTGATCCCAATCTGCAGCCTCCAATGCAGGGCGGCGCATGGGCGCACGCCGCTCCAAAGTGTCCCACTCGTCCAGTCCGGAGCCGATGGGCGCAATACGCGACCGCGATTCATTCCCTTCGGGGTCGTCCATGAACTCGCTGCGCCGCGCCTGCTCCGCAGTCACTCCTCGTAGACGCACACTTTCATACACAAAGAAAATCGTTGTGGTGGCCAGGAGGAACTGGCTGAACTGCAAAATCGGATCCAGGCGCCAGCCTTGGAAAAACAGAATCCCTCCGCAGAGCAGGCCCACGGCGGCAAAGAAAACGTCCGTGTCGCGAGACAGAGCCGGTTTATAGGTGCGCAAGGAAAACAACAGAGCGCCGCCAACCATCAGCACGATGCCGACGATGCTGACCCAGTTGAGGGAAGTGTTGACCATGAAGACCTCAGCCGGGGTGAGGAACCGTTCCCCAGGTTAAGCCCCCAGCTTGCGTGACGGCGTGACCAGGCGGCGCAACTGACAACCGTTAAAGGGGCACAGGCATCAATTGCGGGTGACCTTATCCGCCTGGCTCACGAAGAGCAACGCCGCCGTGATGGGGATCACAACAATTACGGCGCCCCAGACCAGACTGCTCAGAAACGCTGAAAGAGATGGAGTCACGGAGGCTAACGCTCAACTTGCTGCAAGTGTAAGGGAGCTTCCGGGCTCAGGGCCGGAGTTGTTAAAGAAGGGAATCACATCCATACCTGCACTGGCGCTGGGGCAACCGCCTTCCTTGTGGAGAGTACGCTAACCTGGATTCTGGGACTGCTGACGGTGTCGGACCCCCTGCGCCAGGATGCAGCCGCCACCATGGCGCGGTTGCAAGCCATGGGCCTGGAGTTATGCCTGCTCAGTGGAGATCGCCGCGCTGCTGTTGAGCACCTGGCCCACCGTGTCGGCCTCGGCCCCCAGGCTGTGATTGCCGACACCCGACCCCAGGGCAAGGGGCAAGTGATTGAGGACCTGCGCACCCAGGGCCGCTGTGTGGCCATGGTGGCCGCTCCAATGGCGGCCGTCCCCATTGCCAACGGCCGCTTCCAGCAGGGTGTGGCGGCAGAGCACCTCCTCCACGGGCGCTTCCACGGTCCCGGCCATGCCGAGGCATGGGGTCTGTTCCACACCGATGCCTTCCTGGCCGCATTCGGCGCTGCGCGGCAACAGCAAGCACCTGCTGCTCAGTAACACACCAGGGTGGGGTACCACCTGGCAGCAGCACAGGCAACGGTGACACCGCTGCGGATGGGGAACGTTCCGCTCTCCAGCATCAACGCTTGGCCCTTTTCCGCAGCCCTTCCCCTCACGGCTGAGGGCCTGGTGGCCAACGACAACGCTGGCAATGACCACCTGGATGCCTGTGGAAACGACGGGGGCGCCAGTCGTGCAACATGGCTTCCCCCTCCCCGGGCAGGACCGGACGGGCAGGCAGACTGCCTGTCCCAAGCCAAGGGCATTCCCCCTGTGGCGCCACCGAGCACCCCCCTCTTGGGGCTGGACCCCGTGGGATGCACTCTACACCCTGATCCCACCAGCGGTGGAAACGCTTGTAGAGACTTCTGTGGGGCCATCCCCCCATCCTCCCGATGCTCTCCTGGGCCTCCCTCCCCGCTGAGGGAGGGGCTTCCCCCACTATGGGTCCCGACCCTGGGCCTCCTCCCGCACCGGTTGCCAGGACAACAGCAGGGCGTTGCTGACCACGCTGATGGAACTGACGGCCATCAGGAGCGCCGCCAACGGGGGCAACAGCACCCAGCCCTGACTGGGCAGAAACAGGCCCATGGCCAGGGGCAGGGCCAGGCTGTTGTAGGCAAAGGCCCAGAACAGGTTCTGGCGCACCTTGGCCATGGTGGCCCTGGCCAGCAGCAGGGCGTCCGCCAGACCGGCCAGTCCTTCACCCATCACCACCAGATCGGCCGTGTCCTGGGCAATCTGGGTGCCGGTGCCCACCGCAATGCCCAGATCCGCGCAGGCCAGCGCCAGGGCATCATTGATGCCATCCCCCACCATGGCCACACAGCGGCCCTGGGTGCGCAGGTCCTCAATCACTTGCCCCTTGCCCTGGGGTCGGGTGTCGGCAATCACAGCCTGGGGGCCGAGGCCGACACGGTGGGCCAGGTGCTCAACAGCAGCGCGGCGATCTCCACTGAGCAGGCATAACTCCAGGCCCATGGCTTGCAACCGCGCCATGGTGGCGGCTGCATCCTGGCGCAGGGGGTCCGACACCGTCAGCAGTCCCAGAATCCGGGTGGTGGTGGCCAGAGCCATCACCGCCTGACCGGCCTGCTCCCACTCCCGCAAACACGCCCGGAGCGATGGGGCGACGGTCAGGCCCTGCTGCTCCAGCCAGTCCGGCCGTCCCAGGGTGAGCCTCTCGCCCGCCACGATCCCCCGCACCCCGAGACCCGCTTCCGTGTGGCTGTCCTGCACCGGCAGAAGGGGGATGTCCTGTTGCTGGGCGGCCTGGATCAGCGCGTGGGCCAGGGGGTGCTGGGTCTGCTGCTCCAGACTGGCGGCCCACTGCAGGAGAAGCGTTTCCCTGGCGTCGGAACCGTTTTCGTCCTGCTCCCAGGCGGGAGATGGCGCCACAGCCTGCAACAGAGGACGGCCGACGGTCAGGGTGCCGGTCTTGTCCAGGACCACCGTGTCCAGGTGCGCGGCGGTTTCCAGCACGTCACCGCCGCGAAACAACAGACCGGCCTTGGCGCCCCGCCCTGTGGCCACACTCACCACCGTTGGCGTGGCCAATCCCAGCGCACAGGGACAGGCCACCACCAACACGGCAATGGCCAGTTGAAGCCCCAGACCCAGGGGCGTACCCATGGTGATGTCCCCATGGCCATGGGCCTGGATCGACGCGGCCAATACCGTGGGCCAGCGCTGGGCGCCCCAGAGCCACCAGAACAACAGGGTGACCGCAGCCAGGGCCAGCACGCCGTAGCAGAATCGTCCCGCCACCTGATCCGCCAGTCGCTGGATGGGGGCCTTCCGGCTCTGGGCCTGCTCCACAAGCTGGATAAGACGGGCCAGGCTGGTCTTGGCGCCGGCCTGCTCCACCTTGACCACCAGCGGACCCGTGAGGTTGCGGCAACCAGCGGTGACCTGATCCCCGGCACCCGCCTCCACCGGCAGGGGCTCGCCGGTGAGGCTGGCCAGGTCAAGGCTGGAGCGTCCGGCCAGGATGGTTCCATCCACCGGAATCCGATCCCCCGGAAGCAGCAGCAGGCGGTCCTGTTCCCGTAATGCCGCAGCCCGCACAGACCGGTGGTTGCAGGCCAGAAGCTGGTCGGGTTCTGCCGCGGTGGCCTCTGCCCCCACCAGCAGGCGGGCGGTCTCCGGTTGCAGGTCCATCAACTGGCGCAGCGCCAGACCGGTACGGCGGCGGGCCCGCTCTTCCAGGAACCTGCCCAGCAGCACAAAGCCCAGCAGCATGGTTGCCTCGTCAAAAAAGCATGGCCAGCCCACCGCAGGCCACAACAAGGCCACCAGGCTGGAGCCGTAGGCACTGGTGATGCCCAAACCCACCAGACTGTCCATGGTGGGAATCCCATGGCGCAAAGCCCGCCAGCCACTGGTGAGGATGGTGCGGCCGGGACCGGCCAACGCCATGGTGGCCACCACCCCATGGAACGCCATGGAGTCCAACAGCGGCAAGGTCCATTGCTGGGCCATGGCCAGATGGGCCACGCCTGAAACGGCCATGAGCGCCAGGGCCGCCATGAGGCGGCGCCAGCGGCTCCACCAGCCCTGGTTCAGGGAGGGGGTCTCCACCATGGCCTGCCCCTGATCCCGCAACCGCGCCGGAAAGCCAATGGCTTGTAACGCCGCGGTCAACTGCCGGGGATTGGCCGGCCTGTGGGGATCCAGGCCCACGGCAGCGGTGCGGGTGAGCAGGTTCACCGCAACTGCACTCACGCCGGGTTGTTCCGTGAGACGGCGCTCCACCGCGTGGACACAGCCGCCACACTTCATCCCCTCAATGTCCAGAAGGAGGTGTTCGGAATGGGCCGAGGTCTGCATCCCATCAGCCTAAAGACCAGGCAGGATGGATGACCACCCCTGCCGAGACCACCATGGCCCGTAGCCAACGGAACGACAACTTCATTGATAAAAGCTTCACCGTGATGGCGGACTTGATTCTCAAGGTGCTACCCACGGACCGGCGCGCCAAGGAGGCCTTTGCCTATTACCGGGACGGGATGAGCGCCCAGGCCGATGGGGAGTACGCCGAGGCCATGGAAAACTTTGCCGAGGCGCTGCGGCTGGAGGACGATCCCAGCGACCGCAGTTGGATTCTGTACAACATGGGCCTGGTGCATTCCAGCAACGGGGAGCACCAGAAGGCTTTGGAGCATTACGAGCAAGCCCTGGCCCTGAACGCCAAGATGCCCCAGGCGCTGAACAACATTGCCGTCATCTATCACCATCTCGGCAACCAGGCCGAGCAGCAGGGAGAGACCGATGCCATGGACCGCTACTACAGCCAGGCCGCGGAGTACTGGACCAGGGCCATCCGCCTGGCACCCAACAACTACCTGGAAGCCCAGAACTGGCTGAAAACCAGTGGTCGCGGCAGCATTGACGTGCTCATCTGACTTTGAATTCCGCGAGGGCGGGCGCCAGATTGTGGTGATCGTGGCCGGGGCGCGCAAGTTTGCACAGGGAAAAACGCTCCAACTCACTCAGCCGCCGCCATTGGTCCTGGTTCATGGTTCGGCCCATGGCGCCCAAAGCGGCGGTCACGGCTCCTGGGGGCTGTGACCGCCGCCAGAGGGGAGTCCGGGGAATGGGCAACTCCCCGACGGGACCATCCGTCATGCCGGTGGTGCGCTGTTTGAGATGCACCGCCAGAGCCCGGAGATCTTCAGGCCCATCCCGCCAGTCCACCAACTGTTGACGCTCCCGGTGATCAAGGGCCAGCCAGTGGCGCAGTTTGAGTTTGATGCCCGCCAAGTCCAGCTTGCGGCGCACACAGAGGGGGATGCAGCGCCAACTGCCCATGAAGTCCGCTTCAAAGTCAAAGCAGCGGCTCGCCTCGTTTATCCACATGCCGCGTGTCGGCGTTGGGGTTCCATGCTTCGCAGCACATGGCAGAGGCGGTCCCGCTTCTGACGCACCTGACCGCCGGCCAGCAACTCCGCCGCCTGCGCCAGGCAATCGGGCAAGGAACGCTCACGCTCCAGAAGCCAAAGGTAGGAGCCACTGTTCCAGATCACAGCCCGGCACAAAGGACCATGCCCCTCCAGGGCGGCTTCCGCCATCCGGGACCAGGCCTCCTCACCGCTCCAGACCAGATCCGCCCCGAAATAACCGTGGTCGCGAGGATGGAAGATCTGACGCTCCACCTGGCCGTCACACACATGGGCAAGGATGCCGGCGCGGCTGGTGGGGATATCCGTGCTCCCCTCCAATCCCTTGACCGTGACAACGTTGCGCTCCCCGTATTCAGCCAGGGCAGCCCAGGCCCGGCTCTCCGTTGGGGGATGAACAAATCCGGACACCAGCAGGTGCGCCCCCTTGTGGGGGGACCAGAGCAACTCCAGGCTGGCCACCGGGGGGCGCTTGCCCAGTTCGTCGCGAATCTCCACCAGTGTCTCAGCCTCGGGAAAGTGCAGGGGCTGATGGGTCAAGGCCAGGTTCTCCCGGTCAAGACAATGTTGCACGGCGGCAATGGCCAGACCGGAAAAGTCAATGCCCACGTATTGAAACAACTCCATGGGGGTGATGCCGTATTTGATGGGCATCCGTCGCCCCCCATGGAGAATGACGGGATGTCCCGCTGCCGCCAACACCAGGGCTGTGAGGGGAAACACCGGTGCGGTCCTGGTGCGGCCGTCGTAGGGCATCCCGAAGCAAATGGGCAGGTGGCGGCCCTGGCTGCGGAGGGATGGACCATGGGCGTCGTAGTGGTCCAACATGCCCGCCAACTCCTGGGGTTCCGGGCGGCGGATGCGATGGGCAATGAGAAAGGCCCCCATCTGCGCAGGGGTGGCGTCGCCGTTGAGCATCAGCGCCATGGCCTCCGCGGCTTCCTCCCGGGAGAGGCCGCGGCTGGTGTGTTCGCCACTGCCAATTTTGCGCAGTAGCTCACGGAAGCGTTGGCGGCTGCTCCGATTCACCATGGCGACCCTCCTGAGACCATCTCAACAACCCCTGCTGGCGGCCATGCGGGGATCATCCCTGACTTCGCCCCTGGCGGCATGCGGCCAACTCCCATGGTCACGCTTGCCAATTTTGCGCAGGTCAATCCTGAACAGCGCAGTGTGTTGTTCAGAACAGGTCATGGTAACAACTTCCCCATGCAGTCGTATTGTGTTGGCTACCTTTCAATTCTGCCGGGCGATCCGGACCCATCCAGTATCTGTTGCAACGGTTCCAGCCGCATCCCTGGTGCTGGAGCCAACAAAGCCGCCACGGGGATACGCCAACGCGGGCACTGGTCCTTATCCTTGAGCCACCTCTGTGTCCTGGACTCCTGTTGCCATGAACGCCTCTCGTCAGGTCACCAGTCCGGAGCTTGCCCGGACCGTTGCCAGTGTGGCCACAGCCTTCCGTCAACGTTTCCCCGACGGACGGACCGATCTCTGCCCCTGGCGGGATGACCGGCGCACCCGCCATTGGGAGGAAGTCAACTCCATTGATCTGGGCTTTCACTTCCCCGGCTGGAGCCCACGCCTGGCCTGTCGCAGTGTGTTGGTGCAGTTGCAATTCAAGACGCCGCCAGGGCAGCAGGGGCAATTGCTGGGTCTGGTGCTGCGGGGCATCAGCTTCCGGGGGGAGCAATGGCGTCTTGCCACTCTGGGGCCATGGCAACTGGAGGGCAAGGACACACCCACGGAGGACGTGAGCCGAGCCCTGCGGCACTTCTGTCGTGATGTTTTCCAGTTGTTCGGTGCTGTGGCCCGTTGAGGACACGGCTGCCGCCTGGTCTCAGCGCCCCCCTTCCCCGCTGTGGAGTTGCCCCTTCGCCGCCCGTGGTCTGTGGCGGTACACCCGGCTGCCGTCCAGCAGAGCAGGTTCACGCTGGGCGCCCAGTCTCTCCATCAAGGCAATCGAACGGCGGTTCTCCGGAGAGACGTAGCTCACCAGGCGGGGAAGCTCCAGCACCCTGAAGGCGTAATCCCGCGCCGCCTGGGCGGCCTCCAGGGCAAGGCCCCGGCCTTCGGCTGCCTGGATGAGGGCAATTCCCAATTCCGGGTCCTGATCACCCGGCTCAAACCCAAGCACCACCACCCCCAACGGGGCGCCATCCGCCTTCCCCGCCATGACCCACGCACCATGGCCACGCCAGAGCCAGACACTGCACGTGCGTGCGAAATCATCCCAGGCTTCCTCCCGGGTCATGGGACCCCCCATGAACCGCGCCCGCTGGGAGCAGGCGATCCGGGCATAGATCTGGAAATCCGTGATGCGGGGAGCCCGCAGCCACAGCCGTGTTGTTTCCAGCACCGGGATCTGGGCGGAAATGCGTTGGGCCAGCGCCGCTGCCGGTCCCGCGGGGGGACATTCATGGGGAGCCAGGTCTCTCGACATGTTCACAGCCACAGTCCTCAGAGCCCCGTGATGCAATAGCCCCCGTCCACGTAAAGGACCTGGCCGCTGATGCCGGAGGCCAGGGGGCTGGCCAGGAACGCGGCGGTGTTGCCCACCTCCTGCTGGGTCACGGTGCGGCGCAGGGGAGCCTTTTCCTCCACGTGATGGATCATCTCCAGAATGCCCCCCACCGCGGAACTGGCGAGGGTGCGGATGGGGCCGGCGCTGATGGCGTTCACCCGCACCTGCTTGTCGGGCCCCAGTTCAGCCGCCAGGTAGCGCACGGAAGCCTCCAGAGCCGCCTTGGCCAGTCCCATGACGTTGTAGTTGGGAACAGCCCGCTCGGCCCCCAGATAGGTCAACGTGATCACGCTGGCCCCTTGGGAGAAGAGGGGCTTGGCCAGGCGGCAGAGGGAGGTGAGGGAGTAGGCGCTGATCTCCAGGGCGGTGCGGAATCCCTGGGCCGTGGTGTCGCTGAAGGCCCCGATCAGATCCGCCTTGTTGGCAAAGGCGAGGCAATGAACGAGGATGTCCAGTTGGCCCCACTGGCTCCCCAACTGTTGGAACACCGCCTCCATCTGCTCCGGGTTCTGCACGTCCATGGGCAGAAACAGACCGGGGTTGAGGGGGGCCGTGAGTTCCCGCACCTTTGCTTCAAACCGCCCCTTCTCGTCCGGGAGGTAGGTGACGCCCAACTCGGCCCCGGCAAGGTGGAGTTGCCGGGCAATGCCCCAGGCGATGGAGCGGTTGTTGGCAATGCCGGTGACCAGGGCCTT
>VXWH01000089.1 GCA_009836025.1 Synechococcus sp. SB0668_bin_13 | reverse complement strand
CGGTCGTCCAGGATGGTGACGACAATGCTGCCGGAACCACCGGTCATGGACACCGGGCCACCCAGGGCATTGGAGTCTTCGCCATAGGTGGTCGTGCCGGTGCTGGACACAGCGTAGGAGACGTTGGTGGCCGCGCTGAAGGCCGGGGAGGCGCTCAGCCCCACGGTGACCGTGCGGCTGCCCGCAGCCTCGCTGCCGTTGTAGCGGGCAGCACTGAACTGCACCACTGGCGCCAACGGTGTTGCCGTTCTCTCGTCCGATGCCGCGCCGTGTACCGTGCCGGCCACTGCGCGAATACGGAAGGAGTAGAGAGTGCCGTTGGTGAGGCCGGTGACCGTGTGGCTGGTGGTGCTGGCCGTGCTGCCGTCAATGGGCTTCCAGGTGTGGTAGGGGGTCTCCTGATACTGCCACCCGGTGATGGTGTTGTCGTTGGGATCGGTCCATGCGAGGGTGACCTCAGCGTTGCCCGCCGTGGCGCTGAAGCCTGTGGGCTTGGACGGTGCGGCGTCATTCAGGATGATTTCCCCGTTGCCGGTGCGGCTGCCCGTGGCGCCGCCGTCCAGACCCGTGGCCGTCAGGATCGGGGCAGTACCCGTAGAGGAGGACGGTATCGAGACGGTCACCGTCTCGTCCGTGATGTCTCCATCCTGGGAAGCGCTCAGCAACACGGTGGCAACAGTGGCGGAGCCGCTGGCGCTGCCGGTGAAGGTCACCGTGTCGCCGCTCAGCGTCACCCCCGCGGGGCTGCCGGAGAGGGACAGGGTGAAGTCCGTTCCCAACGCGCCGCCGCTGAACCCCAGGGGGACGGCCAGGCTCTCCCCCGCCCGCAGGGGGCGGCCCAGGGTCAACACCAGGCTGGCGGTGTCGCTGCTGCCTTCGGTGGCCGTGGCGTCCGGCGTGGTGAGGGTCACCGTGGTGGGGTCGTTATCGATCACCTTCACCGAGGCGACGCCGCTGCCGCTCACGGTGTAATCCGTACAGGAGACGGCGCCGCTGGTGCCCACGACGTAACCGTTACAGAGGCTATCCGTCACCGTCATGGTCACGTTGCCGCTGGGTTCGTCCGCCTTATCGCTCCTGGTGCCGACGATGCGCCACGGCCCGGTCTGCCCGGCATGGAATATGACCACATGGGCGACATCTTCATCATCCACGAAGTTCGCGTCGGGTGCGTCCGCCAAGCTCAGGTACACCGCCATGTTGTGTGCCGGCGCTCGATTGGCTGTCAGCTTGAACAGAAAACCACCGCCCTCCGTCACCGATGTGTTGCTCATCGAGGCAATGCTGATCTCCGGCTTGTAATCATCGTCCAGAATTGTGTAGGTCACTTTGTTAGGTATTGCGAGCACTGGGGTCTGGGTGCCCGTCAGTTGCAGGAACGCGACTACCGTCTCATCCGCCTCAGACTCGGTGTCGCCCTTGACCAAGATGCCAACGTCGGTGTTGGAGGTATCCCCCGCTGGAATGGTGCTGCCGGCGCAGCCCCCGTTGACTGGCGCGCCGAGGCGGGCAGGTTGAAAATCCTTAGTGGCGGGAATCGTGGTACTTGGGAACGTCTCGATGGTCGCCGTGCCGCCGTCGCTGCCGAAGCAGATCGAAAAAGTGACTGGGACTGAAACCGCCTCGCTCAGGGTCACCGGGAAGCGCAGGTCCCGTTTGCCGAAATTCTCTTCGTACACGTCCGCGGGTGCGCTGATTGAAAGGGTCTGCGCCTGTGCCCCGGACGCCAGCCCCGCCAGCAGGGGCAGGCACAGCAGCAGGTGGCGGGCGGCAAGGCGCGGACGCAACACACTCCCATCATCCACCTTACCCCTGCCCTCCCCAAACCCCCGTGGGGCAGTGCTCCGCTTCTCTCCGGTCCCTAGCGCCTTCGTCCGAGCAACAGCCATTGTGAGAAATGAACCTTCCTGACCAAGGAGAAAACGGCGCTACTATAACTATTTTACACGAGTTCCGGATCAGACGGCGAGAGGGCATCCCAACGGGGAAGGTTGAATCAGCGCTGCCCTGGATGCCCCCCGGCACAGGCTGAACAGCCGCAACAACAGGTCACAGCAGGGGTCCCCCTCCATCTTCCCGGCAGGCTTCCCCAAGCCCCCAAGCCAGGGCAGGATCACTTTACCTCTGGCCTCCTTAATCCCCGTTCTCCAGATCGCTGGCCAGGGGCTCCCGCAGGTGATCACTCACAAGCTTGGTTCCACCCTGGCCCTCCTGTTGGCGCCGTTCTCGCTGAACAGGCCTCTGCCGTGGGGGCATTCCGGGCCAGGGGAGCAGTGTCCACAGCACTCGTCGCAGGCGGAAACGCGACGGCGCCTGGGTATTGGCCGGGCGGTGATGGAAGCAGTCCATGCCGTCGCTGATAACGCCGTCTGTCCGCCGGCCATGGAGCAGGAACCCACCTGAATCGGAAGGTGCAGCCATGGACCACCTGAGAGAAGGAAGCCCCCGCGTCTACGGCAGGGAGGAGGTCGAGGCTCACGGGGACCGTCCAGTGCCGCCAAAGACTTCTTACACTCTGGTCAAGGGAGTCCATGAAGCTCCCCCCTCCCTTGATTGTTCACCATGTTCGGGCGCTTTGGCGGCAACAAGACGGTACCGGTGTCAGCCGGTGCTGCGCTTCCCGGTCGCACTACACCCATTCCCACGGCCCGCCGCCATCACGTGCTGGGCACGCCCCTGCTGGGGCCCGTCCCCCCCGGTTTTGCGGATTGCAGTTTTGGCTGCGGTTGCTTCTGGGGCGTGGAAAAGGCCTTCTGGCGGCTGCCCGGGGTCCACGTCACCAGCGTGGGCTACCAGGGAGGCATTACCCCAAATCCAACCTATGAGGAGGTGTGCAGCGGCGCCACGGGCCACGCCGAAGTGGTGCGGGTGGTGTGGGACCCCACAGTGACGGGTTTTGCCGACGTGTTGAAGCTGTTCTGGGAATGCCATGACCCCACCCAGGGCATGGGCCAGGGCAACGACCGGGGCACCCAATACCGTTCCGGCATCTACACCGTCTCAGAGGAGCAGGCGCCCATGGCCGAGGCCAGCCGCACGGCCTACCAGCACCTCCTCAGCGCCGCAGGTCGTGGAAAGATCACCACGGAGATCACTTCCGGCCAGCCGTTTTTCCCGGCGGAGGCTTACCACCAGCAGTACCTGGCCAAGCCCGGCAGCCGCCCCTACTGCTCCGCCATGCCCACCGGCCAGGTGCTGGGGGACTT
>VXWH01000154.1 GCA_009836025.1 Synechococcus sp. SB0668_bin_13 | reverse complement strand
ACTTACCCGGAGATTACGCCCCCTTCAATTTCCACCACCTTCGAGACACATCCCTCGACACCGGGTTCTACACTGGGCAGTATGCGCACCACTCCCTCGACGGGCCACTTGTTGCCATGGCTGCGTGTCATGGCCTTGATCCTGCTCCTCGGTTGCTGGTCCCCCAGCCTAGCTCCGGGTGATGCGCTGGCGGCGGAATCGGTGAAGGCAGAGGCTGCTGCCCTCTACAATCTGGGGGCCATGCAAGGGGCGCGGGGCAATTGGCAGGGGGCACGCTGTAGCTATGGCGCTGCTGCCCGGATTCAACCGGACTTGGTCCTGGCCCAGTCCAGCCAGGCGTTGGCCGCCCTGGAGTTGGGTGATCTGGCCGTTGCGGAGGAGACGTTCCGCCGACTGATTCGCCGCTATCCCCTCTTTGCCGATGCTCGCGCTGCGCTCACAGCACTGCTCTGGCGCCGTGGTCTACGGGGAGAGGCGGAGAGCCACTGGGCTGCCAGTGTCGGACTGGATGATCGCTATGCTGATGCCCAATGGCTGTTGGCAACGCGCCAATGGCCCCCGGGCCCGGTGCGGGATCTTCAGCAATTCCTGTCGTTGGGCCAGTCTTGACGGGTATGGCCAGCTTGCTTGCCCTCACGGAGTTGCGCCAGCAGGTGCAGGACCTGGAACCAGATCTGGTGAAAATTCGCCGCCACCTCCATGCCCATCCGGAGTTGAGTGGTCAGGAACAACAGACCGCCGCCTTTGTGGCCGGCTCCTTGTATCAGTTGGGCTTCGATGTGCGTGAAGGGGTTGGTGGCGCCGGTGTGGTGGCTGAGCTTGGCGGCGGGGCTGGTCCCAGCATTGGCTTGCGGGTGGATATGGATGCCTTGCCCATTGAAGAGCGCACCGGACTGCCCTTTGCGTCCCGTCAACAAGGCCTGATGCATGCCTGTGGCCACGACATCCACACCACGGTGGGAATCGGGGTGGCCCACTTGATGGCCCCCCTGGCCCGCCGGCTACCGGGGACACTCCGTCTCCTGTTTCAGCCGGCCGAGGAGATTGCCCAGGGGGCAAGCTGGATGGTCAAGGCTGGGGCGCTGGAAGGCCTGGATGCCCTGTTCGGGGTTCATGTACACCCTCCGCTGGCGGCTGGCAAGGTGGGGGTGCGTGCAGGCACGTTCACGGCCACAGCGGATGAGTTGATTGTTGAAATTCTGGGGGAAAGTGGCCATGGGGCCCGCCCCCATGAAGCCCTGGATGCCATCTGGATTGCCAGCCAGGTGGTCACCGGTCTCCAGGAGGCTGTCAGTCGCCGGATGGATCCTCTGCACCCTGTGGTGATCAGCTTTGGCCAGGTTCAGGGGGGCTGTGCCTTCAATGTCATCGCCGACCGTGTCTTGTTGAAGGGCACGGTGCGCTGTCTGCATCCGGACACCCACCAGCAGCTATCCGGTTGGATTGAGGGGGTGATTCGGGGAATTGTGGGAATCCACGGCGCCCGGTCCCAGGTGAGCCTCCGCGCCATCACACCGTCCGTATTCAATGACCCCAGCCAGACCCGCTGTCTGGAAAAAGCGGCCCGCACTGTTCTGGGGGACGACAACGTGGAATACCTTGCCCAACCCTCCTTGGGCGCGGAAGACTTTGCCGAGATGCTCAAGCATGTGCCCGGCTGCATGTTCCGCCTTGGCGTGGCTGGTCCCGAGGGCTGCTATCCTCTCCATCATGGCTGCTTTAACCCTGACGAGAGGGCCATCGCAACAGGGGTAGAGGTGCTCACCGCCACCTTGCTGCAGCGGTTTGATCTGCCTGTGGATCACGTCTCACCCTGATTGTGAACACGCCTCCCCATCCCTTCTCGCGACTGGTGGCCATGGCTGGTCCCGCCATGGTGTGCCTGGGTTTGCTGGCGAGTCTGCAACGCGCCAACAGCGAAAAACTGCAAACCGTCCCCATGGTGGTGATTGGCGCCGGGCTCACCGTGACGGCCTGTGGGCAATGGATCTACCATCGCCGCCGGATCCTGCGCGCTCTGCGCAAAACACCCCGAAACGCAGCAGCCCACGGCGCCAGGCCCAGGCCATGAGAAGGATGGTGGGCACTTCTCGAAGACCCTGCACCACCGCCGCTGGTCCCAGGGAGAGCACGGCCCATGGTCGTCTGAAGCCTTCCCGAATGGCCTCTGGCCATGCAGGCAGCGTGGCCCGGCTCCAATCCGCGCTGTGCAGGTTGATGCAGCCAGAGGGGCTGGCTTGCAGGTGCTCCTGGACCGCTTCCATGCTGGCAAAGGCGGCATGACCCCATTGGGTCAGCAGAATGTTCAGAACCATCTGCTCCAGGCGGCTCGGCGGCTGGCGGCGGGGATCTCGCTGATTCCAATCCGCCATCACCAACCGGCCACCTGGCTTCAGGAGGCGCAGCAGTTCATTGGCAAAGCATTGCTTGTTGGCAATGTGGGGCGCCGCTTCCACCGTCCAGACCGCATCAAAACACCCGTCCGCCATGGGCATGGCCAAGGCGTCCATCACGGCAAAACGGCACGGTAGGTGTGCTGGCGTCAACGCCCGGGCCCGGGCAATCTGTTGACTGCTGATGCTGATGCCCAAAACATCAAAGCCGTAATCCCGGGCCAGAATCCGTGCGCTGCCCCCAATGCCGCAACCCACGTCCAGAACGCGACTGCCCGGAGGTAGCCGGTAAAGACCCGCCCACTGGACCATTTCGTGGACCAGTCTCGCTTTGCTGGCCCGGAAATCCTGGGGCTGGGGAGGATCACCGTAGTAGCCGAGATGGATGTGGTCCCCCCAAAGGCGCTCCAACAGGCCGTCACGGGTCCAGTGGTCGTAATTGGCAGCCACACTGTGTGGGGATCGATAGGGGCGCTTGCCGGCCAGATAGGCGTAAAGCACCAGCACCAGAACACCGCTGACCAGGAGCAGAAGCCAGGGCATGGAACGGGCCTCTAGTTTTTGGTTCCCTGTTCCAGGTCTTTGAGCACTGTGCGTGCGGCCAACTGTCGGCGGGCCTGGTCCAGCAGGGCATATTCCTGTTGCAAGCGGTCGGCTGTATCCGTGATCTCCAGAAGATGCTGCTGGGCTGCCGTTGCATTATCCAGACGGGAGGCCAGCCAGAACGACATCTCCTCAGGATCCAATGGAATATCTTCGGGCAGGCGAAAACTCTTGCCGGAGAGCTTGGCGGAAAGCTTGACAACATCGCCAAGGGCGCTATGCACGTTCCGGACAAGGCCCGTGAGATCTGTTGTGGGCGGACCATCTTCAAGCCAACTGACAAGACCAATGCAGAAGGGGGTGTCCCGGACCCGGTTCAGGACGCGGAAACGTTGCTGGCCCCTGGTCACAATGGCGCTGCGGTCCCGCTCCATGGAATGGTGCTGGAGAATTTCCGTGCAACAGCCCACGGTGCTGGGTTCACCTGTCTCAGGATCGCAGTTGATCACGCCAAAGCGCTGATCAGCCTCCATAACTGTCTTCAGCATGATCCGGTAGCGGTACTCAAAAATGTGAAGGGGAAGCACTTCACGGGGAAACAGCACCACTCCGGACAACAGAAACAGGGGAAGCTCCCTGACCGCCAGTGGCTTGGTCATGGCCATAGGGGCAGCAAGTTGTTTGACCTTAGACAGATGCGGCTTGATGTGTGGTGGCTAGAGCTTGACCTCAATGTCCACCCCACTGGGCAGGTTCAGCTTCATGAGGGCGTCGATTGTCTTTGAGGAGGGGTTGTAAATATCAATTAGCCGCCGATGGGTGCGGGTTTCAAAGTGCTCTCGCGAATCCTTGTCCACATGGGGAGAACGCAACACACAGTAGATCTTCCGCTTTGTGGGCAGAGAGATGGGCCCAATGGCCGTGGCTGCCGTGCGGTCTGCGGTGTCAATAATCTTCTCGCAGGAGATGTCCAACATCCGTCGATCAAAGGCTTTGAGGCGAATACGAATCTTCTGCTGTGCAAGGGTTCTTGTCATTGCAAGGGCTCAGAGGTGGTGGCGTGGGCCATGGAGGGGTTGAGTTGTCAAGGTGCAGAGCATGGAGGAGAACCCATCGGAGCGAGGGGTTCCAGGGCCTTCAAGGGAAGGCCCATCTTCCCATGAATGTCTCAGGCGAGGATCCTGGAGACCACGCCAGCGCCGATGGTGCGGCCACCTTCGCGAATGGCAAAGCGCATGCCCTTCTCAATGGCCACCGGCACAATCAACTCGCCGGTCATCTTGATGCGGTCGCCAGGCATCACCATCTCGGCCTTGGAGCCATCGTCAGCGGTGAACTCGGTGATCTGGCCCGTCACGTCCGTGGTGCGGATGTAGAACTGGGGACGGTAACCGGCGAAGAAGGGCGTGTGGCGGCCGCCTTCTTCCTTGGTGAGCACATAGACCTCCCCTTCGAACTTGGTATGGGGAGTGATGGAGCCGGGCTTCACCAGAACCATGCCGCGCTCCACTTCATTCTTCTGAATGCCGCGCAGGAGCAGACCAACGTTATCCCCGGCCATGCCCTCGTCCAGCAGCTTGCGGAACATTTCCACACCGGTGACCGTGGTCTTGCGGGTGTCCTTCAGGCCAACGATCTCCACTTCTTCATTGACCTTGACCATGCCACGCTCAATGCGGCCTGTGGCCACGGTGCCGCGGCCCGTGATGGAGAACACGTCCTCAACCGCCATCAGGAAAGGCTTGTCCACTTCCCGCTCTGGCTCGGGGATGCTTTCATCCACGGCATCCATGAGATCCAGGATGCCGTCAATCCATGGATCCTTGCCACGCTCACCGGTGGCGCCCCCCTGGATGGCCTCCAGCGCTTTCAAGCCGGAACCCATGACCACCGGGATGTCATCCCCGGGGAACTCGTACTTGCTGAGGAGTTCCCGGATTTCCAGTTCCACCAGTTCCAGCAACTCTTCGTCGTCAACCATGTCTTTCTTGTTGACGAAGACCACCAGTGCGGGAACACCCACCTGCTTGGCCAGGAGAATGTGCTCCCGGGTCTGGGCCATGGGGCCGTCCGTGCCGGCCACCACCAGGATGGCGCCATCCATCTGGGCGGCCCCCGTGATCATGTTTTTCACATAGTCCGCATGACCAGGGCAGTCCACATGGGCGTAGTGACGGTTCTCCGTCTCGTACTCCACGTGGGCCGTGTTGATGGTGATGCCCCGCTCCTTTTCTTCAGGAGCGCCGTCAATGTCGTCGTAGGCCTGGGCCTGGGCGCTGCCGCGGGCCGCCAGAACGTTGGTGATTGCAGCAGTCAGCGTGGTTTTGCCGTGGTCAACGTGGCCGACGGTGCCGATGTTGACATGGGGCTTGTTCCGCTCGAACTTCTCGCGTGCCATTGATGGAAAGAATCGGGGAGGTTTTCGGGTGAGGGATGGAGATCAGGATTTGCCCTGATTCTTGGCGATGATCGCCTCAGCGACGTTGCGAGGAGCTTCCTCGTAGTTGCTGAATTCCATCGAGAATAGACCCCGACCCTGTGTCATTGATCGGAGTTCTGTGGCGTAGCCAAACATTTCGGAGAGGGGCACCTTGGCGGTGACTTTGCCGATGCCGTCTTCAATGGTTTGGCCTTCCACCGTACCACGGCGAGATGATAGGTCGCCAATGATGGAACCGAGGAAATCGTCCGGGATCTCCACGTCCACCTTCATCATGGGTTCCAGCAGCGCCGGTCTGCATTTGTGAACCGCATCCTTGAAGGCCATGGAACCGGCAATCTGGAAGGCCATTTCAGAGGAGTCCACATCATGGAAGGACCCGTCCACCAGCGTGCATTTGACATCAATCATGGGATAACCCGCCAGCACTCCGGATGCACAGGTCTCCGCCATGCCTTTCTGGGCCGGGTTGATGTACTCCTTGGGAACAACGCCACCGACAATTTTGCTCTCAAAGGCAAAGCCTGAATTGGCTTCTCCCGGCTCCATCTCGATAATGACGTGGCCGTACTGGCCCTTGCCGCCGGACTGACGCACAAATTTGCCTTCGCCACGGGCGCTGGCGCGAATGGTTTCCCGGTAGGCCACCTGGGGGGCGCCCACGGTGGCTTCCACTTTGAACTCCCGCAACATGCGGTCCACCAGAATTTCCAGGTGGAGTTCCCCCATGCCGGCAATCACCGTCTGGTTGGTTTCCGGATCCGTGCTGACCCGGAAGGTGGGATCTTCTTCGGACAGGGACTGGAGCGCCTTGGAGAGTTTCTCCATGTCTCCCTTGGTTTTGGGCTCCACGGCCACGGAGATCACCGGCTCAGGAACGAACAGGGTCTCCAGGACGATGGGTTTCTCCTGGTCACACAGGGTGTCCCCTGTGGTGGTGTCCTTGAGCCCCACCACGGCCCCCAGGTCTCCCGCCCGCAGCTCGTTCACCTCTTCCCGCTCGTCAGCCTTGAGCACCACCAGGCGGGAAATACGCTCTTTCCTGCCCTTGGTGGAGTTCAGCACATAGCTGCCCTTGCTCAGGATGCCGGAATAGATACGCACAAAGGTGAGCTTGCCATAGGGATCAGCCATCACCTTGAAGGCCAGGGCACTGAAGGGCTCCTCGTCGTCCGAGGCGCGCACGGTTGTCTTGCCGCTATCCAGCACCCCCTGGATGGGGGGCACGTCGACGGGGGCCGGCAGGTAATCCACCACCGCATCCAGCAGCAACTGGACCCCCTTGTTCTTGAAGGCGGAACCACAGAGCATGGGCACCAGGCCATGGTGGAGCACCCCTTCCCGGATCCCACAGACCAGTTGCTCCTGGGTGAGTTCGCCGTTGTCCAGAAAGGCTTCCAGGAGCTCCTCGCTGGACTCCGCCACCGCCTCCACCATCACACTGCGCCAGGTTTCCACCTGGTGGGCCATGGCATCGGGGACGGGAGCCTCGACGATGTTCTTGCCCAGGTCATCCTTGTACAGGTAGGCCTTTTTGCGCACCAGATCCACAATGCCGCTCAGGTCTCCCTCCGCGCCAATGGGCAGTTGGATCGGGAAGGCATTGGCCCGCAGGCGGGATTTGATTTGCTCATGGACACTGAGGAAGTCAGCGCCGGTGCGGTCCATTTTGTTCACAAAGACCATGCGGGGCACCTGGTAGCGGTCCGCTTGGCGCCAGACCGTTTCCGACTGGGGTTGGACGCCACCCACGGCGCAGAACACGGCAATCACCCCGTCCAGAACCCGCATGGAGCGCTCCACCTCAATGGTGAAGTCCACGTGGCCGGGGGTGTCGATGATGTTGATGCGGTGGTCTCGCCAACTGGTGGAAATGGCGGCTGCCGTGATGGTGATGCCCCGCTCTTTCTCCTGGGCCATCCAATCCGTTGCGGCGGCGCCGTCGTGGACCTCGCCCAGCTTGTGAACCACACCGGAATAGAACAGAATCCGCTCGGTGGTGGTTGTTTTGCCGGCATCAATGTGGGCGGCAATGCCAATGTTGCGAACGTGGTCCAGGGAGACATTGCGGGACACGGAAAACCTCCGAAGTGTGTGCTTCTGGCCGAGGGCGGGGCAATTCTACAGACAAACCCATCCGCCTGGCGTTGCGCCCGCCCATGGAACCTGGGGTACAACGTCAGGAGAAGGACAATCAGTAGCGGTAGTGGGCAAAGGCCTTGTTGGCTTCCGCCATCTTGTGGGTTTCTTCTCGTTTGCGGACGGCACTGCCGGTTTCGTTGGCGGCATCCATCAACTCCCCCGCCAGCTTCTGAGCCATGGAGCGCCCGGAGCGCGCCCGGGAGTAGTTCACCAACCAGCGCAGGGCCATGGCCGTGCCCCGCTCCGGGCGCACCTCCATGGGGACTTGATAGGTGGCGCCGCCGACGCGACGCGCCCGCACCTCCACAAGGGGGGTGATGTTGCAAATGGCGGTCTCGAACAGGGTGACGGGATCATCGCCTGTGCGCTCGCCCACCAGATCGAGGGCTTCATACAGAATCCTCTGCGCCGTGGACTTCTTGCCGCTTTTCATGAGTCTGGCCACCAGCATGGCGGCCAGACGGTTATTGAAACGTGGATCAGGCGTAACCGGACGCTTCTCGGCGGTATTGCGGCGGGACATGGAGTGGAGACAGTGGAAAAATCAGTGGGAAGTTGAACAATGGCGAAGCAGACCCTGGGTCAGGTCACTCCTTGGGCTGCTTTGCCCCGTACTTGGAGCGGGATTGGCGACGGTCCTTGACCCCTGCCGTATCCAGGGTGCCGCGAATGATGTGATAGCGCACACCCGGAAGATCCTTGACCCGTCCCCCGCGAATCAGCACCACGGAGTGTTCTTGCAGGTTATGGCCCTCCCCACCGATGTAGGCGGTCACCTCGAAACCCGAGGTGAGCCGCACCCGCGCCACCTTCCGCAGCGCGGAGTTGGGCTTTTTGGGTGTTGATGTGTACACCCGGGTACACACGCCCCGCCGCCCGGGGCAAGACCGCAGGGCAGGGGATTTGGTCTTGTCTCTCAGCCGAGAGCGCTCAGTGCGGATGAGTTGCTGGATCGTTGGCATTCGAGGCCTGGTGATAAACCGCGGCAGGGTCACACAATCTACAACTTTACCGCATCACTGCCTTGGATCGGCCCCCTTGGACGGGCGGCTGAAGCCGACGCCACAGGTGCAGAACTGCACGTCCTTGGGGCCGCGAAGGATAAAGCCACCGCCGCGCAGGTCATGGTGGTGGTCCAGGTGCATGGATTCCAGTTGGTTGACGGTGTCCTGGCTTGCCCAAAGGGTCATGCCGTCCGTGCGGGCCATGGGCTCGCCCACCACAACACCGGCGCGGATGATCAATACCCAGTTCTGGCATCCGCCGGGTTGCAACTCCAGGCTGGCAACCCCTGGACGGGATGTGAGGGCGGCCTGGCGGCTCAGTTCCGCAGCGGCCTGTGGGGTGATCTGGAACGGGGCGTGTCTGGCCATGGTGGTTCCTCAGTTGTTGCTGCGTTGCGAACCATTCTCGCCCGGCGGCTCTCGAACCACCACACCCAAGCCATTATGAACCCGGGAATCCACGCCCCGTCCGCGCACGGTTGTGACCCCCTGGAACACCAACGTGGTGGAACTGCCCCCATCCAGATTGAGGGCATCCTCCATGCCCAACTGCTGCGCCAGGCGGGTGGTTTCCTTGAGGGTGGGTCCGGAGTTGCCCAGACCCTGAACCGTGAGGAGCCACAGTTGATCCTGACCCCAGGCCACCACGCTACGGGGCGCCTTCTCCCTTTGAAATTGGGCGCTGAAGCGCTCCAGGCCGGCATTCAGCACCGGCCGACCACCCAGCAGGAGGAGGGGACCGGCCCCCAGAACGTGGGGCTGCTGTCCAAAGCGTCCAGGGGTCAGACGCTGATCAAGGGCAACCGGATCACCAAGCCGCAGCGGCAGGCTGGCGCCATAACGGGCCACCAGCAACCAGCTTTCAGGGGCAAGAGCAACGCCGCCTTTGAGCTGAAAGGAGGCAAAGTGGCGCACCACCCGGTTGCCTTGCACCAGGAAACCGGTCTCGTCCTGGGTTAGAGGATGATAATGGCTGCCCCAGTGGTGGGTATAGCGCGCCACCCCTTTCTGGACGTAGCCGCTGTTCAGGTGACTGAGGGGGAAGGAGCCTCTGGGTCCTTTCACTGTCTCTTCCATCGCCAACCGCCCGAACACCGGACGCTCCCCTGATCCCCACCCAATTGCTCCGCGACCGAGAATCGGGCCGGAAAGCCAATGACCCTGCCGCTTGATGGCGCCCAACGGCAGTTTGCGAATGCGGTTGAAATAGCCCCCGTTGATGGCCAGATCCGCTTGCCAGGCCTTGGCCAGTGCCGGGAGAGGGTTGAGCCCGTCCATGCCATCGGATCCGGTGAGGGGCAGCAGGGTGACGGATGGGTTTGTCAAGTCCAGGGCCACGCTGTGGAGGCGAAACCTCCTCCTGCCCAGGGCCAGGACCCTGGTATTGAGCCGGAACTGCTGGAGCGGTGGGAGAACGGCTTGCCCTGTTGGCCCCAGCACCCGAAGGGCGAGAAAGTCTTCATAGGAGAGATCCAGAACAAGGCGCTCCGGACGACCGAGGGTGAGAAGGCGACTGTCGGGGCTGAGGACAGTTGTGTTCAGCCTCAGCAGGCCCGGTGTCCACTGGTGCGGAATGCCGAGGGTTTCCATCTCCCGCAGATGCACATCCCGGGAGCGCATCTCCACCAGCAACGCCCCGTCCTGGACACGAAAAGGGGCGGGACCCAGGAAGTCCAGCACAATCCGCACCCGTTCAGCGGATTGTCCCAGCCGCACGTTGACCAGTCGTGGCGGGGGAACCCGGAGATTCAACCGGGAATCCACAGCCCTGAACTGCCAGCGGAAGCGCTCCGCCAAGGCGGCAATGTCCACGGCAGGCCCGTTCCCCAAGGGAGGATCCGCCTGTTTCAAGGGGACAACGTGGCCAAACCAGACCAACTGCGGACCGTCTGCCCCACGGTTGACCCTGGCCCCCAACCGATGGGTCAGGATGTCAACCGGTACAACAAGGCGCCGCCTGGAGCCTGACTCCCCTTCAAGACGCCATGGAAGCTGGAGTTCGGCGCCATTCAATGCAATGGTGTCCCCGGTGATAACGGTTGACCCTGTCTGCGCACCCTGAAGCGGCTGCAGGGGCGGCAGTGTGGCCGGGGATAACTCAGCCTGAAATCGCTCCGTCGGTTGCGAGAGACGTGGTGATGGCGCCACCGGGACCGCCGGATTCTGTCCACGAGCTGGGGCGAACAGGCCAAAAAGCAAGGAACTTGAAAGGCTCAGCGCTGCAAACCGCCCAACAACATTACGCATTGACCGGAACAACCAAGGTCGAAGGCGCTGTCATTTCCGTCTTCGCAGCTAACCTGAAATTCTAAAGTCCGGCTGTTGTTAATGTCCACACCATCCCGCTGTCCCCACTGGCCTTGCCAGGATTCTTCCGGGCCTGATTGGCTGGAACGAGAGCGGGACGGTTGTGGCGTTGGGTTTCTGGCCCAGCTGGATGGCCAGCCCAGCCACTGGCTCTTGCAGCAAGCCCTGCGCGGCCTGGCTTGTATGGAACACCGGGGTGGCTGTGGCGGCGACCGGGACTCTGGAGATGGGGCAGGTGTGCTCTGCGCCATTCCCTGGCCGCTGCTGGAGACGCTCTGGCCTGCCGTAGCGGCGCTGCCGGATGGGAACATTCCCGCCTTGGGCATGGTTTTTCTGCCCAGGGATGCCGAGGCGCGCTCCACCACGCGCCGCCTTTGCGAGGAGCAGGCGGCCCAACTGGGGCTCCACAGCCATGGCTGGCGCGTGGTACCTGTTGACCGGGATGTTCTGGGTCCCATGGCGGCCGCAAGCTGTCCGGTGATTGAGCAGTGGCTCCTCTCCATCGATGAGCGCCATGGGGATCAGGAAGCGTTGGAGCGCCTGCTGTTCCGTTGCCGCCGCCGCATTGGCGCCCAGCTTGGCGATGTATTGGGGCCAGCGGTGAGTCGCCATGTCTCCTTTGCCTCCCTGAGCACCCGCACGGTGGTCTACAAGGGCATGGTGCGCTCCGAGGTGCTGCCGGTTTTCTACAGGGACCTACAAGACGAGCGCTTCGCCGTTCCCTACGCGGTCTACCACCGGCGCTTCAGCACCAACACCCTGCCCCGTTGGCCCCTGGCCCAGCCCATGCGCCTGTTGGGCCACAACGGTGAAATCAACACCCTGCTGGGGAACATCAACTGGGCGCTGGCAGCCCAGGACGGCCTCAAGCAGGTCTGGGAGGACGCTGCGTCGGACCTGCATCCCGTGGTGAATCCCGCCTTCAGCGATTCCGCCAACCTGGACGGGATGCTGGAGTTGATGGTGCGCAGCGGTCGCCCCGTCATTGAAAGCCTGATGACCCTGGTTCCGGAGGCGTTTCAGCAGCAACCGGAGCTGGAGGGTCGTCAGCAACTGCAAGACTTCTATGCCTATTGGGCCGGCATCCAGGAAGCCTGGGACGGACCTGCTTTGCTGGCGTTCACCGACGGGCGCTGGATCGGAGCCTGTCTTGATCGCAACGGCCTGCGTCCGGCCCGCTACTGCGTCACCCGGGACGGCCTGGTGGTCATGGGCACCGAGACCGGGGTGGTGGAACTGGATGAGGCAGCCATTGTGGAGAAAGGGCGCCTGGGTCCTGGTCAGATGCTGGCCGTGGATCTGGAGAAGGGCCGCCTGCTGCGCAACTGGGAGGTGAAGGAAGAAGCGGCCAGCCGCTATCCCTATGGCCAATGGCTGCAACTGCGTCAACAGCTTGCGCCCCAAGCGTGGTGCGCGGAGCCCCGGTTCACCGACTTGGAACTGCTGCAATTGCAGACCGCCGTTGGCTTCACCGCCGAAGATCTGGACCTCATCATCGAGGACATGGCCGGCAAGAGGAAAGAGCCCACCTTCTGCATGGGGGACGACATCCCCCTGGCTGTCCTCTCCAGCAAGCCCCACCTGCTGTACGACTACTTCAAGCAGCGGTTTGCCCAGGTCACCAATCCCCCCATCGACCCCCTGCGGGAAGAGTTGGTGATGAGCCTTGCCGTTCACCTGGGGACCCGTGGATCGGCACTGGAGCCATCGGCCCAGGGGGCGCGCCGCCTGGATCTTCCTTCACCGTTGCTCAACGAGGCCGAGTTGAGCCAGTTGAGCGCATCGGGCTGGAGGTGCCAACATCTCAGCACCCTGTTTCCTGTCGCCACCGGCCCGGATGGCCTGCAAGAGGCGGTGGAGCAACTCTGCCATCAGGCCGAGCAAGCGGTGCGTCGCGGCACAGAGATTCTCGTCTTCTCGGACCGTCAGGATGGTGGTCTTGGCCCCATGCACAGCATCATTCCGCCGTTGCTGGCCACGGGTGCTGTCCATCACCACCTGATTCGCGCAGGCTTGCGACTGCGGGCTTCCCTGGTGGTGGAGACGGCCCAATGCTGGACCACCCATCACCTGGCTTGTCTCATTGGCTATGGCGCCAGCGCCGTTTGCCCGTGGCTCACCTGGGAGACTACGCGCCACTGGCGCAACCATCCCCGCACCATCAAGCTCATTGAGCGGGGCAAGCTGCCCGCCATGGATGCGGCCCAGGCCCAAGCCAACGTGCGCTACGCACTGGAGGCGGGACTGCGGAAAATCCTCTCGAAAATCGGCATCTCCCTGTTGTCCAGTTATCACGGCGCCCAGATCTTTGAAGCCGTGGGCATTGGGGCGGATTTGATTGCGACAGCCTTCCGTGGCACCACCAGTCGGGTGGCAGGCCTCACCTTTGCAGAACTGGCGAGTGAGACCCTGGCCTTCCACAGCAAGGCCTTCCCCGAGCTGAGCCGCAGCAAGTTGGAGTTCATGGGCTTTGTGCAGTACCGCACGGGGGGCGAATATCATCTCAACAGTCCGGAGATGGCCAAGGTGCTCCACAAGGCCCTTGCCCAGGGACCGGGCTATGACCACTTCGCCACGTACCAGCACCTGCTGGAGCAGCGTCCCCCCACCACCCTGCGGGACCTTCTGGAGTTCCGTGTCGCCCGATCTCCAACCCCCCTGGAGGAGGTGGAAAGTGTTGCCGATATCTGCCGGCGCTTCTGCACCGGTGGCATGAGCCTGGGGGCCCTCTCCCGCGAGGCCCATGAAACCCTGGCCGTTGCCCTCAACCGCATTGGCGGCAAGAGCAACAGCGGGGAAGGTGGGGAAGATCCGGTGCGCTATGGGGTGCTCACCGACGTGGACGATGCAGGCCACTCTCCCACCCTGCCCCACCTGCGGGGTCTGCGCCCCGGCGATACGGCCTGCTCCGCCATCAAACAGGTGGCGTCCGGGCGCTTTGGCGTCACTCCGGCGTATTTGCGCTCCGGCAAACAACTGGAAATCAAGGTGGCCCAAGGGGCAAAACCCGGGGAGGGGGGGCAGCTTCCCGGCACCAAGGTGGATGCCTACATCGCCGGGCTGCGCAACAGCAAGCCCGGGGTGCCCCTCATCTCGCCCCCGCCCCACCACGACATCTATTCCATTGAGGATCTGGCCCAGCTCATTCACGACCTGCACCAGGTTCATCCTGCCGCCAAGGTGTCGGTCAAGCTGGTGGCGGAAATTGGCATTGGCACCATTGCGGCCGGGGTGGCCAAGGCCAACGCCGACGTGATTCAGATCTCCGGCCATGACGGCGGCACCGGCGCCTCACCCCTCAGCTCCATCAAGCATGCTGGTGTTCCCTGGGAACTGGGCCTGGCGGAAGTGCATCGATGCCTGTTGGACAACGGTTTACGCCAGCGGGTGATCCTGCGGGCTGACGGTGGCCTGAAAACCGGCTGGGACGTGGTGATTGCCGCCCTGCTGGGCGCTGAGGAGTTTGGATTCGGTTCGGTGGCCATGATTGCCGAGGGATGCATCATGGCCCGGGTGTGCCACACCAACACCTGCCCCGTTGGTGTGGCCACCCAGAAAGAAGCCCTGCGCCGCCGGTTCGTGGGGCTGCCGGAGCACGTGGTCAATTTCTTTGTCTACGTGGCGGAAGAGGTGCGCCAGCTCATCAGCCGCCTGGGCCTGCGGTCCATGGACGATCTGATTGGCCGCGTGGAGCTGCTGGCAACACGCAACGTCACCCTGCACAAAACCCGTGGCGTGGACATGGGCAGCTTGCTGGAGCCCATGCCCCAGGCCCATGACCGCAGTTGGCTCAAGCATGATGCCGAGGCCCATGGCAACGGCCCCGTCCTGTTGGATGAGCTGCTGACGGACCCCGCCCTGCAACAGGCCGTGGCCCACCAGAGCTCCATGACCGTGGACCTGGAGATTGCCAATACGGACCGCAGCGTGGGGGCGCGCCTGGCGGGGTTGATTGCGGCGCAGCACGGCAACCGGGGGTTTGCCGGTCAACTCCGGTTGCGCTTCCGCGGCTGTGCGGGGCAGAGCTTTGGCGCGTTCTGCGTCCAGGGCCTGGAGATGGTTCTCCATGGCGAAGCCAACGACTACGTGGGCAAGGGCATGAATGGGGGACGCCTGGTGATCGTGCCCCCCAGAGCCTCCCGTCTGCAAGCGGGCAATCACGTGATCCTGGGCAACACCTGCCTGTACGGAGCCACGGGGGGACAACTGTTTGCCCATGGCCGGGCCGGTGAGCGCTTCGGGGTGCGCAACAGCGGCGCCCAGGCCGTGGTGGAGGGCGCCGGGGATCACTGCTGCGAGTACATGACCGGTGGGGTGGTTGTGGTGCTGGGTCCCACGGGACGCAACGTGGCCGCCGGGATGACCGGCGGGGTGGCCTACTTGCTCCAGCAGGACGACACCACGGCTGTGCGCATCAACAAGGACACCGTGAAGCTGCGCAGCCTGGCGGAGTCCACGGCGCTGGCGAGCCAACTCAGGAATCTCCTGGAGGACCATCTGGTGGCCACAGGCAGCCCCAGGGCGGGAGAGATTCTGGCGCAGTGGGAGGAGCAGCAATCCCGTTTTGTCGCCCTGGTTCCCCCCGCCGAGGAGGAGGGCCTGGGGTTGTCCTCATCTCCTGCTCAGGCTGGCGTAGTCATTGCCGATGCCCGTGTCCGAGCCTGATAAGCTGATGCTCCGGACCTGGCTTTGCCTGGATCGGGCTTGCCCATGATTTTGTCTCTCACCATGGCTCAACCATGATTGAAACCTCTGGCGTGATTGAACGGGAACAAGGCAACGGCTTTTACATGGTCACCCTTGACAAGCCAGAAGGACACCAGTGCCTGTGCCGTGCTGCCGGCAAGCTCACCAAATTCCGCATCAAGCTTCTGGCGGGGGACAAGGTGACCGTGGAGATCAGCCCCTACGACCTCACCCGTGGCCGCATCACCTACCGGGAGCGCAACATGGGTGCCCCGCGTGGTGGTGGAGGCCACCGCCCTGGCGGACGTCAACGCCGTTAATCACTGCCGCTGGTTGCCGGGAGACAGCACCTTCTCCAGTTCGGCGCGGATCACGCGCCGTTGCTTGACACCACGCCACTGGTGACGGAGTTCCTTTTTGTAAAACACCTGGGTGGTGGGGGTCCCGGAAACACCGGCCTGCCGGGCAATGTGGGGCTCCGCCTCAATGTTGATCTCGGCGGCATGGACCCGACCTGACAGTTCCGCCACCACGCGCTTCAACTGAGGCTTGAGCACGTGGCAGGGGCCACACCCCGGAGCGGTGTAGATCACCACCAGCGGGTCCGGGCTCTCATGGTAGAGACGACGCAGAGCATAGCTGCCTTGCTGCCAGAGGGCTGTGGGGGAATAGGTTTCCTCTGTGGCGGGGCTCACCTTTTGGGGTGTTGGCGCCGGTTCCGGCTCCGGCGTCTTGCGGGATACCGGGACCGCCAGGTTCTCCTCCGTTAGCCACCCTTCGGCAGCGAGCGCTGCTTGACAGCCCGTGGCCGCCGCCGTAACGGCCTGTCGCCAGCGGCGATCCGCCACGTCCCCGGCCCAGAAGACACCGGGGACGACCGTATCCGGTTGTCCCGGCCGTTGAGGCAGCAGATAGCCGTCTCCATCCAGGGGAAGTTGCCCCTGGACCAAACCTGTATTGGGTGTATGGCCGATGGCATAGAAAAGCCCGCGCACAGACAGGGTCCTGGTGGCGCCGTCAAGGCGGTGACGCAGTTGGATGGCCGCGAGCCAATCATCCCCCTGCAGGGCCACCACCTCATGCTCCCAATGGATGGTGATGTGATCGTTGGCCATCACCCGGTCCGCCATGGCCCTGGAGGCCCGAAACCGGTTGCTGCGCACAATCAGATGCACATGGGAACCGTATTTGGTCAGGGCATGGGCTTCTTCACAGGCGGAGTCGCCACCCCCAACCACCGCCAGGGGCTCATCCCGGAACTGGGGTGTGGCCCCATCGCACACGGCACAAGCGCTGATGCCACGACTCCAGAACCGCTCTTCCTCGGGCAGGTGAAGGCGGTTGGCGCGGGCGCCCGTGGCCAGGATCACGGCATGGGCCTGCAGGTCCAGCCCCTGGGCCCGGATGGTGAACGGTCGCTGGCTCAGGTCCAGCCCATCGGCATCCGCCTCCAGCAAACGGGCTCCCCAGCGCACGGCCTGGGCCTTCATGCGGTCCATGAGTTCAGGACCCAGGATCCCCTGGGGAAAACCGGGAAAGTTCTCCACATGGGTGGTGGTCATCAGTTGACCGCCAGGGATGCCCCCCTCCTGGAAGCCGGTGATGAGCAGAGGCGCCAGGTTGGCGCGAGCGGCATAGAGGGCAGCCGTATACCCTGCCGGACCTGAACCGATAACAACCAGGTTTTCCGTTGTGGAGGGGGAGGCCATGGATCAACAAGACAGACAGGGGGTAAGCATTTCTTTCCGAGAAAGAAAAGAAATGCTTAACTTCCTTAAGAAAAAGGGAAGACGGCAGGACAGTGAAGAAATCCTGCCCGAGGTGTAGAGATGATGAAAACAACGCAACGATCCGTCACCCCTTTCCATTCCTTTGCGCCGGAGTTGGCTGCTTTGGAGTGGACAGAAGAAGGGGAACTTGCCGCGGCTCCCCGCTGCCAAATGGTTCAACGCCTTCTGGAGGCAGAATCTCAATCTGCAAATCAGGTTGAGTTGATTCGTGCTTCCCAGCCGTGGTGCATCAAGGACAAGGGACAGCCACCGCCCCAGCCACCCCAACGGGGATGACCGGGCTTGGGGCGGCTGGGGCGTTCGTCTATCCGTCGTTCCCTGGATCATCGGGGGTACGACGTTCCCCCGTCGGAGTAGGACGCTCGCTGCGACGGGGGCGGTCCGGGGAGTTGCCTCCGCGGGGCTCTGCCTTGCGAACACGAATGGCGCGTCCCATCCACTCCACATCCTGAAGGTCGTCAATGGCTGACTGCTCGTCAACCTCGTTGACCATGTCTACAAAAGCGAACCCGCGCTTTCGGCCTGTTTCCCGGTCGAGGGGAAGGCTCACACGGGCCACTGCGCCGTAGTAGGCAAAGAGCTCCTGGATGTCCTCCTTCTCGGCCGTGAAGGGAACGTTGCCGACGTAAATGCTCATGAAACGGGCGGGCTGAAACCGCAGAAGAGAAGGCTGGCGTTCCAAATGGACAACAGCCGTTCCCACCTTAAGACCATGGCAGCCGACAAGCGCTTCCCCGCAGCACAAACACAGGCCCTGGGAGGTGGGGTCACCCGAACCTGACACCCTCTTCATCACAGTGTAAAGTTTTGTTGCACACGGAGACATCCCATGACCTCCTCTTCCTTTTCTCTTCCAGCCAACTCTGACGATCAGTGGTTCCAGGAGACCGCCGCCACCCAAATCCGCCGGGAGCGCTTGGCCAAAGCCGAGAAGCTCAACGGACGGGTGGCCATGCTGGGTTTTCTCCTGGCCATTCTCACCGAAGCCCTCAGCGGTTACGGCATCCTTGGTCAACTGCACATCGGTTGAGACCGCTGCTCCCCTCGTCGGCCACCACCGGTCTGCGCAGCCCAGCCCCTACAAGGCCCACAGCGCCTGGTTCAGCATGCGTTGAACCAGGCGCAGCACAATAAATGCCAGAATGGGCGAGAAATCAATGCCGCCCAGAAGAGGAATGATTCCTCGGAACAATCTCAGATAGGGCTCACTCAACCGGGCCAGAATGTGCCCCACTATCGATTGCCTGAGTGGGGGAATCCAGCCGCTGAAAATGTAGAGGATCAGGAGAAACACATAGAGATCAACCAGTCGGTTGACGTTCTGGATCAAAAGAAATACGGGAGACATGGACCGATGCACAGGGAGACGGCGCCGAGGAGCCAGCCGTCTCAGCCAAACGTATCGTCCAGCAGTGCGTTAATGCGCTGGCGCAGGTTCTGTCGATCTGACTGACGCAGCAGGTTGTGACGGGTGAAAATGGCGATCTGCGCCAATCCCACCAGCATCAAGGTGTTCCCCAGGAGGGGAATGCGGTTCAACGCTTCGGCAACACCGCTGACCAACTGAAACACCACCAGAGCAGCGATCAACAGGAACAGGTTGCGAATGGGGCGTCCAAGGCTTTTTAAGGACAGGCTCCAGCCCTGCTGATCGATCCAACCTTGCAAGAGGTCAAGCAGAGCCTGGAATTCCCCGCCTTCACCTTTGCCCTCGGCCTGCTCGGAGGCGGGTGTGGGGGCTGCGGCTGTGGCGTCTGATGCCTGACGGCTGGCTTGGGACGGCTCAGACATATCCTTCATGTCCTGCATCGCTGTTGCTGGGCGTTGCCTGTCAATTCAGACTAGCTGTTGACAGGTGTCAAGGTCGCTTTCCCGGGAAGGGGCCGGAAGGGGGCCACCAGAGGGAAGGACCCGTCCTGCAACTTCTCCGCCAGAGCAGCCGTGATGTGGTCGGTGAGACGCAGGCTTGTGGCGGACGCCGTGGAGATGGCATGTCCCCGAATGGTGATCTGCCCACTGAGAAGGTCTTTGTAAGAGACACGGCCAAATCCGGGACGGACCCGTCGGGGAATGGAAAAATCCAGCACAGGCGCTTGGAGTTGATGGTCCCCCAGACCTGCCGCTGCCGCTGCCTCGATGGTGAGCAGGGGGACAGGGGCGGCCAGGGCCACCATCACCCCTGCTCCCAGTTCCCCAAACCAGCAGGGGCGTAGCCAGGCTGGCTGGATGTGTTCCGCATCGGCACTGACCGCCGCCGTGGCTCCCGGCGCCAGGGCATGGCCGCTGGGCAACCGGTTGCAGTGGGGCTGATGGCCGATGCCCGCACCCACAACCACCCCAATGGCGCCAGCCACAAAGACAGGGGAACCCACCCCCAGGCACTGCAGGCGAGGGCTGCTCAAGCCAATGCTCCGTCCTCCGGGCGCTGTGAACACCGCATTGCCCAGCCGCTCCAGCAGAGGTCCGTGGAACGACCAGATCCGCATCTCGCTGCTGTTGACCGCCACAATGCCGTTTTCGCTGATGGCTCGCGGCAGCAGAAGGCGGGTCATGCCCAGACCGGCCAAGTCCAACTGGGTCACCAGTTCCTGCCTTGGAAACTGAGGCTGCTTCTCCCCGGACGCGACAAAAGATACGGAAGCCCCCCTGAGTAAAGCATTCAATACAGCCGCGCCGCTGCGTTCCGGGCGGTCTCCCGCGCTCAGGGGCATGGTCAGGCTGTTGTTGCTGCCGTGGCATTGCAGGCGAACGCCTGCCAGTTCAGCCCGCTGGATCTGAATCGGGGGATCGCAGGGACCAAGCCCAATGGCAAGGCTGGCCTGGGTGCTGATGCTGCAACCGCCAGCAGCCAGAACGTCCGTCCTGGCAAATGCCTTCTGCAAGCCCACCATGGCCACGTCCGCACGGAACTGCGCACTGGTGCGCACCCGCAGATCACCAGCAGCCTGACGGCGTTGCAACTGCTCCATGGTGCGGCGTGGCGATGGGGACACAGGACCGTCGGGAGCACTTCGCTAACCCGAATTCTGGATCAGTCTCCCTGGAGAAGGGGTCAAGGGACCCGCTCCATCGGGACCCCTGGGAAGCTCCCCTCTGGTCCTGTCCCGTTCTTTTTAGAAGAGGAGGGAGAAGCGTAGCTTGAGGGAGTGGTTGACGGGAGAGTCTGATGTGTTGTCCTCCTGCCGTTCAGCCTGCAGGGAGAGTTCCCATGGTTCCCCTTGGTCTCGCTGGTCATAGGGCGCCAATGCCCACAGCAGGCTGTAGGTGCTGCTGTCCGGGGAGAGGGCCAAGCCCAACCCTGGGGTCAGGGTGAAGCGGTCGGCGAAGGCGGGGACGCCGTAGGCCAGCCTGGCCTCAAA
>VXWH01000069.1 GCA_009836025.1 Synechococcus sp. SB0668_bin_13 | reverse complement strand
GAGATGTTTATAATATACTGCCTCAATCCCGCCGCCCTCCCCCTGGCCCGCGCCCTGCTGGATGCCCTGCGCATCAACGAGCGCCAATGGCATGCCTTGAAAGGCAGTCGTCGCCACCGCGCCGCGGAGCAGGTGGCGGCAGGGCTGAATCAGTTGCTCCACCACCAGGACCAGGCCGCCATGGCCTCGCTCCAAACGGCCCTGGACTGGCTACGCGGCGACCTGCAGGATCCAGGCTGCCCTGATCGCCACGGCGGGCAAGCTCCCGTCAGCCGTCCGGACAACGGGCCGTGATGGCCGGGTGATTGAGCAGGGCATCCATCAACCGCACCCCCCGCAGTTGATTTACCAGGGGCATGTGGCCCTCCGGCGCGGCGTGACGCCAGGTGAACTGGTTGGGGTAGCGGGTCCAGACGCCATCCTGTTTCCACCCCAGGCGAGGCCAGAGTTGCTGCCAACGCCCCCCGCAGGCCTTCAGCAGGCGGCGCTGCACGGAAAAGCCGTAGCGACCGCGGGAGTAGGCGACCCAGAGGCGATCAATGGTGTCCAGATCCGTTGTGGCCAGTGCGGCCACCTCGGAGAAAAAAACATACCCGCGATCCACCGCAGCCGGTCCGGCCATCCGCCGCAGGCTGGCCATGGTGATGCGGTCCGCTTCCTCAAAAGCCTCCGTGGCCAGGGCCTGCTGCAGGGGCTGGTGGTCCTGGCCCATGGCGGAGGGGGCGGCAAACCATCCCCGGGGGTGGCGGAGGAGAAACTCCACTTGTGTTGGCCCTGCATGGGCCATGAGCAACTGGATCAGGCTCCCGGCTGCCCAGTCGTCGCCTTCCGGGTCATAGGCCTGCAACGCCGTGGGGATGAGCGCCACCAGTTGCCGGCCCTGGTCAAGTACGGCGTTCAGAAGCCGCTGGCGCTGCCGGCCCCGGGCCTGGCGAAACTCCTCCAGCAGCGGCGCAGGCGAGACATCCTCTGTACAACCACCAGAGTTCACGGTCAACCCGGAAGAGAAAACTACGCGCCCCATGGTAGGGGCCGCCGGCAGGGACAATGCAATCCATGGCCCGTTCCCTCTCCTGTGATTGCTTCCTGAAGGCAGGTGGTCCGTTGCTGGACGTGCGTAGCCCCGGAGAGTTTGCCCGCGGCCATATCCCTGGCGCCCACAACCTTCCCCTGTTCAGCGATGAGGAGCGGGCCGCGGTGGGGACCCTGTATGCCCGCCGGGGCCGCCGCGCCGCGGTGCGCCATGGGCTGGAACTGGTGGGGCCGCGCCTGGCGGCCCTGGCGGAGCAGGCAGCGGCTCTGGCCGCGGCTGAGGCCAGTCTGCGGATGCACTGCTGGCGGGGCGGGCTGCGCAGCAGCAGCACCGCCTGGCTTCTGGAGACCTATGACCTGCCTTGCATCCTCCTGGACGGCGGCTACAAGGCCTTCCGGCGCTGGCTGCGCCAGGCCCTGGACCAGCCGCGCCCTGTTGTGCTGCTGGGCGGCCACACCGGCAGCGGCAAAACGGACGTGCTCCACGCCCTTCGCTCCGCCGGGGCGCAGACCCTGGATCTGGAGGGGCTGGCCCGTCATCGGGGCAGCAGTTTCGGGGGGCTGGGTCAGCCTTGCCAGCCCACCACGGAGCAGTTTGAAAACGACATCGCCATGGCCTTGCAGGCCGTCTCCCCCCACCGCGTGCTCTGGATTGAGGCCGAGAGCGTCCAGGTGGGCCGTTGTCGCATCCCGTCCGAGTTGTTCCACCAGATGCAGCAGGCGCCACTGGTGGAGTTGCAGCGGCCGGAGCAGGAGCGGCTGGACCACCTGCTGGCCACCTATGGCCCCATGCCGCGGCAGGGGCTTATGGAGGCCACCCGGCGCATCGGCAAACGTCTGGGACCCCAGCGGACCCAACAGGCGGTGGAGGCCATTGCGGCCGGCAACCTCCGCCGGGCCTGCCAGGTGATCCTCGACTACTACGACCGCACCTATGCCCACGGCCTGGCGCGAAGTCCCCACACCCCCGTTCCCCTGGTGCGTACGGGTGAATCCAGCACAGCCGTTGCCCAACGGCTTCTGGCCATGGAGCCGACACTTCTGGGCCACAGCTTGTAGGGTGGCCCCTTTGGGAACTTTGCAATGGCGGCCATCCAGTTTTTTCGGGGCGTTGACGAGACCGTCATTCCGGACATCCGCATGACCCGCTCCAGGGACGGGGTCACGGGTCAGGCCATTTTCGTCTTCGAGGAGCCGGATGCCCTGGGCGAGGAGATGACCAGCGCCATTACCGGCATGTTCCTCGTGGATGAAGAGGGGGAACTGGTGAGCCGGGAGGTGAGGGGACGCTTCGTGAACGGCCGCGCCAGCGCCATTGAAGCCACCTACACATGGAAGACAACAGAGGAGTTTGAACGGTTCATGCGTTTTGCCCAGCGCTATGCCAAACGCGCCAACCTGGACTTTGCCCAGAGCTAGGGTCAGGACTCATAACCGGAAATCCTACAGCCTCTTTCTGTACTCCGCCAGCAGGGTGCGGACTTTCTCGCTGTCCTATGCCAAGTCCATGGGTCAGCGCGGTCCCTGGGAAGGAGGCCACTTCTGCTTTTTCAGAAAGCCACCCTGGAAGGGCAGGCTTCTGATCGGTCCCTGCCGGTTGCCCTTGTAGAGCCTGAGTCGGCCGAACGTCAACCAATGGCGGCTTGGCCCAACCCGAACCAGCCGGCTTTCTCAATGGCGATCACGCTGGAGCGGGGTACGCTGGCGCCACCGCCCGGGAAATGGCACGCGTCGGGATTGTGCTCGCCAGGATGCTGGATGCCCACAAACATGGTTTTGCGGTCGGGGCTCCAGGTGATGCCGGTCACCTCACATTCCTTGGGACCCACCAGGAACCGTCGGATAACGCTGGTCCTGGCATCCGCCAGCAGCATCTGGTTGTTGCCCATGCCGGCAAAGTCACCGGCGTTGCTGTAGTTACCGTCCGTTTGGATCCACAGCCGTCCCTGGCTGTCAAAGGCCAGACCGTCCGGGGAGTTGAACATATTATCCGGGGTGATGTTGCCGGAGCCGGAATAGGCATCCTGATGAACAGTGGGATTGCCCGCCATGACAAAAAGATCCCATTTGAACGTCTGGCCGGAGTGGTTCCCCCGGGCGGGGATCCAACGGACGATTTGCCCATACTGGTTATTGGGCCTGGGATTGACCGCATTCACAGGTTGCCCGCTTGTACTGCGATTCTTGTTGTTGGTGAGGCAGCAATAACCCCAGTTCTGGATAAGGTCAGGAGGAGCATGGGATGGTCTCCACAGAGTC
>VXWH01000146.1 GCA_009836025.1 Synechococcus sp. SB0668_bin_13 | reverse complement strand
AACATGCGGGTGATCTTGGCCACGTTGCCGTTGGCGTCCGGATCCCGTGAGCCCCGGCCCACCACCACCAGCAGGGTGTCCTGGTCCAGGTTGCCCCCCCGCTCCCCCCTGGCCTCCGGCGGCAGGGCCGCAGTGATGCGGGCCGCCGCGGCGCGGACCATGCGGGCATCCATGCCCAGTTCGCGGCCATAGCTGATGGGCAGGCCGGTGGCGGCGCTATAGCGGTTCAGCAGGGCGGGAATGTCGTTTTTCACATGGCCTGCCGCGAAGAGCATTCCCGGCACCGCCACCACCTGTTTCACACCGGCCGAGCGCAGCCTGTCCAGGCCGGCGGGAATGACGGGATGGGCAAACTCCAGGTAGCCGTAGGCCAGGGGATGGTGGGGCAGGAGACGGGCCAAGCCCGTGGTGAGTTGGGCAAACTCCGCCACCGCCTTGGGATTCCGGCTGCCATGGCCGCACACCATGATGCCCAGCTTGGCGGGGTGGGCGCCCCCGTCCCAGCGCAGCTTCATCGACTCTCCTTGCCCCATGGGTCATTCAGTGCTCAAAGATGTTGCCAAAGTGCTGGCGATCCAGTTCCGCCAGTGTGGGCACACAGGTGAAGCAACGCCGGGCCAACTCCAGACGGTCCTCACGCTCCAGCATGTGGCGCAAGCGGTCCATGGCGTCCAGGAGGAAGCGCACGTCATTGGCGGCATAGGCCAACTGTCGTTCCGTGAGCTGGTCCACCCGTCCCCAGTCGCTGCTCTGGGCCGCCTTGTCCAATTCCACCCCGCACAACTCCTGGACCATGTCCTTGAGGCCGTGGCGGGGAGAGTAGGTGCGGGCCAGACGGCTGCCGATCTTGGTGCAGAAAATTGGCTGCACCGCAATGCCAAGGCCCTGACGGAGGGCAGCCACATCGAAGCGGGCGTAGTGGAACGCCTTCACGATACGGTCGGATTCCATCAACTGCTGCAGGCGCGGGGCCTGGTTCTGGCCACGGGCAATGCGCACACAGCAGACCCGATCCTTGCGGTCGGCAATCTGCACCAGGCAGAGACGGTCACGACCATGGCAGAGTCCCATGGCTTCCGTATCCACGGCGAGGGCATCACTGCCGCTGTAGAAGGAGGCCCACTCCTGACTGAGATCACCATCAAAAACAGCGAACCGGGCAGCTTGACTTGGCATGGAAGAGACAGGCATGGCGCAGGAACACTTCCAAGCTTGCCAATTCCTTCACAAATCCACCTTGAAAATCAAAATGATCGTGACTAGGCCATGGTTAGCCGCATAGAACCCCATGGCTTCCCGACGTCAACTGGCCACCATGGGCCTCCCTGATATTCAGCGCTTTTTTGCCGAGCCACCGGTTCAATACCTGGGTCTCGAATTGTCGGTCTGCTGGATTCTGGAGTGCCTCCTGGAGAAGGACGACTACCCCACAGCCATGACCAACAAGCTGGCCAAGTCCTATCCCCATCTGCGCATCTCCGAGACCATGCTGCAGCAGGCCATTGAGTTCCTGGATCGCCAAGGGGCCATCACCAGCTATTCCAGGCGCTGCCCCAGCCGCGGGCGCCCGCGGCGCATGATGCACCTGGCGGAGGCTGTGCATCGGGAGGCCCGGTCCCTGGTGGCCTCATGGCGAAGCTGGCTCAAGGAGAACAGGCTGAATCCGTTGACAGGCACTGGTCTTGTGGCTGGCCACAGCATGACAACAGGCGTCACAACAGGCTTGACAGCAGAGGATCAACGCCTCGCTGACGAGCTTCAGGCGGAACGTGGTCAACTGGACCCCGCCGTGGCCTCCGCCTGAGGGACTGAAGAACCCTGTTCAGCCGGCCCCTCTTTCCATCGGGTAAGCCCGCCGCCGTCAAGAAGCCCCGGTTCTCTGGCGCGGCGTGGCAAGGGTGGGAACGCAACCCCTGACCTTGGGAAACCATGGGGCTGTAGACCATGCCCCATGGACGGACCGATGACCTCCAGCCCGCCCGCCTCCAACCCCAGGGAACAATCTCCATCCATGGCTGCTCCTTCACCCGGGTCAGTGCCCACTGCTGCAACGCCGTGGTGGCGGCGCTGGTCAGAGCCGATTGTGGTGGTGACCGTCATCGTCTCCCTGGTGGCCGCCCTGGCGGCTGGGGCCGTGGCCGAGTTCAGCTCTGTCAAGGCGGACGTTCACGCCAGCGAAGCGCGGATCCATGAAGACATTCGCACCAGCGAGGCCAGACTCCACGAAGAAATCCAGGCCAGCGAGGCCAGGGTGAACAAGCGCATTGACGAGGTCGCAATTGAAATCAGAACCGTGAACGACAAACTGGACCGGCTACTGGAAACTCTACTGGCGACCAAATCCTGAGATGGCTGTCGTCCATTAGCAGCCCAGTTGTGGATAAGGAGGCCAGGAAGAATGCATCTTCCCCACCTGCTCATTCCTGCATCTCCTTCATCATTCGATCAGCCCGCCGCGCCCACGCAGCCCTCAATCGTTTCCCCGTCAAGGAGGCAGACGATATTGCGGTAGAGGCTGCCATAATCCTGGACAATGGCAGACTGGATACAAAGCCGTGCCGAACCTGTCAGACGGTCTAGAGTGATCATCCTTAGAGGCCCTGGACTTTTAGCCCTGGGGCGACGGTTCACAACCCACGACATCCGGCCAGCCCGGGCTTGGTGGACGAGCAGCAGGCCATTGCCCAACAGGCCGAACAGGTGGAGACCATGGGCCAGAACTTGGCGGACGTCCCCGGAAGCCTCAAGGCGAGTCCATACAAAGCTGCAACTCCCCTCTTGCAGTAAGGCTTTTGAAGGGCTGGAGCTGGCGTTGTTCAGTTGGAGGATTGCCAATTGCCAGTGTTTTCCTGGCCTGCCGGGTGTTGAACTCATGTGCTTTCTTTAGGAGAAACAGACAGTTACCTACCCATGAAAATCACCCCAGCAACCATGTTCGTCAGTATGCTTCTAGGGTGCGTTGGCAGCCCAGTTTCTTCCTCGAGAAGCCTGGCCACAGGAAGCCTGCAATGGGGGGCTTGGAGTCAGCCATCCGCTCTGGGCTGGTGACGCAAATTGGGCGCAAGCCAGTCCTGAGAGAGCTGATCTACTTGCCAAGCTGTGGCAAAACTGTCAGCGAACTGGTGGTTGAGGCTCGTGCCAATGACCCGATCTAAGGGCTTTTCTCTACAGACAAGACTGAAAGCTGCCACTTCTCATTTCACCAAGAACATGCCAGAGAGAAAGGGAACTGTGGTCATTCCCCCTTGCCCCGAAAGAAATTTCATCTTGTACTAGGGAAAGCCTGGGGAATGGGGTCTTCACAGCAGCGAGGGAGTCAGAGTGACC
>VXWH01000029.1 GCA_009836025.1 Synechococcus sp. SB0668_bin_13 | reverse complement strand
CCGGTAGGGCACTGCCGGAACCGTGCGCACCTCAGCCCCCAGGGTGCGCAGCAGGCTGATTTTCTCCTCGGACTGGGTCTCCGGAATCACGATCAGAGCGCGGTAGCCCTTGGCATTGCAGATGTGGGCCAGGCCAATGCCCGTATTGCCGGCCGTCCCCTCCACAACGGTCCCGCCGGTCACCAGAGCGCCCGATGCCTCGGCCTGTTGCACGATGCCAAGGGCGGCACGATCCTTCACCGACCCCCCTGGATTCATGAACTCGGCCTTGCCCAGGATCTGGCACCCGGTTGCTTCGCTGAGGCGTCGCAGACGAATCAGTGGCGTGTTGCCGATGGCTTCCACGAAACCGTCGGTCATGCCCACCATGGTGCTACTGCCAATGTCCAGGCTTTGATGCTACCCATTGCGCTGGCATTGGCGCAGAGTCTTACGGAGTTGGTTCCCTTAGGCTGTGGGGCAGAAGAGTGGACGCCATGCCCAGCGGCTGCCGGCAGGCCATGGGCCTCCCTCAACGCTTCCGGACCATCCGGCAGGTCAGCGAGGATCTGATCCATGGCCTGGAGCCGGAGGATCTGATGCTTCAGGGCATGGCTGACGCCAGTCCAGCCAAATGGCATCTGGCCCACACCACTTGGTTTTTCGAGCAGTTTCTGCTGCAAGACGATGCCCGTCACCAGGCTGCGCCCCCCCAGTGGCACACCCTGTTCAACAGCTACTACCGCACCATTGGCGCTCCCCACCGCCGATCGGAGCGGGGCCTGCTCAGCCGCCCGGCCCTGCGGCACATTCTGGCCTGGCGCCAACGGGTGAACGGGTCCATGGAGCGTCTCATGGCACAACTGGAGGCGAAGCCGAGCCCGATACAATGTCGGTTGCTGGCCACAGCCGAACTGGGACTGAACCATGAGCAGCAACACCAGGAGCTGTTGCTCATGGATCTGCTGGACGGCTTTTCCCGCAGTCCCCTGGAACCCGCCTATGCCCCTGCTGTCCCGACCCGTCAGGACCAGCCTCCCCACCAGAGCGCGGCTCCGTCCCCCCCGCCGCCCCTGGGCTGGTGGCGCCACCCCGGCGGGCTGGTGTGGCTGGGGCATCGGGGGGAGGGATTCCACTTTGACAACGAGTCTCCAGCCCATCAGGTGTGGCTGGAACCCTTTGCCGTCGGTGATCGCCTGGTCACCAATGGGGAGTACGCCGCATTCATGGCGGACGGGGGCTACCAGGACAGCCGCCACTGGATGGACGAGGGCTGGCATTGGCGCCATGACCACCGGATCACGGCGCCCCGGTACTGGCGCAACGATGGTGGAGGGTGGCAGTGGGAGTTCACCCTGGAGGGCCGCTGTCCCCTTGACCCCAATGGGCCGGTGCGGCATCTCTCCTGGTTTGAAGCGGATGCCTATGCCCGCTGGGCCGGTGCTCGCCTGCCTCTGGAGGCGGAGTGGGAAACCATGGCCCGCCAGGCGCCGTGCTGCGACGGCCAATGGCTGGATTGCCGGCATCTCAAGCCCCGTCAGGCCACGGTGTTGCCAGAGCCGGAGTCCCTGGTGGTTCAGCAGGTGTTCGGAGACCTTTGGGAGTGGACGGCCAGCCCCTATCGCCCCTATCCGGGCTTTCAGGCCACAGCGGGAGCGGTGGGCGAATACAATGGGAAATTCATGAGCTCGCAGTTTGTGTTGCGGGGCGGCAGTTTCCTCACACCTGCTGGGCATCATCGATCCACCTATCGCAATTTCTTCCCGCCCCGGAGTCGCTGGATGGCCTCCGGTCTCCGTCTGGCCCGGGATGAAGCATCCCTGTGACGAGCTTGATGAGCAGCAGCCCTACTCTTCTGACGCGCCCGGAACTCATTGACCTGCATCCCAGCCCCGGCGACGTGTGCGCCGCCGTGGGGCAGGGCCTGGCCAGGCAACCCCGGCAACTGCCCCCATGGCTGCTCTATGACCAGCAGGGCTCCCGGCTCTTTGAAGCCATTTGCCAGCAGCCGGAATACCATCTCACCCGTCTGGAGAAATGCCTGCTGCAGCGCCATGGGTCCCACATCGGGCACTGCTGCACCGAGCACAGCGCCGCGGCGCCGGTGACAGTTGTGGAGTTTGGCGCTGGCGGCGCCCACAAGGTGACGCCCCTGCTCCATGCCCTCCAGCCCGCCGCCTATGTGGCCCTGGACATCAGCGCCACCCATGTGCATACCGCCTGCATCGGGCTCCAGGCGCTCCACCCCCAGGTGCCCATGGTGGCCATCTGTTGCGACTATGAGCAACTGCCAGCCCTGCCGGATCATCCCCTCCTGGCGGGTCAACGGCTGGGCTTTTTCCCCGGCAGTTCCCTGGGCAATTGTTCCCGCGCCGGCGCCGTGGCCCTCTTGCGTCACATGGCCACCCTGCTGGGGCCGGGGAGCCTGCTGCTGCTGGGCATGGACCAGCCCTGGAGCATCCCCGCCATGGAGGCGGCCTACGACGATGCCGCAGGGGTCTCCGCCCGGTTTGCCCGCAATCTGCTGCTGCGCCTGAACCGGGACCTGGGCGCCAATTTTCAACCCCGACACTTTGCCTACCAGGCCCGCTGGGACGCCAGTGAGCAACGCATTGAAATGGCCCTGGTGAGCCAGCGGGAGCAGGTGGTGTCCATTCCCCCGTTGGAGACTGTGGTTCACTGGGCCAGCGGCGAGAGGCTGATCACGGAGCACAGCCACAAATGGGGTCCGGAGGATGTTCGGAACCTGGCCCGACAGGCGGGCTGGCGTGCCGTGGGGCGCTGGTGTGACACCCAGGACCGCTTCAGCCTCCATTTGATGGAGCATGGATCTCTCTCACAATGCTGATCGGCCATGGGACAAGCAGAGCAACGGGCCATTGCCCGTCGCGTACAGCAGGAACTCTCCGCCGAGCTGGAGGCTTTGTATCGGAGCGTGTTTGACCGGATGAGTCAGGAACACCTGGGAGAAGGGGCCATGGCCCGTCTCACCCAGTTGATTCTGCGCTCTCGCGATGGGGCGCTCTCGCCTCTGCAGGAGGCCATAGGGCCTGCTTCCATGCCGGACGACCCACAGGACGAGCCACCCCGCGACCCCTGAGCATGACTGCACAACACTGGTTCGATGACCTCGACCACAGGCTGGATGCATGGTTGGATACATGGTTGGCCAATCACCCTGACCAGGGGGCGCTGCTGGAGGAGGAGGAACGCAATGCAGCCCAGTCTGCAGGGACAGGGCACTGGGTGCGGCTTCGGCAGGAGGCTCAACTGCTGCGCCGGGTTCTCCTGCAGCAAGGGGAGGCCATTCAACTCTGGCGCCAACGTCAGCAAGAGGCCTTGGCAGGCCACAACCGCACCCTGGCCCGTCAATGTGCCGACCATGAGCACCGCTGCCGCCAGGAGGGCCAGGTGATGTGGCAGCGTTTGGAGATGATTGGGTCTCTGCCCCCGGAGGCGTGGCGCACCACAACCGCTCAGGGCGGTTGGCGGGTGACGGAGGCTCCTGCCTCCCTCCAGCAGTCCTGGGCCAACTTCGTGGTGGAGCGGGAGTTGCAGGAACTGCAACGTCAGGCCGGCAAAGGCTGAGATTCAGCGCGTTGGTGCATTGGGATCAAGGCTGACACCGTCCGGGGGTGGCGTGTCGTCGGGATCGGCAATCAGCATGTGCTGCAACACGATTTCAGGCCGTTCGCTGTCGCGCCAGCGAATCCTGTAGGCGGGCATCTTGGTGCCGCGGCTGGTGGCCTGCTCAACAGGCTCCATGACCCAGCCCCGCCGGGACCGCCCCTGGGGATTGCGCTTAATCACCGCATCAGCGTGTTTGAAACGGAATCCAACGCGTTCACCGCTCATGGTGGAAGAACCTCCAGCTTGCTCAAGAGGGACACGATGTCCATCGTCAGATTATCTCTTGCCGAGTGGGGGGTCTTCAGGTTCTTTCAACTGTCATCCCTCCTCGGCCGTGGGACGCAGCAAGGGGAAGGCAATGACGTCACGGATACTGGGAGAATCGGTCAACACCATGGCCAGGCGATCAATGCCAATGCCCAGCCCACCGGTGGGGGGCATTCCGTATTCCAGCGCCGTGAGAAAGTCCTCATCCACCCCCTGGGCCTCCAGATCCCCGGCCATACGGCGCTCCTGCTGAGCTTCCAGACGACGGCGCTGCTCCAGGGGGTCAGTGAGCTCACTGAAACAATTGGCGGTCTCCCGGCCGGCGATGAACAACTCGAAGCGCTCCACCAGCCCTGGCCGGCTTCGGTGCGGTCGGGCCAAAGGAGAGATCTCCACCGGATAGTCCAGCACGAAGGTGGGCTGGATCAACCGGGGTTCCACCTGTTGTTCGAAGGCTTCGTTCAGGAGGCGGCCCAGGCTGTCGGCCATGGGGGGAACCTCCAGACCAGCCGTGGCCATGGCGGCGCCGGCCTCGGCAACACCGGGGAACCGGTCAAAGTCAAGACCTGTTGCCTCCAGGACCAACTGGTGCATCGTGGCTTGACGCCATGGGGGCGTCAGGTCGATGGTCCGGCCCTGCACCTCCAGGACGGTGGAGCCACACACCTGTCGGGTGACGGTGCTGATCAGGTCTTCCGTCAGCGTCAGCATGTCCCCATAGTCGCAATAGGCCTGGTAGATCTCCACCGAGGTGAATTCCGGATTGTGGCGGGTGCTGACGCCTTCGTTGCGGAAAATGCGCCCCAACTCGTAGACCCGCTCGAAGCCCCCCACGATCAGCCGCTTGAGGTGGAGTTCGGTGGCAATGCGCAGATAGAGGGGTAGATCCAGACTGTGGTGATGGGTCTGAAAAGGACGGGCATCGGCGCCGCCCGCCTCCGCCTGCAGCACCGGCGTCTCAATCTCCAGAAAGCCCTTCTCGTCCAGATAGCGGCGGATGGCCCCCACCAGCCGGGCGCGGCGGCGCAAGGTGCGACGGGTTTGGGGCGTCACGATCAAGTCCAGATAGCGCTGGCGGTAACGCTTTTCCACGTCCGTGAGGCCATGCCATTTGTCCGGCAGGGGGAGCAGGGCTTTGGTGAGCATGGTCCAGCGCCGTACCTTCACGGACAGTTCGCCACGGTCCGTGCGCCGCAGGATGCCCCACACCCCCAGCACATCCCCGCTATCCACAAGACTCGTGATGTGGGCAAAGGCATTCGGATCCTCCGGCATCCCCTGGGTCAGGGTGGACCTCTCAAGGAAGAGTTGAATGGCGCCCGTCTCGTCTTGCAATTGGAAGAAGGCCAGCTTGCCCAGCACCCGCCGCGCCATTACGCGGCCCGCCACCTGAACGGCAACATCCCGCTCCTCGCCTCTGGGCAAGTCGCCATGGTCCCGCTGGAGATCCTGAAGCTGATGGCTGGGGGCAAAGCCCAGGGCATAGGGCTCGTAGCCCAGTTGGCGCAAGGCCTTGGCTTTTTGCAGGCGCGTGGTGCGTAACTCGGACAAGGATGCAACCCGGACACTCTTGGCCATCTTGCTGGTCAGGCTGCCCTCAACTGTCGGTGGGGGAAACACTGGTGACCCCTTGGGAGACATAGCCTGTTCCCCGCACGGTCAGGATCAACTCCGGGTTGCGGGGGTCCGGTTCCAGCTTGTTGCGAAGCCGGGCCACGTAAACATCCACCACCCGCAGGTTGGTGGCCTTGCGCGGCGGATAGCCCCAGAGTTCTTCCAGGATGGTGGCGCGAGGCACCACCGTCCCCGGTTCACGGAACAGGAGCTCCAGCAAACTGAACTCCGTGTAGGTGAGTCCCAAGCGCTCACCCTTGCAGGTCACCTGACGGCGGTTGGTATCGATCACCAGATGTCCAGCACGGATGATGCCCGTCTGGTAACGCGCCTTCGGCTGAACGGAAGGTTGTGGCGCGGCGGCTGCCTCATGGCGGCGGAGAACGGCGGCAATGCGCATCTCCAACTCACGGGGCGCAAAGGGCTTCGGCAGGTAGTCATCAGCCCCCAACTCCAGACCAGCCACCTTCTCGCTGGAGCTGTCCAGCGCCGAGACAATAATGACGGGCACAGTGGATTCGGCCCGGATCTGGCGGCAGACGCCAAAGCCGTCCAGCTTGGGCAGCATCACGTCCAACACCACCAGATCGGGTTGTTCCCGGTAAAACCTGCTGAGGGCCTCTTCCCCATCCGCAGCCAGGATGACCGCATAACCGGCCATGCGCAGGCGGGTCTCCAGGATGCGCCGCACGGCAGGCTCGTCATCCACCACCAGTAGACGTTTGCAAGGCGTGGAGGCTGCACCCTGGGTCTCCTCCTCAAACGGTGGGCCATCCGCTGGGGGTGGTTGCCGGGGGCCTGGCCAACCGTTCACGCCTATGGCCACCGGAGACGTATTGGGCTGGGACTCCGACTCCATCAACAAAGGAATTGCAGTTCTTCATAAAGCCTACAGACCACAATCTGCCCGTGGCGGCAGCCCAGGGGCGGACCAGAGAAACAAACCCTTCAAAAGGCAACGGGATCCGGACATGACGTCTCCAACAATCATGGGGACTACTGCTGGACGTGGCGGTTCCACGCAGTGGCGGCGGCCTCCACAGCGTCTTCAGGGGAGAGTTGGCCCAGCATGGCCTGCTGCAAATGGTTGTAGATCACAGCTTGCAGCTGCTTGATCTCCGGATCTGCGGGAACCAGCACACGGGCGCTCTCCAGCGCATCAAGACTGGCCTCCTGGGCAGACAGTTCCTGGGCTGTGACGTCATCCTCCGGGTTCAGGCGCTGCTGGGCCTGGCGCAGGTCCTGCCGAAGGGCAACCATGGCCTCGGCCGCGGAGGGGAGGGTGCCGGAAGCCTTGGCGAAGTCGTACTGGTTGGCGGGATTGGTCAGGAACAGAGCAAAGTCCACCGCCTCTTCCGGTTGGTCGGACTGCTGCAGAACCGCCAGGTTCATGACGGCCACATTGGCGCTCCCGTCGGGTCCGGTCAGGGGTGGGGCCACCCGGGTGCGGGCTGCCACGGCGGGGGCATTGGTGCGAATGGAGTTGAGTGACGCTGCACTGGTGGACAGAAGGGCCAAATCACCGGATTGATAGAGTTCGATGGCCCGGCGGTGGCCCTGGCTCACCACCTCCCGGGGCAGCAAGCCACGGCGATAAAGATCTGTCCAGAAGGCGAAGGCGCGCCGACCAGCAGGGGTGTCAAATGCCGCCCGCTTCTGCTCGTCCAGCAACTGCACCCCCATTTGCACAAAGGATTCCAGAATTTCCGCGGAATCCTCAGGCGCCACAGAGACAAACAAGGCATGGCGGCCCGTAGCCTGCTTGACGGCCTCTGCAAAGGCTGGCAGGTCTTGCCACCGGGTCGGTGGCTGGCGGTAGCCGGCGGCCGCCAGCAACTCCCCGTTCACCAGGGTAATGCGACTGGTGAGATACCAGGGGATGCCGAAGGTTCCCATGGGGCCTGTGCTGGCTTGCCAGGCTCCCTCCAGGTACCGGTCACGTTCATCCGGGCTCACGTGCTCGTCCAGATTCAGCAGTCCGCCGCGGCTGGCCAGTTTGGCCGCAAATTTGGGGTTCAGGTTCACCACGTCCGGTGCGGTGCGGGCAAACACAGCGGCCAGCAGCTTCTGCTCCACCGCTCCCCAGGGAATATCCGTCCGGCGCACGTCAATACCAGGATTCCGGGCCTCCCACTGCTCCACCAGCCCGTTCAGATAGGGATCAAACCTGGGTGAGAGCTGAAGTGTCCAGACCTCCAATTGCCGTGCTGATGGACGAGCGCCACAGGCCTGCAAGGCCAGGATCAACGGAACCAGCAGCATGGTGGGCCATCGCCATGGTGGGCCTTGCCGGGGCCTGGGGCCGGGAGAAGACACGAAACGCTCAACCATGGCGGGTCCGATCCAGTTGACACCACAGCCGCAGCAACAGCGTACCCACAAGCGGCGCCAGGAATCCGGTCACGAGGGCGGCAGCAATGGCTCCATGGAAACCTGCGTTGGTAATCTCCCGACCAAACCAGCCCGCCGCCGCCACGTCACTGGAGAGGATCCCTGCGCCAGGCTGGACATGGCCGGAGCGGGGGTCGGCCAGGAGGCGCAACTGCATCATGACGGTGACATCAACGAGGAGAGAACCGAGAGTGGCCTGGATGGCCAGGGCGGTAGGGCTGGGGCGGATGATTTTTCCGGGCCTGGTTTGACGTCCCCAGAACCAGGCCAGCAGCGCCAGGCCATAGAGGGGTGTTGCGACGCCGATGGTCATGGTCTCCAGGGCAATGCCCAGGATGCAAGCGCCCGCCAGTCCGGCAATGGGTCCCTGGGACCGTGCCCAGGGCAGCAGCCACAGGACCAGCCAATTGGGGCTGGCCCCGGCAAGCCTGAGCCAGCCGGGGGACAGGAAGGACAGCAGCAGCGCCACAAGAGCGGTGGCGCCGCCAACGCCAACGAGCGCCTGTTGGGGCCAGGCTGCGGCAGGTTTCATCGGGCCGGTTCAGGCAGGTCTTGAAGCAACACCTCAGCCCACTCAATGGCGTCAATGGGGGCACTGGGCTGGACCACAGCTTCAGGGGAGGGTGCCCGGTTGCGATCAACATTTTGCACCACCCCCACAGGAATTCCACCGGGCACCAGGGTGCTGGCAGACGAGGTCACCACCACGTCCCCCGGGATGGTGCGGGGATTTTCCGTGAGGAAGCGCAGCACCGGCCGGCCGGAGCCAAGGCCACTGAGCAGGCCGTGGTGATTGGTGCGGGTCACCAGGACGCCAATGCGGCTGGTGGGATCCGTAATGAGCGTGACCTGGGCCGTGTTCATGGTCACGGCAGTGACCCGACCAATCAAGCCCCCCGGCGCCACCACCGCATAGCCAACGCGAATGCCGTGACGACTGCCTCGGCCCAAGGTCAACTGCCGCCACCACACCGCTGGACTACGGGCAATGACCGGCGCCTTCAAACCGCTGCCCCGCGGGATAGCGGACGGCAAGCCAATCAACTCCTTGATGCGCTGGTTTTCCTTTTCCAGAAAGATGAGCCGCTCCATATTGGCCACCTCTTCCGCCTCCCGCACCCACTCAAACTGGGTTGGACCTGGCCATAGGGGACGACTGAGGACGGCATAAGTCTCCACCAGAACCCCGCCAACCGTTTGGCGCAGGGGACTGGTCATGGCAACGGTCAGGGCAATGACTCCCAGGGACAACAACAATCGGATCCGCTGTTGCTTGGCCCGCCGTGAACTCTGCTGAAACTCTTGGCGCAGGGGGGGCATGGTCCCGGATTCAGTGGGCCGTCAATCGAGGCTCCCCCTCAATTGATCATTGGGCTCCAGAACCCTGCTCAACCGGCCATAATCCTCCAGGACACGGGCACAGCCCAGAACCACGGACTCAAGAGGGTTCTCGGCAATGTGGGTGACAATCCCCGTCTCACGGGCAATGAGGTCACTGATGCCCCTCAGCTTGGCGCCCCCTCCCGCCAGCATGATGCCCCGTTCAGCAATATCGGACGCCAATTCAGGAGGCGTGCGCTCCAGCGTCTTCTTGATCAGGTCCACAATCGTGCCCAGAGATTCTTCCAGGGCTTCCCGGACGTCACCGCAGGCAATGGTGACCGTGCGGGGGAGACCGGAAGCCAGGTGAAGACCGCGGACATCCATCATCATGGAGTCATGGTCATCGTTGGGGAGCGCAGAGCCCATGCGGACTTTGATGTCCTCCGCCGTGCGCTCTCCAATCAGAAGGTTATGGGTTTTCTTCATGTACCTGCTAATGGCGCCATTCAGCTCATCTCCCGCCACCCGCAAAGACTCACAGATCACAATGCCCCGCAGGCTGATGACCGCAACCTCGGTGGTGCCGCCCCCGATATCCACAATCATTGTTCCCACCGGCTCCACCACGGGCAATCCGGCGCCAATGGCCGCGGCCATCGGTTCATCAATGAGGTGAACCTCGCGGGCGCCCACAAGGGCCGCATCTCGCAACGCTCGGCGCTCAACGCCTGTCACGCCGCTGGGAATGCCGATCACAAGACGGGGTGCCATCATCCTGCGTCCTTCATTGCCTTTCTCGATAAAGCTTTTAATCATCAACTCGGTGGCGTCAAAGTCGGCAATCACGCCATCCCGGAGCGGGCGAATGGTGCGGATGTTGCCAGGGGTGCGCCCCAACATGCGGTGGGCCTCACCGCCGGTACCGATGAGCTTTCCCGTGTTGACGTCAATGGCCACAACAGAGGGTTCCGAGAGCACCGTACCCTTCCCAGCGATGTAGATCAGCGTGTTCGCAGTGCCCAGGTCAATCCCGACGTTGCGAGCGAGGCTGAAGGGACGAATCATGAGGAAAAGAGGAATGTGTGCAGAATCCGAGGCGTCACAAGAGCCCGATGATGATGTTGGAGAAAGGAGATCTTGGCGCAAGGAACTGTGACCTTCCCATCATAAGGCCAGCCGGATAGCCTGCGACATATCCAACTGTGGGGGAACCCTTGGAGGGGCAGCCCGGACAACGGCTGACCCAGCCTTACAACTCACTCGTCAGGAAGTACTGCACCATGAGCGTCAACTCCATCACCCTCGTCGGCCGGGCCGGCCGCGACCCCGAGGTTCGCTACTTCGAATCGGGAACAATGGTGGCCAATCTCACCCTCGCGGTCAATCGCCGCAGCCGGGACGAGGAACCCGACTGGTTCAATCTTGAAATCTGGGGTCGCACAGCCCAGATCGCCGCGGACTACGTGAAAAAGGGGTCCCTTCTGGGGATCGTCGGCTCCCTCAAGCTGGACCACTGGAAGGACCGCAACAGCGGTGAAGACCGCTCCAAACCCGTGATCCGTGTGGATCGGCTGGAGTTGCTGGGTTCACGGCGGGATAACGCTGCGCCCATGGACGCAGCAGAGCCTGATTCTGCCGGCACAAGCGAAGAGGCACCCTTTTAGGTCTCTCAGGGCTTAGCTCCGTTCCTCAGAGGTGGGAGTTGCGGGCGCGACGCAGCATCCGCAGCCCCACAAAGACAGCCAGGCCCAGCAGAATCAAGACCAGGATCACCTTGACGGCGGCGGAGACAGGTTCCAGCCATATCTCCACCTGTTCATACCCCCTCCCCAGCGCCATGCCGGCCACGGTCAGCAGGGTGGTCCACAGGATGCTGCCCAGGGTGGTCCACAGCAGAAACGGGGGCAGAGGCATCAGCTCAACACCCGCGGGGACGGAAATCAAGGTGCGAATTCCCGGCACCAGGCGCCCCCAGAACACCACAGCGCTGCCATGGCGTTCAAACCAGGTGCGGGTGCGTCCCAGTTCATTGACGGAAATGCCCAGCCAGCGTCCATGGCGCTGCAGCCAGGCCTCAAGCCGCCGCTCATTCACCAGTCGGCCAAGGCCGTACCAGGGCAGAGCACCCGCCACCGCGCCCAGCACCCCCGCCAGCACCACGGGGACCAACTGCAGCATCCCCTGCTGCACATAGAACCCACCCAGGGGCATGATCAACTCCGACGGGATGGGGGGGAAAATATTTTCCAGGAGCATGGCCGTAAAAATGGCCCCGTAACCCAGCAGTGGAGATGCGGCCACCGCCTCTTCAATGAGGCGGGGCAGGGTTGTCAGCAAAGCACCCGGATCCATGGATTCCAACCCTCAATAGCGGTAGTGCTCAGGCTTGAACGGGCCATGGATCGGCACACCGATGTATTCAGCCTGTTCAGAGGTGAGCCGAGTGAGGTGGGCGCCAATGCGCTCCAGGTGCAAGCGGGCCACCATCTCGTCCAATGATCTGGGCAGCAGATGCACTTGTTTACCGTACTGCTCGCTGTTGCGGAACAACTCGATCTGGGCCAACACCTGATTGGTAAAGGAGTTGGACATCACAAAACTGGGATGTCCTGTGGCACAGCCCAGGTTTACCAACCGTCCCTGGGCCAGCAGAATAATACGCTTGCCATCGGGAAAGATCACATGATCCACTTGGGATTTTATGTTTTCCCATTGCAAGTCAGCCAGGGAAGCCACATCAATTTCGTTATCAAAGTGGCCGATATTGCAGATGATTGTCTCATTTTTGAGTCGCTCCATGTGGGGACGGGTGAGGACATTAATGTTACCCGTTGCCGTGACAATAATATCGACCGTGTCGCAGACATCCTCCACACGGACAACCCGGTAACCCTCCATGGCGGCCTGGAGCGCGCAAATGGGGTCCACCTCGGCAATCATCACAGTTGCGCCCAGGCCCCGCAGGGATTGGGCTGACCCCTTGCCCACGTCGCCATAACCAACCACCAGGGCGACTTTGCCTGCAATCATCACGTCCGTGGCCCGTTTGATGCCGTCCACCAGGGATTCCCGACAGCCATAGAGGTTATCGAACTTGCTCTTGGTAACAGAGTCGTTGACGTTGATGGCGGGAAAAGGGAGGGCGCCCCGCTTCTGGAGGCGATAGAGACGGGCCACGCCGGTGGTGGTCTCTTCGGTCACCCCGCGAATGTTGTCGGCAATCCGTCCATAGAAGCCGGGATCCCGCTCCAGCCGCTGACGGACGGCGGCAAACAGGACCCGCTCTTCGACATTGCCGGGGTTGTTCAACACAGTGGGATCCTGCCGGGCCCGACAACCCAGCAGGATCAGGCCGGTGGCATCGCCGCCGTCGTCAAGGATCATGTTGGGGGCGCCCCCGTCCCGCCACTCCATGATCCGGTGGGTGAATGCCCAGTACTCCTCCAGAGATTCCCCCTTGAACGCAAAGACAGGGATGCCCCGGGCGGCCATGGCCGCCGCCGCATGATCCTGGGTGGAGAAGATGTTGCAGGAGGCCCACCGCACCTCAGCCCCCAGGGCCACCAGGGTTTCAATCAAAACGGCGGTCTGGATGGTCATGTGCAGGCTGCCGCAGATGCGGGCGCCCCGCAGCGGCTGCTCAGGGCCATACTGACGGCGCACCGCCATCAGACCAGGCATCTCTGTTTCCGCAATGCGGATCTCCTTGCGGCCCCAGTCCGCCAGGTTGATATCAGCCACCACATAGGGTGGGGATAGGGTCTCTACAGCAGGGTTTGGCGTTGGGGTGGAGGCAGGCATGGGGACACGTCCCTCAAGAGTGGCCTGGAGTTGAGACAGCAAGGGCTGAACTCCAGACAACGCACGCTAGCCGGATGGGCAGCACTGCCGCGCTGGATCATTTGCGCAACCTTCGGGTTGCAGACTGGCGAAGAGACGCAAGGAAACGTGAACCCCACTCCCCTCCCCGATGCCCAGGCCACCCAGGCCTATGGGCGGCGTCTGGCCGGGGAGTTGTTGGCCTCTGGCGCAGCAGGCGGTGTGGTCGTGTTGCTGCTGCAGGGTCCTCTGGGTGCAGGCAAAACCTGTCTGGTGGGCGGTCTTGCCCTGGCCCTGGCCATTGGGGAACCCATCACCAGCCCCACCTTTGCCCTGGCCCAGCACTACCGAGGGCAATGGCGCAATCAATCCCGGATATTGGTCCATCTGGACCTTTACCGCCTGGAGCAGCCCGGCATCGCTGACCAGTTGTTCTGGGAAGAGGAAGAGCTGGCCCACGACCAGGGGGCGCTGCTGGCGGTGGAATGGCCGGAACGCCTGAGCCAGTGGCCCCAGGGCGCTTGGCATCTCCAGTTGCGCATGGCCGATCAGGGGCGGTTGGCTGTGTTGAGCGGCCCGGTGTTTCCCCCATAGAAGCCCGAGGAAATAAAGCCCTCAAGAAGGGCCAAGCCGGGCGCCCCTAAGCCAGGCGGCGCTGGGTGGCCGCCACAACCCGGCCAATGGCCTGGCGCTGGGCGGCGTCATAGTTCCAGCGCTCCAGAAACGCCACGTCCGCACCCTGCCCCTCGGTTGCCGCCAGCAGTTGCTCGAGACGGTGGCGGACAGCCAGGGGATCAAGCTGCGCCAGGAGGCCCTGGGCGCGCCGTTGCACCCGCAGAGATCCCTTGGCCTGCTCCCCGTGTCCCTGTCGCTGGTGCTCAAGGGCCATGGCGGTCCCCATGGCCAGATTGCGCACCACCAGATCCACCACCAACGTCCCACCACGTTGGAGTTGCTCAACGATGGGGGTGGGAGGGTGATCCAGCAAGGGGCTGGGTCCCGCCAGGGCCACCACAAAAAAGCCGCGGCGGCCGTCGGCACAGGTCAGCAGACCTGCGAACCGTTGGGCCAACGCCTCAGTGCCCATGGCGCCCGCCTGCCATTGCCGCAGCCAGAGTTCCGTGCGGTTGATGGCTTCGGCAAAGGACAGGGGTTGCTCCTGGCGCATGCGGCTCACTGCAGATCTCTCACCATGGCCCGCAGGCTCGGGACTCTGCCACAAGATGCCACAAGGTGGGTGAACCGCAGCCCACTTCCTTGCAGGGGCGGGCAGGCTGGGAACCGGGAGACTACGTGCTCTTGCCCAATTCCCAATCCCGGTCTCAAGAAGCCCGGTCCCAAGACAGACCCCTGACGCCTCAGGGCGGCCAACAGGCTTTCACTTCAACGCCTCCAGGGTATCGCTCCGGCTTCGTGGCTCTGATTGGGCGCCCCAACGTGGGCAAGTCCACCCTGCTCAACCAGTTGGTGGGTCACAAGGTGGCCATCACCTCCCCTGTGGCCCAGACAACCCGCAACCGCCTGCGGGGCATCCTGACCCGCGCCACGGCCCAATTGGTGCTGCTGGATACCCCCGGCATTCATAAGCCCCACCACCTGCTGGGGGAGCACCTGGTCAAGGTGGCCCGTTCCACCATTGGCGAGGTGGATGTGGTGTTACTGCTCATGGACGGCAGCACGCCACCCGGTCAGGGGGATGCCTACATCACCCAACTGCTGCGCCACTGTGCCGCGCCGTTGGTGGTGGGTCTCAACAAGCAGGACCTGGTCCCCCCCAGGCGGGCCGCACAATTGCAGCGCAGCTACCGTAGCCTGGTGGGCGGTTGTCCGTTCTTTGGTTTCAGCGCCTTGCATGGCGCTGGCTGTGAACAGTTGGTGGAGGGTCTGAGCCAACGTCTACCGGAGGGGCCCCACCTTTACCCGCCCCATGCCGTCAGTGATCAGCCGGAGCGCCTGCTGCTGGCGGAGCAGATCCGCGAACAGGTGTTGCATCTGACCCGTGAAGAGGTGCCCCACAGCGTGGCTGTGCGCATTGACGACATCCGGGAAGAACGTCACTGCACCCGCGTCACCGCTGTGGTGCTTGTGGAGCGGAGTAGCCAGAAGGGGATCCTGATCGGCAAAGGGGGCGCCATGTTGAAAGCCATCGGCACCGCCGCACGGTTGCAGATGCAGACCTTGATTGCCGGCCCTGTTCACCTGGAGTTGTTTGTCAAGGTGTCTCCCCACTGGCGCCGCCACCCGGGACGCCTGGCGGAGCTGGGTTACGGCAATGGGTGAGGATGGGGGGTGAATCCCGCCCAACAGTGTTGTGCCCGCCCCAAGCCCCGCACCCGCACCCTTCCAACCGCCCGTCACGGTGCAGGAGTTGCTGGAGCGTTGCGCAGGCCGCTGGCTGAGCTTACGCACCCTGGTGACCGTCAGCCGCGAGGAGGAAGGCTGGGACCGGAGCGAATCCGCCCAGTTGGCGTTCAGTTGGCAGCCGGCGGAGCCAGGGCCTGAACTGGGGGTGTTGCGCCTCCATGGCCCCCAGCAGCCGGATTTCCAACTGCACATGGTGGGCGCGGCCCGGGATCGGGAAGGGGATTTTGCGGGCAGCGACGGCCGTCGTGGGCGCTGGCGGTTTGATCGGGATCATGTTCTGCAACTCACTTGGTGCAGTGGTGATCAGCAGTTCGAGGAGCGCATCTGGTTCAGCAAGGCCAACCTGCGCCTCCGCAGCCGCACCGTCTCCTGCAAAAAAAACCCGGCAGCGGTGCAGGCCTGCGCTTTCTACTCTGAAATCCGCCGTCTGCAGAGATGATGGATGAGCGGCAACCACAGGCGCCCTTGCGGCTGGACGTGGTCAGCCTGTTTCCCCAGTCTTTCCCCATGCTGTACGACCTGGGCGTCATCGGGCGGGCCTTCACGGCGGGTCTGGCGGAGCTTTACACCCACAATCCCCGGGATTTTGCGCCAGGTCCGCACCACAAGGTGGACGACAGTCCCTACGGCGGTGGAGCAGGCATGGTGCTCAAGCCTGAACCCGTCTTTGCCGCGGTGGAGTCGATTCCGGTTGGCCACTGTCGCCGGGTGCTGCTCATGTGTCCCCAGGGCCGCCCCTTCCGCCAGGCTGACGCTCAGCGCCTCGCCGCCAACCATGACCAACTGGTGATTGTCTGTGGCCACTATGAGGGCATCGATGAACGCATCCGCTCGCTGGCGGATGAGGAGTTGTGTGTGGGGGACGTGGTGCTCACCGGTGGGGAAATCCCCGCCATGGCTGTGATCAATGCGGTGCTGCGACTGCGACACGGCACCGTGGGACGGGCTGAATCCCTCCGGCAGGAAAGTTTCTGCCAGGGTTTGCTGGAGTACCCCCACTACACCCGCCCCCGGGTGTTCCGGGGGATGGACGTGCCTGCAGTGTTGTGCAGCGGCGACCATGGCGCCATTTCCCGTTGGCGCCAGACCCAGCGGGAACAGCGCACCCGCCAGCGCCGCCCCGAGTTGCTGCGGCCCCGTCCGGAACCATGACACCATGACCTTGTCCAGCGGCAGCCCATGAACCTTCGCATCGGTCATGGTTACGACATTCATCGCCTGGTGGCGGGACGACCCCTGATCCTGGGGGGGGTGACCATCGATCATCCCCTGGGTCTGGACGGCCACAGTGACGCGGATGTGCTGGTCCATGCCGTGATGGACGCCCTGCTGGGGGCCCTGGCCCTGGGGGACATCGGCCGCTATTTCCCCCCTGACGATCCCCGGTGGCGGGGCGCCAACAGCCTGGCGTTGCTCCGGCAGGTGGGGTTGCTGGTGCGGGAGAAGGGCTGGCGGGTGGTGAACGTGGACACCGTGCTGGTGGCTGAACGCCCCCGTCTGCGGCCCCATGTTGCCGCCATGGCCGCCAACATGGCCACCCAGTTGGCCATCACCCCGGACCGCGTGGGCGTGAAAGCCACCACCAACGAAAAGCTTGGCCCGGAGGGTCGCGAGGAGGGGATGTCCTGCTCGGCCGCGGCGCTTCTGGTCCAGGAACCACCCAGATGGCCGCCATGACCCATGGGAACAGGAGTCTGAACCTGGATCTGGACCGCCGCCGCCGCCTGGGCATGGTGGAGGCGGTCTGGGGAGCAGACAAGACGGTTGAGCAGATCCTGGCGGCTGCCCGCCGCTTTGCCGCCGCCGGTCAACCCCTGCTGGTGACCCGGGTGGAGGAAATCAAAGCCGGGGCCGTGCGCCAGCAACTCCCCGAACTGTGTTACCACCCCCAGGCCCGGTGCATCACCATGGGCCCCCTGCCTTCCACCCCATGGCACCGGCTGGCCATCCTGACAGGGGGCAGCAGTGATCTGCCCGTGGCAGCGGAGGCGTCCATCGCCCTGGCCTGCCATGGGGTGGAGGCGGAGTTGATCGCGGACGTGGGCGTGGCGGGGCTGCATCGCCTCATGGCCCGGCTGGATCACCTGGTCCGGTTTCCGGTGTTGATTGTCTGTGCCGGGATGGAAGGCTCGCTGCCGACGGTGGTGGCCGGTCTCCTGCCCCAACCGGTCATTGCTGTTCCTGTTTCCGTGGGCTACGGCGTGAGCGCCGGCGGCCATGCAGCGTGTGTGGGGATGCTGGCCAGTTGCGCCCCCGGCCTCTGTGTGGTGAATATCGACAACGGCTATGGCGCCGCCATGGCGGCGCTCCGCATCCTTCGCATGAAGATGGATTCATCCATTGGCGCATCCGGTGAATCCACTGGAGCCAGGTAAGAGAGAGCAGCATCTGAGGCCGGGTCCTTCAGGTGGTCCAGCCCAAGGCATCCAGCACGGCGCCGCAGGTGGGAAACACTGTCCGAAAAATGTCCTGGGCCTCCAGGGCGACAGCCCGGTGCTCCGCCTGGGTGCCAGGCTGACTCCGCAGTGCGATGTAGTGGATCCAACTGCGGCAGTTGCCGGTCATGTAGAGGGTGGTGGTGGTGGCCACCGGCAGCACCGCACGGGCGCACTCCCTGGCAACGCCCGCGGCCAGCAACTGGCGATAGAGGTGGTGGGCGGCATCAAGCTGGGCCTGGATTTTGCCCTGCCAGTGGCGCACCACGTCGGGGGGCAGTGTATCCAGGGATGCCTGGCGGTCTTTCGGGTGGGGGCTGCGAAGCTGGGGCATGGCCCATTCCACGGGCGCCTGCTCTTCCCCTGCATAGCGGCGGGAAAGCTGTTGGAAGCAAAAGCTGCGATGCCGCAGGATCTGGGTGGCGATGTCCAGGGTGGTGACAATCTCCAGGGTCATGGAGGCGTGCTCAAACACGCTCCAGTGGCCATGGCGGATGCAGTACCTCAACAGGCGGCCATGGTCCGGGTTGGACTGATTGGCCGGGTTGCTGACCCTGGCCACGTAGGCCATGAACGCTTCAGGGTCGGGGGTGTGGCTTTGGAGCTTGACGTGCATGGTGGCCGGAGAGCGTCACCGCAGGACCCCCATCACCACCACCATGACGGCAGCGGCAATGCCAATGGCAACGAAAATCCGTTCCCTGGGCTGAAGACGGACCCGGCGCCGCCCGGAGAATGAACGCCCGGCGCGGGGCCTCTGCCCACGGCGCGCCCAGAACTCCTGGCTCAGTTGCCGTTCTCTGTCCGTGACCACAACCGGATTGCCCGAAACGGGAAACGTGAATATGGTTATCCACCCTAAGCCGTTAACCGTTGATGGATGGCTGAGGGTGGGGGTGCGGAAGGGGCGGATGCTCTGGAACTGCCGGCTCCCTGCTGCCGACGGGGTGACCATACCGAGGCAACGCGCCCCTGGTACGGTCTTTCATCACAACAGCCATGCTCGTGGCCAGTACCCTGAAGCCCAATCCCGTTGCTGCTGCCCCCAATAGCCCCGTTTCCCCCAACCGTTCCCTTCTCATTGAGGGTGGCATGGTGGTGGTGATGGACGATGCAGGGACAGTCCTGGACGGTGGCGCGGTGTTGATCAAGGGGGACCGCATCGCCGCCCTGCTGGAGCCGGGTGCGCCTCGCCCTGCCCATGTTCAGGTCATTGACGCGGCAGGCCACCTGGTCATCCCAGGCCTGGTGAACACCCATGGCCACGCTGCCATGTCTCTTCTGCGCGGCCTGGCCGATGATCTACCGCTCATGACCTGGCTGGAAGAGTACATCTTCCCTGCAGAGGCCGCACTGGTTGCCCCCGACTTCGTCTATTGGGGGACTTTGCTCTCCTCGGTGGAGATGCTGAAAAGCGGGACAACCACTTTTGCAGACATGTATTACTTCCGTGACCAGATGGCCCAGGCAACCATTGACGCCGGGATCCGCGCAGTCAGCGGTCCCCTTGTGGTGGGATTCCCCACACCCGATTTTTCTACACCAGAAGCCTCACTCGCCGATGCGGCGGTGTTCATGGAGCACTACCAGGACCACCCCACCCTGGTGCCTTCCGTCAGTGCCCATGCCCTTTACACCACGCCGCTTCCTGCCGTGGAGGCCGCTTTCCGGTTGGCGGAGGCCTACGATGCCGTCTTCCAGATCCACGTTCTTGAAGACTCCTCTGAAGACGCCGCCGCCCGGGAGTTGACCGGCATGGGCGTCGTGGAAGCCCTGGATTCAATCGGTGCATTGAGACCCGGCACAGTGCTGGCCCATTCCATCTACCTGTCCGATGAGGATATGGAGCGCATCGCGGCGGGGGGCGCCGGCATTGCCCACAACCCGCAGAGCAACATGAAACTGGGCATCCCGAAGGCGGCCCCGGTGACAGCGGCGCTGGCTGCAGGAATTCCGGTGGGGTTGGGGACAGATGGGCCCGCCAGCAACAACGACCTGGACCTGTTCGACGAGATGGATGCCGCCGCCAGGATCCAGAAGTTCACGTTGGGTGACCCAACTGCTCTCCCGGCAGAGGCGGTCTTCCGCATGGCCACCATGGGTGGTGCGCGGGTGCTGAACCTGCAGGATGAGATCGGGTCACTGGAGCCAGGCAAACGGGCCGATATTGTCCTCCTGGATATGGAGCGCCCAGGGCTGACGCCCCTCTACCGGGTCTATTCCCACTTGGTGTATGCAGCGCGGGGCAGCGATGTGGACACGGTCATTGTGAATGGCCGGGTTGTGGTGCGGGATCGCCAGATTCTTACCGTGGACGAGGAGGCTGTCATGGAGCGGGCCCGCAGTTTCGGGGACTCGGCGCGGAAGGTGGTGGCCACTGTGGAGACAGCCGCCCATACGTCCCCAATCATGAATGTGCCTTGATCCAGGCTGTCCTGGGATACAAGCCCCGCCGTTCAGGCGGTGTTGAGATGCGCTACTCTTTTTGAGAAGGAGTCCCCGCTCTTCAGGACGGGGAGAGGAAGTCAGTACAACCCAAGTTCTGGATAAGGGGCCAGGAAAAGTCGTGGCTTCCCCACCTAACCTTTGCCGCCCCTCCTTCGTCATTCCCGCGAAAGCGGGAATCCATCCATCAGCCCGCCGTCAAGCAGGTCCAATCTTCTGGCGCGCTCTGGTGCTGCCCTTCAGCTTGCTGATGAGGGTGCGGTGCTGCAGAATGGTGCCGTATGGCGGGGCAGCCGGCAAGGATCCGGCGCCAATACACAGGGGTGATCCGGGTTCAGATTCTCTCTCAGTCAACGCCCCTTGATCGTCGGCAGCAGCGGAGAAGACAGCCCGGGCCAATGCTCCAGCATTGTATCCAGCTTGGGGATTGGTTCCAGTGGGCAACTGTAAAATCTCTTGATCTTATCAGTGTCTTATAAGGAAAAATTTTATCAGATTTCGGATAGGTTTTTTGGCGACAACTTCTCTTGTATTAACAAGAGACTAAACAATTTTTGATGACTATTATGAGCAGCATAAGTTACAACTGTATATCCTTTTGGAACCTCTGAACAAGTCTTTTTTGCCCTTGCTGGGCTTTTGAAAAGCCTTATGGAGATAGGGGAGTCAGAGCCTGATGGTGCGTGATTCTGGCTTTTTTCAGAGATTCCTTTTCAATTCCACTGATTACCTTGTAGATTCAGATTAGCTACTGAATCAATGTCAGAACAGTTAGAACACTCAACTTTCCTGATGGTGGCCGATGAATAGATTCCCGCTTTTGCGGAAATGACGCCGAAGGGACATGTTTTGATGTTTTCCTAGTGTTTCCCTAGGGCATCTCTGAAGAAGTTGCTTCCAGATGGTGGGACTGGGGGATGGTTGGAGTTT
>VXWH01000170.1 GCA_009836025.1 Synechococcus sp. SB0668_bin_13 | reverse complement strand
CTCAGGTGCATGATGCCGTCCGCCCACCCTGGTCATGCATCGTTGCCGGTGGCGTCCGCCGTGGTCTGCCCCGCCTGGATGGTCACGCTCTTGCCGCTGCCCTGGCTCGTCGAACTCACAAAGTCCGCGTTGGGGGCGTCCGCTACCGTCAGGCTCACCGGCAGCTCAGCAGCAGGCGCTGCATCGGCCGTCACCGTGAACACCGCATCCGTCCCCTCCGTTACCGCCGCCGTACTCTTCACCGCAATGCTGATTGGTCGCTTCTTCGGCCTGCCGTTGATAAAGTATCGATTCCGGTAACATCTACCACAACCCAGTACCGTGTGTTTGCCGCAAGGTCGATGCCTTGGCCGAGTGCCGTGAAGCTGTATTCTTGGTTAAACCCAATCGCGATGGTGGGATTCGCCAGCGTGCCGAGCGTGGTGCCCGGCTTTCCAGTGTAAGGGACACGGTCGGCACGGAAGGTAACGGTTATTCTTGAAGAAGTGCCTGTTTGTTTTATTTCCTTAAATTTCATTTTGACGCTGGTCAGCTTGTAGCCACCGTCCTTGTTGCGTATCGTGAAGGCCTGGGCGAGGTCTTGGTTTCAAGGCAAAGAAGTTGGATCTTGCTTGTTGTCTGACCAAGGTTTTTGACGAACGTCGTCCCGGTTGCGCGGCGGCAGGCGGAGCGAAAGGCGCGAGCACCGAAGGCACAGCAGCGCCGGTAGCAGACGGCGGGTGGACGAAAAAGAAGCCGGCCGGCCGGCAGTTCCCGCCTTGTTGGGGACAGGCTCCAGCCAACCGGCGGAGTCGGAAACGTCAGGCCGGCAGGCAGAGCACCCGACGATGCCAACGCCAAGATGCAACAAGGGCGTCCCGGCGTCCCGATTGAAGCCACACCCTTACAGGATATCGTCAATCCCCCTCCCGAATCGTAACGTTACCCGGTCAGTGTGGCAACGGGGCTGTCCCTGGTGACGACCCTGGCCGGGAGATCCTCAGGCGCAAGGGCGCAGACGCAATTATGCCGGCTGACCGGCTGAGTTGTAGCAGAAATCCAGCCAGCCGGGGGCGCGCTCAGCTTCAATCGTCCGCCTTCCTCCGGTTCCCAGTGCGTCGTCCGGGTGGTAGGCAACACTTGACTTGAACTTCAACTTCATGAGAACGAACTGGACTGGATGGGTGAAAGACGGCAACACAATAGCTACACAATAACTTCAATTTCCATGTTCTCCTAGACCAATTTTGGTCTAGGAGAACAATGTATATTACATTAGGTTTAACAACGCTGTCTGTCCGCCATGGACCACCTGAGAGAGAAGAATGGGAGGGCCATCTGTCACGAGCCATGAAATTCGTGCTCTGGGGCCGCTACTGCGCCGACGCCCTCACCAAGCGCGCCCCCTATCGGGAGCAGCATTTGGCGGGGCTGCGGGAGCAGCACGCCAGGGGGGTACTGCTGACCCTTGGTCCCACAGCGGGGAGCACCCATGTTTTCGGCGTCTATGAGGCCCCGTCTCAAGAGGAGGTGGAGGCGCTGGTGAAGGGGGATATCTACTGGGCGCAGGGCATTTGGACCCAGGTGGAGATCTACCCCTGGACCGATGCCGTTTCCTTCCCAGGCCCCTGACAGCGGCGGCTTGTTCGGTTGGCTTCAGCCAGTCCCGCTGGCCATGGCCTGACCCGTAATGCCGCTCCATTGCACCGCCTTGCGCTGGTCCCGTCGCCAACTGTGGAACAGCCTTTCCTCGCGGAAAGTGCAGTAGGGACAGATGTGAATGGCGGTGGCCGGAACGCCCAGATCCTGGAGTTGCAAGGCGGCTGCGCCGCGAATATCCAGGTGGTCCCGCAGGGGTTGGCCGCCGCGTTGGGGATCCGGCTGCAAACCGCCAGTGGCCAGGAGCCGTTGCAAGCCATCCCCGTGGAGTGGGACGGCCACCTTGCTGCTCACGGAGCGCTCCACCTGATAGCAGGGGCCGGAAATGGCCGGACCCAGGGCCACCTTCAAGGCGGCAGGCTCCGCTCCCTGGACCACGAGCCGCTCCACAGCCGCTGATAGCACCCCGGCAGCCAGGCTGCGCCAGCCCCCATGGCAAGCCGCCACATGCCCTGTCCCGGGATCCGCCATCAGCACCGGCGTGCAATCCGCTCCACACACCCAGAGGCTTTGCCCCCCTGCGGTGCTGACGAGCCCGTCCGCCTCGGGCCAGGGGGGAGCCACCGCAGCATGGGCCGCCGCCACTGCGCCGCCATGCACCTGGCGCAGGCGATGAACCGTGAGGCCGGGGCTCAGATAGCCCGCCAACTCCGCCGGGCCGCGTCCTGCCCAATGGCGCGTAAAGAACCCATGGGCAAAATCCTCCAGGGTATCGCATTGCAGCATGTAGCCCCCGTAACAGCCCACCCAGGTCCAACCGCTGAGGGTGTTGAAGGTGGAGTCTGGCCAGTCTGCAAAAGGGGCGGTGGGAGGATCAGCCATCAGGGCAGGACCTGATCACGGAGAAGCCAGAAGCCGGCAAAGTGCCGGGTTTGGCTGGTGTTTTGCACGGAGAGAAACTGTAGACCGGCCGTGGATTGACAGGACTCCGCAAATGTGGCCGCAGCAGCTTTGGCCTCGCCGGGGTCCAGGCGGCCCAGGAGCCAGCGTTGATCCAGCCCGGCCTCCAGCAGGAGGCAGTTGTCGCTGACGGTGAATTTCAGAGGCTCCAGCCCGGCGACCCATCCCGCCACAGCCAGGGCTCGATCCCCCGCAAAGAGACGCACGCCGGGGATGGTGGCGCCAGACGCGCCGGACGCAATTCGGGCAGGCACAGGAATGAGACCCGAAAAGTCCGCCGGCCAACCCCCAGCCTCTCTCAGGCTGGTCAGCGGCAAGGATGCCCATTCCCAGGCGTCGCCCCTGGCGGCATCGGGCAGGGGCTTGGCCGGCGCGGGCGCTGTTGGCACGGGAGCAGCCCGTGGTCCGGCCAGATAGCCGTCCTGCTGGGGATAGACCGTCCGCTGCCGTTCCTGGAGCCAGTCAATCAAGGCGTAACAACGGCGGCTCGGCACCACAGCCAAGCCAAGAGGTTCAGAAGCCCGCTGCACCATGGAAACCATGGCCTGGCGCCAACATCGCAACCGCTGGGGGCGACCGTATCCACCCGCCGCCGCGTCCAGCGCCTGCGCCAACGCCGCCCCCAGCCAGAGGGAGTTCACCTGATCCGCCGGGCAGTCTTTGCAGAACCGAAACCCCTTTTCCGGTGGGGTTCCCACGGCTGGCGTGTCACACACCAGCAGTTCCCAGCGTTTGCGGCCGTCCGGATCCAGCAGTGGACGGCTATAGAAATCCACCTCCCAGTCGCTCATGCGCTGCTGTCGTCTCCAGGTAATGGTGATCCACGGTGTGGGGGGGGAACCAGCACAGTGGGAGCGGGCTGATGGGG
>VXWH01000137.1 GCA_009836025.1 Synechococcus sp. SB0668_bin_13 | reverse complement strand
CATGGCGAGGGGGGCCAGGGAGAGACGATGGGCCTGATCGACTGCGGATGCTGTTGGGGGGGGCAGAGTCTGGGTCACAAAGGGCCAATGCCGGAGGGGAGTGGGGAAAGGCTAAATCGTTGCGGGACCAACCAGGCGCACGGCGCAGGCGTTACAGCAAGGCGCGCTCAGCGGTTGCGCACATTCGCCTCCGCCAGGCCCCGCGCCAAATGCTGGAAGGGGGCACGGAGCAGAGGGCCGGCCAGGATGCCGGCATCCACCAGCATCTCCTCCACCACATCGGCCATCAACGTGATGCTGCGGGCGGTGGGACCTGTGGGCACACCCAGGGACTTGTAGGTTTCGTTCAGTCCGCCGAGGACCCGCTCATCAAGGATCCGGTTGTCGCCAGCCACCAGCGCATAACTGGCGTAGCGCAGGAAGTAATCCATGTCCCGCAGGCAGGCGGAGAGGCGCCGGGTGGTGTAGGCGTTGCCGCCGGGATTCAGCAGATCGGGCTCGGCGCGAAACAAGCGGGCGCTGGCCTCACGGATGATGCTCCCGGCCGCGGCACTGATTCGCTCTGCCGCCGCCAGGCGTTGCTCTGCCGCACTGAAATAATCACCAATCTGGTCCACGGCATCACGGTCCAGATAGCGGCCGCTGAGGTCATACCGGCCGATCAGAGCAGCAAGCGCATCTGCCATGGAACTCAATTGGTGGGCCGCCCCAGCGTATCACCGACACTTGACAAGACGCCCTGGGTGACCCCAAGGCCACGGCGAATTTGACAGAAATGGTTACGGTTCCTCACCCTCCTCTGGGTAAAACCGTTGTCCTTGATACAAAAAATCCGCTTTGCCGGTTCCTACCCTGGCACATTGGGGGTGCTTCCCCTTGTTTTCTAGCCTGATCTATGGCCAAAACTCCTCAGGACATTCTGGATCTGATCCGCAAGGAAAGCATTGAGCTGGTGGATCTGAAATTCGTCGATCTGCCAGGAATGTGGCAGCACCTCACGGTCCATGCGTCTCAGATCAACGAAGACGCCTTCCACGACGGTCTGGCGTTTGACGGGTCGTCCATCCGTGGCTGGAAGTCCATCAACGAGTCCGACATGGCCATGGTGCCCGACCCGGAGGCGGCATGGATCGACCCCTTCTACCGGGACAACACCCTCAGCCTCATCTGCTCCATCAAGGAGCCTCGCTCAGGACAGCCCTACGAGCGCTGTCCCCGCAGTCTGGCCCAGAAGACGGTGAAGTACCTGCGGGAGACCGGTATTGCGGACCAGGCGTTTTTCGGTCCCGAGCCGGAATTCTTCATCTTTGACGACGTGCGCTACCAATCCGCTGAAAGCGGTTGCTACTACAAGGTGGATTCTATTGAAGGGCAGTGGAATACAGGTCGGGAAGAAGAAGGGGGCAACCTGGGCTACAAGCCCCGCTATAAGGAAGGCTATTTTCCGGTGCCCCCCAGCGACAGCTTCCAGGACATCCGCAGCGAGATGTTGCTGACCATGTGCCAACTGGGCTTGTCCATGGAGAAACACCACCATGAGGTGGCCACCGCTGGGCAGAATGAAATCAACTTCAAATTCGATGAGTTGTTGGCCACTGCCGACAACGTGATGATTTATAAGTACGTCATTCGTAACGTGGCGCGGAAGTATGGAAAGACCGTGACGTTTATGCCGAAACCGGTCTTTAACGACAACGGCACAGGGATGCATGTGCATCAAAGCCTCTGGAAAGACGGCGCCCCCCTCTTCTTCAGCGAAGCGGGCTATGCCAACCTTTCCCAGACGGCCCGCTGGTACATCGGGGGTATCCTCAAGCATGCCCCTGCGTTCCTGGCCTTCACCAATCCCAGCACCAACAGCTACAAGCGTCTGGTGCCAGGCTTCGAGGCGCCGGTGAACCTGGTCTATTCCCAGGGCAACCGTTCCGCGGCGGTTCGGATTCCGCTCACGGGTCCTGATCCCAAAGCCAAACGCCTGGAGTTCCGCCCTGGCGACGCCCTGGCCAATCCCTACCTGGCCTTTAGTGCCATGGTGCTGGCGGGGCTGGATGGCATCGAGAACCAGATTGACCCCGGCGAGGGCACAGAGATTGACTTGTTCGAGGCCTCCGCTGAGGAGTTGTCACGGATTCCCACGGTGCCCGCTTCCCTCAACGAAGCCCTGGAAGCTCTGGAAAACGACAAGGACTTCCTCAAGCAAGGGGATGTGTTCACCGACGACTTCATTGAGAACTGGATTGCCTACAAGTACGAGGAGGTGCAGCAGTTGCGCCAACGGCCCCACCCCTACGAGTTCACCATGTACTACGACGGCTGAGGGCCAGGACGGCCGAGTTCGTCCGCGGCCAGGGTGGCCAACCGGCGGGACCAGTCTTCCACCATACTTGCCTCCCTGGCTTCCACCATCACCCTCAGCAGTGGCTCCGTGCCGCTGGCGCGAATCAGAACCCTGCCGTCCCGTCCCATGGCGGCTTCCGCTGCTGCAATCCCGTCCCGCAGGCGAGAATTACATCTCCATGCCTCTCTTGCCTGCGGATCTGTTATCCTCACATTGGTCAATTTCTGAGGATAGGAATAGAAACTTTCCCCAACCAATGCCGCAAGGGAGCGGCCACTTTTGGCGGTCAGTTGTGTGAGTTGCAGGGCCGTCATCAAGCCGTCGCCGATGGAATGGTGCTGGCTCCACAGCACATGGCCCGACTGCTCACCCCCCAGCGCCGCACCCGTGCGCTCCATGGCGGCATAGACATGCTGGTCCCCCACAGGGGTTTCTTCCAGCACCCCACCCCGCTCCATCCAGGCTCGCCGGAAGCCCAGGTTGGCCATTTGGGTGATCACCAGACAACGGTCCGGCAGCCCGCCACGGCGATCCAGCACCCCACCCCAGAGATACAGGATATGGTCTCCATTGACAGGCTGACCACGGTGGTCCACGGCCAGGCAACGGTCCGCATCCCCGTCAAACGCAATGCCCAGCTCCGCCCCCTGGTCCACCACCGCCTGCTGCAGCAGGTCCAGGGCGGTGCTTCCACAACCCACATTGATCCGGTGGCCGTCCGGCTGGCCGTGGAGGATGGTCACCGCCGCGCCAAACTGCTCAAACAGGCTGACCGCGCAGGATGTGGCCGCACCCCAGCACAGATCCAGAATCACCCGCAGGCGTCGGCCCTGCCCGGGCTCCAACTGCAGCAGCAGTCCCTGTTCATAGACCTTGAGCAGGTCATGGCGTTGACGGCTGCTGCCCCCCGCACGACATCCCAGGGGAACTGAGCGTTTCAGCCGCTGTTCCAGATCCTTCTGCTGGTGGAGGGGCAGCTTGTATCCGTCCTTGGCAAACACCTTGATGCCGTTGTCTGCCGGAGGGTTATGGCTGGCGGAAATCATGAGTCCCCCCGCCGCCTGCTGGCGGCGGGTCAACCAAGCCACTGCAGGGGTGGGACAGAGGCCCAGATC
>VXWH01000026.1 GCA_009836025.1 Synechococcus sp. SB0668_bin_13 | reverse complement strand
CCTGGTCCCCGCACCACCACGGGAATGGTGTAGTTGCCGCCGCTGGTGTAGCGCAGCATCCCCATGTTGTTGGAAATCTGATTGAAGGCGAGGAGCAGAAAGCCCATGTTCATGCCCTCCACAATGGGCCGCAGGCCCGTCATGGCTGCGCCCACCGCCATGCCGGTGAAGCTGTTTTCCGCGATGGGGGTATCCAGAAGCCGCAGATCTCCGTATTTCTTGTGCAAATCCTTGGTGACTTTATAGGAACCACCGTAGTGACCCACGTCTTCCCCAATGACCAGCACATGGGGATCGCGCTCCATCTCTTCGTCGATGGCTTCGCGGAGAGCATTGAAAAGAAGGGTTTCTGCCACAGACCCGTGGATGCCCGCCTGCGGCAGGCGCTGAAAGAAGGCCCCTAGACCCTAACCCAGGCCGGGGAACGCTGATGCCCCGGTGTGGGTCAAGCGGGATTCAGGCGCGGCTCAGCCGCCTGCGGCAAAGCTGGTGAGCAGCAGGACGGACAACATCAGTCCTGGACTCAGGAGCAAGGCCAACAGGCCCAGATCGTGGGGTGTCATGGCAAATCAATCCTTGTCCCAGTGTAGCGGGCATTTGCAAGCGGACATGGCCTCAGGGTCGCCGCCCATGGCTGGGCAGCAGCGCCCGCACCAGCAACAGGCACAGCCCCACGGCAATGAGGCTGAAGCTGAAGACGGCCAGGAAGCTGGTGCCAATGAGAATGGTCTTGAGGCCCACGGCAATGCTCTGGGCAACGGGCTTGCTGTAGTGGGGGGGATGGAGGGTGAAATACACCACCAGCCTCTCGGCCACCAGCCAGGAGAGCACGGCAAACAGGCCACTGCTCAAGGCGCCCGTCAGATAGCGGAGGGGGCCGTGCCGTGGGCGCGACAAATCGCCAGGAGCGGGATCTGCGGGGGAGGAGGCGGGTTGGGTCATGGCAGCGTCCCGGTCTCAGGGCCGGTGTCTCGGCAGAAGCGCACCCCATCTTCACGGAGACCACAGACCCAGGCCTGGATTTCATTGGCCTTGAGGCGGCCGGCCAGGCTTTGGTGGGCGGCCTGGGCCGCTTCCACAGTGGCGAAAAGGGCAAACACACTGGGACCCGATCCCGACATGGACACCCCGCAACAGTCGGGAGTCTGGCGCAGCAACTCCAGGTTCTGGCGCACGGCAGGGATCTGGGCGGCCACCACCTCTTCCATCTGATTGCACAGCAAATGCCCCGTCGTGGCCATGTCCCCCCGATTGAGGGCCGCCACCATCTCACCGCGGCGCAAGGCCTGGCGAGCGCTGCAGAAAGCCTGTTCCCTCTTGAGATAATTCCGGGCCAACTCTTCCCGACAGATGCCATAGGCCCAGGCCGTGGTCACGGAGATATCCATCCGCTTGTTGAGCAAAACCGCCCCGCCCGGGGGCTTGGCCACAGGCTCAAGCCGCTCGCCCCGTCCAAAACACAGTTGGGTGCCGCCCGCAATGAAGAAGGGCACGTCAGAGCCAAGCTTGGCCCCGTAGACTTTCAGTTCTTTCGCCGCCAGTCCCAACGCCCAGAGTTGGTTCAAGCCCATGAGCGTCGCTGCCGCATTGCTGGAGCCACCGCCCAGGCCCGCCTTGAGGGGAATGCGCTTGCGCAGGTGAATCCGTGCCCCCAGTTGCCGCTCGGGAAACGCCTTCTGCAGCAACCGCGCCGCCCGCATCACCAGATTGGTGTGATCATTGGCCAATTCCAACCCTTCGCAGTGGAGTTGCAAGCCGCTGTGGGGCTCCAGCGTCAACTCGTCACAGAAATCAATGGCCTGCATCACCATGGCCAGCTCGTGGAAGCCGTCCTCCCTCAGACCCAGCAGGGCCAGGTGCAGGTTCACTTTGGCTGGAGATTCCAGCTTCAGGCAGGTCATGGACGGGGAAGCGCCAGCGCTTGACTCAAGCCTACCCACTGATCGGGGTTGAGGTCCTGTGGACGCCGGCTCAGGTCTACGGCAGCCTGCCGGGCTGCCTGCTCCAGACTGGGCATGGACCAGACGTCGCCTAGCGTATTGCGGAGCATCTTGCGGCGCCCCCCATAGGCCACCCGCAGCAGCCGCTCCAGCAGAGGAGCCTGCTCCGGCCCGTAACGGCGCTGGTGCGGCGGGTAGGGCGTGAGCGCCACCACCGCGGAGGTTACCTCCGGAGGGGGGGAAAAACAGGCTGGGGGCACAGTGCAGACGGTCTGCGCCTTCGCCAGGAGTTGCATACGGATGCTGAGGGCTCCACAGGCAGGGCTGCCCGGCGCCGCCGTGACGCGATCCGCCACCTCCTTCTGCAACAGGAGAACCAGACGCTGAAAAGGAGGCTGGCGCGGCTGGACCACGCTGCCCATGAGTTGCTGCAACAGGGGACCGGTGATGTTGTAGGGGATATTGGCCACCACCTTGTTGGGGTTGCAGGCCAGGGGCTGGCGCAGCAACGCCAGGGCATCGCCATGGAGCAGCGAAAACCGCTCGTCAGGCCCGAAGCGCTGCCGTAGAACGGCGATAAGTTGCTGATCCAGTTCCACCGCCACGACGGCGGCGGCTGGGGTGGCCAGCAAGTGGCCTGTCAGCGCTCCCCGACCAGGGCCGATCTCCAGCAGCCGGTCCTCCGGGCGAACCTGGGCGGCAACCACAATCCTCTGCAACACCCGCTGATCCCGCAACCAGTGCTGGCCCAGGCGTTTGCGAGGCCGTGGTGTGTAGAGGCTCGTGTCCCCCGCCGGGGCGCGCTTCACGGCCATAGAACGACCATAGAACCAGGGCTGGAGGCCAGCTTACCGAGGCTAATCTAACCCCAGTTCCGGCAGGGCAGCAGGAACGGTCGCGGTTTCCCCGCCTGACCATTGCCGCCTGTGGAAACGGGGGGCGTCAGGTTTTGAGCCTCACCCGTGTATCGGGACCGCCAAAGTAACCTGAACGTGTGCCCCGCACCACCGACCCCATGCCAGCGCTTCCCCCTGGCCTGACGGAATGGTTGCCATCGGGCTTCTTTACTGCCCTGTTGGGGCTGATCTGGTATGAAGTCAAGGCCGGTGAAGCCGGGGTCAATAAACGGATGGACGAACTGCGGGAAGACCGGAAGGAGCTACGGCAGGACCTGAAAGACGGCCTGGGAGACTGGATGCAAAGATGGAGCGCCTGCTTGAAGCCCGTTTCACGCAGCCCGTACCACTGGATCGGTGAATTGCTCCCCACACAAGCCGCGTGGTGCGACGTTCAATGCACCACAGAATCACCCGTGAGCACCACCTGACGCCACCAATGTCTCGTCTAATGTCGAAGTGTTGCCACGGCAGGGTTCCCCTCTGACCTTCTGATCCAGAAATTGGGTAACCCCGGTTCTGGATCAGAGGCACCCCTGGGCTGGGCTTGTGAGTTTGGGAAGCCTGACGGGGAGAGGGGAGAGGGGAGAGGAGGGGAAGGGAAGCTGTATGGCCTGTTGTTG
>VXWH01000016.1 GCA_009836025.1 Synechococcus sp. SB0668_bin_13 | reverse complement strand
CTGGCCAAGATCCAACGCCTTTGTACTTTTTTGTACTTTCTCCAGGACCCTGCACTGGAAAGGCCCAGCCATACGGCGCAGAGCTGGACGCGGGGCAACTCGCCGACACTGACACTGCGGGGGCGGAGACGGTGGCGGTGGGCAAGTGGACTCCGCTGCTTCCAGCCAACCAGAGCATCCTGGCGCAAAAGCTGCGCTCTGAAAGGAGGCCCAACGGACGCCTGAACGGGCCTGGTTTTCAGAGGTGAGAACGTCTTTGCTCAACTGTTCGACCTCGACAAAGCCTTTCGTGGCTGGTGGGGCTGGCTCCAGGGCCAGCGCAAGGGCAAGATCCAGGCTCCCCGTTGCAAGACGAGGTACTCTGGGCGTGGCATCCCTCGCTGTCACGTCCGATGGCGAGAAGACCGCCCGCCCAAGTTTCTACGTTCTGGGCTGAAAAGGCCTCGGCGGCTCCTGCGGCGCGTCAGCCGCATGGTGAAAGACTCAGCAATCGGACCACGGCCGGACTGAAGCTGGCCAAGGCCCATGCCACGGTGGCCGACAAGCGGCTGGATTTCCTGCACAAGTTCAGTACCAGACTCCTCCGTGAGAGCCAAACGGTGGTGCTGGAAGATCCGAGCGTGTCCGGGATGGCCAGGAACCACAAGCTGTCCCGTTCCATAGCCGCCGCATGGGGGATCTTCAGGATGTTGCCGGTAGGACGGGCTTGCTCGCCTCAGGACTTGAAGCGGGAACACACCGGAATCAGGAGGTGCAATGATGCGCCGCTTGAGAGAAGGAACCCCTGCTCTCCAGGGCGGGAAGGAGGTCAACGCTACGGCCTGGGCGGACTACTTCCGTCTTCGGCGGCGGCGCCATCATGAACACCGACCGCTGCCGGCAACAGGGCTCAGCCGCTTTAGCCGCAGCCTCTCCCAACAGGTGGTGGCTTGCTCCACCACCACAGTCTGAGCATGGTGGCATGGGGTGTGGATGATCTTGCCGCTTCCGATGGCGCCATCTCCCGTCTCCGCTTGGGGTTAGAGGCCACCAGGCCTATCCCCTGGTCAATGACAATGGCTTGCAATAAGGATCGTCTTCCCATCACAATACTCGTCATCATTCAGGCACTTGTGATCAACACATGAATAGCCCAGGAAGCACCATTGCTGCAATCGCCACAGCAGTAGCTGCCAATGCAGGCAGTGTGGCCATTGTGCGTATCTCTGGCCCGAAAGCACGGGCCATTGGTCAGCGTGTATTCCGCCCAGCAGGGGGCATGGGCCAAGTGTGGGAAAGTCATCGGGTGCAATATGGCCATGTGGTGGAGCCTGCCAGTGGTCAGGTTCTTGATGAAGTGTTGCTGCTCTATATGCAAGCCCCGCGCAGTTTCACGGGAGAAGATGTGGTGGAACTCCACTGTCATGGGGGACTGATTTGTGTGCAGCGGGTGCTGGAGCAGGTGTTGACCAATGGTGCGGAAGCCGCAGCGCCTGGAGCCTTCAGCCAGCGTGCTTTTTTACATGGCCGTTTGGACCTGACCCAGGCAGAAGCTGTGGCACAAGTGATCGGTGCCCGCAGTCGTCGAGCGGCCGCATTGGCGTTAGCGGGGCTGGATGGCGGAATTTGCCGCCGCATTGAGGTGCTACGTCAGCAGTTGCTGGAGCAGTTGGCCCAACTGGAAGCCCACTTGGATTTCGAAGATGATCTTCCACCTTTAAATCCTGAAGTTGTAAAGGAGACAGTACAGGTAGTGGCAGAGGGTTTGTCCCAGCTTGTGAAGGATAGTTACCAGGGACAATGCTTACAACGGGGGCTAAGGATTGCCATTATTGGTTGTCCTAATGTGGGTAAATCCAGCCTTTTGAACTATCTCGGCAGTCATGACCGCGCCATTGTCACAGATTTACCTGGAACCACACGAGACACCTTGGAGGCCGAGTTAAGTCTACGGGATGTTCCCATTACGCTGGTGGATACTGCCGGCATCCGCAAAACAAGCAACCCGGTGGAGAAGCTGGGCATTGCCCGTAGCCGCCAAGTCCTGACACAAGTGGATGTGATTATCTTGTTATTTGATGTCAACCTGGGCTGGAGTGAAGCGGATCAGGCACTTGCCAATGAGATTCCAGAAGACGTTCCTCATTTACGGGTTGGCAATAAGGTTGATCTCCTGGATCAAAGCAAATATCAGTCCAATGGTAAACTAGAATCCTCTCTGACCATTAGCACTATAACAGGTCAAGGGATGGAAGATTTCACGGATGCTCTTTTAAGATGTTGTGGCCTCACTGATTTAGAACGTCTTGACACAAGCCTTAACTGTCGTCAAGCCAGTGGGGCTCAGAAAGCTATTGAGGCTCTAACTCGTTTAGACGCTACAGCCAAAGCCGGGTTACCGTGGGATTTCTGGACCATTGATCTGCGAGATGCTATTCATCATCTTGGAGAGATTATCGGAGAAGAGGTAAGTGAAGATATTTTAGATGAGATATTTAGTAAATTCTGCATTGGAAAATAATTATCATACTATTGAGCACCACGAAGAATAATGGAAGTGCAGAAATAATCTGGGAGCATGTTCCAGAAGGCAACCACTCTTTTCACAACAGGCCCGTGTGAAAGAGTTTAACCAAGTCAGAAGAAAATCCCCGGAGGACTGGCTACGTTTGCTATGATCTGTTACAGACAGAAGCTTTATCACAGTCCTAAGATTAGTTCCAAGTCGTGTTAATTTTCTAGAAATCATGACGAAAACTCTATAGAATTGAGAGATAGGGAGGTTTGCTTCCTTGTCTGCCACTTCTAGCAGCTTGCAGGCTTTTTGTCAAGGGCACTTCGAAAAATTGCCGCTTCCCCACCAGGGCACGTCCGGCACGGCTCACCTGCTGATAGTAGTGAATCACAAGGTGATTATGACCTTTAGTCACATGAGTCCTGTCCAGGAGGACGCATAAACGCTTTGCGCACCTGCTCTAACGTCCATCCAGGCATGTCAATCTCTTCCTCCTTCTCAGCCTTGCTCGGCTGATAGGTGTAGTCCTTCGTTGGCTCGTCTTTAGAGCCTTCTGGATTTCCCTTCTTTGCGTCTTTACATGATTGCATCCTCTCTGTATCTGTCATGCTGTTGCACTGATCCCTAGCCCGTTGGCAGTAATTAAATCACGATACCTAAGACGTTTCCCTATCATTCAAACCACTAAATTACTCATCTTCTCCATAGTTCCTTGTCCAGGGATGTTATGACAATGGACAAACTCCGCCACGTACTTACCCCAATGCTTGGATGACATCTTGTGGTAGATTCCGTAGGGGACGCGCTTCAACATGCTCCAAAAACTCTCCAGTCCGTTCGTATGGGCTTGCTCCCTCACATATTCCCTGGTCCTGTGGTTTACCGCCTCATGCTCAAACTCCGGCATCCCTTGGTAGGCTTTGACTTCGTCCGTGTAGAGCCTCGCACCCGGCTTCACATGCTCTCGTACCATGCCCTGAAGATCTTGTGCTCCAGTGCTGCCCACAGCCTTGGCAACGATCTTGTT
>VXWH01000098.1 GCA_009836025.1 Synechococcus sp. SB0668_bin_13 | reverse complement strand
TCCAACCTCACTCCTTCTATTACCCCACATCCCCTCCCCATTCCCCAGGCTTTCCTTAATCTAACCCGAGTTGTGGAGTAAGATCAAGAGCCGTGGCGCCCCCCCTGCTGGCTACTTGTTGATCGCTATCACTGAATTGGTCGCTGACCACTTTGGGGATTGGGGATTGTGGCTGTGGGGGTTGTGAGGTGTCGGTGCTGGCAGGGGACTGGCCCTCTGGTCCCCTTGTCCGGAATCGGGGTGATTCATGCCTCCTGCGGCATGGGGTTGACTTGTGAATCAGAATTCGTATGATAGAGTTTGTACAATATGATTTATGTCCATGGTGTCCCATGCGGCTGCCCAACGCCCACCCTGGAACCTCAGCTTGCGCTGGGATGTGGTGGGCTTCATGGTTCTGATCCACAGCCTGGCCGCGCTGGCGCTTCTGCCACGCTTCTGGAGCTTGCCGGCGGTGCTCACCCTCCTGGTGCTCTACTGGGTTACGGGCTGCCTGGGGGTCACCATGGGCTATCACCGCCTTCTTGCCCACCGCTCGTTCCGTGTGCCCCGCTGGCTCCGGAACCTGTTGGCACTCTGCGGCGCCCTCAGTTGCCAGCACGGCCCCATCGAGTGGGTGGGCCTGCATCGGCACCACCACCGCTTCTCCGATACCCACCACGACCATCACAACAGCCGGTGCGGGTTCTGGTGGAGTCACATGGGCTGGATGCTGTTCACCACGCCCGCCATGGCGATGGTGCCCCAGTTCACCCGTGACCTCCAGGACGACCCGTGGCTGCAGTTCCTCAGCCGCTGGTTCCTCGCCCTGCAGCTTCCCCTTGCCGCTGTCCTTTACCTGTTGGGGGAGCGGCTGGGCGCGGGTGGGTGGTCCCTGGTGCTCTGGGGCATCCCCCTCCGCCTGGTGGCGGTGTATCACGTCACATGGCTGGTGAACTCCGCCACCCACGCCTGGGGCTACCGCTCTTTTGCCACCGACGATGAATCCCGCAATTGCTGGTGGGTGGCCCTGCTTTCCTTCGGAGAGGGGTGGCACAACAATCACCATGCCGTTCCCGCCAGCGCCCGCCAGGGCCTGCGCTGGTTCGAGCCGGATCTCACCTGGCAGCACATTCGCCTTCTCCAGATCCTGGGACTTGCGCGAGGGGTTAAGGTGGCGCTTTGTAAACAGGGGTCCAGCCATGGCCAAGCGGTTTCAGGTGGTGCTTAAGGAGGACGTCAGCACCCTGGGCAAGCGGGGCGACATGGTGGATGTTGCCCCGGGTTTTGCCCGCAACTTTCTGGTGCCCCAAGGTAAGGCCCTGCCGGTCACCGCCGCTGTGCTCAAGCAGGTTGAGCATCATCGCGCCAAGGAAGCCGAGCGCCGGGAAGCCCTGCTCCAGGACGCCCTGGCGTTCCGCACCGCCCTCTCCACCATTGGCGCCCTCAAAATCCGCAAACACACGGGCAGCGATGGCGTGCTCTTTGGCACGGTCACCAACGGGGACGTGGCGGAGGCGATCACCGCCGCCACCCAGAGAGACGTGGAGCGGCGCAACATCGAGGTGCCGGAAATCCATCGCGTCGGCGACTACACCGCCCTGTTGCGTCTCCAGAGCGGCATTACCGCCGAGGTGAAGCTTTCCGTGGTGGGGTAGGGTTCTGTGCCTTGTTGAGCCGCCACCAATGCCGTCATGGTGACCGCTCCTGCCAACCCGCCACAGCCCAGGGACTCGTCGGCGCTGCGGCCGTCCGGTGATGCCGCGCCAAACGGCGGCAACCCCTTCAGCGCCCTTCCCAACCAGGTGCCGCCCCAGAACCTGGAAGCGGAAGAAGCTGTCCTGGGGGGAATCCTCCTGGATCCGGAGGCCATGGCCAGGGTGGCGGACATCCTCCATCCCGACGCCTTCTACGTGGTGGCCCACCAGGAGATCTTCCGCACCGCCCTGGCGCTCTATGGCCAGAACAAGCCCACGGATCTCACCTCCATGACCACGTGGCTGGCGGATGCGGGCCGCCTGGACAAGGTGGGGGGCGCCATCCGGCTGGCCCGGCTTCTGGAGCGCATCATCGGCACCGCCGCCATCGACCAGTACGCCCAGCTTGTGATGGACAAGTACCTGCGGCGGCAACTGGTCAAGGTGGGCAACGAGGTGATGGAACTGGGGTTTGACCAGCGTCGGCCCCTGGGTGGCCTGCTGGATGAAGCGGAGCAGAAGATTTTTGCCGTCAGCAAGGAACGCCCCCAGGGTGGCCTGGTTTCCACGGTGGAAATCCTCACCAGCACCTTCAACGAGATCGAGAGCCGCTCCATGGGGGACTCCGTGGCGGGCATCCCGGTCAATTTCTACGACCTGGACGCCATCACCCAGGGGCTGCAGCGCAGCGACCTGATCATCGTTGCCGGCCGCCCCGCCATGGGGAAAACCTCCATCGTGCTCAGCATGGCCAAGAACGTGGCGGCGCTCCATCAACTGCCTGTCTGCATGTTCAGCCTGGAGATGAGCAAGGAGCAACTCACCTACCGGTTGCTGTCCATGGAGATGGGCATCGAGAGTGGCCGCCTCCGCACAGGACGCCTCAGCCAGGAGGAGTGGCCCCTGCTGAGCCAGGGCATCAACAGCCTGGGGCAGCTTCCCATCTTCATTGACGACAAGCCCGACAGCGGCGTGATGGAGATGCGCTCCCTTTGCCGCCAGTTGATGGCCCGGCAGCGCCGGGACCTGGGCATGGTGGTGGTGGATTATCTCCAGTTGATGGAAGGCTCCAACTCGGACAATCGGGCCCAGGACCTTTCCGTCATCACCCGTGGCCTGAAGCAGTTGGCCCGGGAGTTGCAGGTGCCCGTGGTGGCCCTCTCCCAGTTGAACCGCAGCGTGGAAGGGCGCACCAACAAGCGACCCATGCTCAGTGATCTACGGGAATCCGGCTCCATCGAGCAGGACGCCGATCTGGTGCTGATGATCTACCGGGACGAGTACTACAACCCGGAGACACAGGACAAGGGCCTGGCGGAGGTGATTGTCACCAAGCACCGCAACGGCCCGGTGGGCACCGTCAAGCTCCTCTTCGAGTCCCAGTACACCCGCTTCCGCAACCTGGCCACCTAGGCTGGCCTGGATGTATCATCAGCACGCACGATCCACAAACTATTGGTTAGGATCAAGAGCCAAAGCGATCAGGGGGGCAGTGTGAGGCCAATCAGCATCGATTTGTTTGCAGGAGCAGGGGGACTAAGCCTCGGCTTCGAACAAGCAGGCTTCGACGTGAAGGCCGCAATCGAGATCGATCCCGTGCATTGCGCTGTGCATGAGTTCAACTTTCCTGAGACGACCATGATTCCTGCTTCTGTAGAGGAGCTTACCGGTGATGAGATCAGGAGTCGGGCGGGCTTGGAAGGCAAGAAGATCAACTGCGTCTTCGGTGGCGCACCGTGCCAAGGCTTTTCTCTAATCGGCCATAGAACTCTTGACGATCCTCGCAATAAGCTCGTTCTCGATTTTGTGCGACTTGTTCACGAGCTTGATGCAAAGAGCTTCGTTTTTGAAAACGTCAAAGGCCTCACAATCGGGAAACATAAGGCCTTCCTGAAAGAATTAGTGAAGACATTTGATCAGGTTGGCTATGAATGCCTCTTGCCTTGGAAGGTACTTAACGCCGGTCACTTTGGTACGCCACAATCGCGCGAGCGTTTCATCTTTATTGGCGTGAAAAAGGGTGGGATACTTCCCGACTATCCTAGCCCGACGACCAACATTGCCGGTCGGCCAAAGCTTTTCCCCGAGTTGGGCTTCGGGCCGTCATGCGTCGAGGCGCTCCATGATCTACCTGACGCTGACAGCTTCGAGGCCTTGAACACGAGCGATGCCGTCAAGACAAGCCGCTTCAGTGACCCATCCGATTATGCTGCCGAACTACGCGGCCTCAAGAATCACGCATGGAATTTTGGTTATATTCGGGAGTGGGAGCCTGGTATGCTAACGTCGAGTGCGCGAACGAGCCACACCGAGATTTCGCGGCGGCGCTTCCGGCAAACAGAAGAGGGAGCTATTGAGCCCATCAGCCGATTTTTCAAACTTCCGCGGGACGGAGTTTCCAACACGCTTCGAGCTGGGACAGACGGCGCACGGGGTGCATTCACAAGTCCGCGTCCTATCCACTATCGCTATGCACGGTGCATCACCGTGCGCGAGATGGCCCGCTTGCATGGCTTCCCTGATTGGTTCCGGTTTCATGCAACCAAGTGGCATGGAGCACGTCAGATTGGGAATGCAGTGCCCCCTCCACTGGCAAGGGCAATTGCAAGTAAGGTGATTGAGGCTCTTGGCATAGAACCGAGCAGACCGAATGAAGTTTTATCGTTAGGCGATACAGAGCTTTTGACACTCGATCTTTCCCAGGCTTCAGCTTATTTCGGCATTGCACCGCTGCCGTGCAAGCGCGACCGAAAAAGCGGGACAAAGAAGCGAAAGCAGGAAGAGGTTGAGGAAGAGATCACCAGGGCGAGGGTTATTTATGGCTAAGTCATCCAATCGCTATGGTGCCCTAATCGAGAGAATTTTCTTCGACCGCTACAGTGACGGTGCAACTGAGATCGAGTTTGCCCGAACGGCAATCGAAGATGCAGCCAAGGTTTTGGATATCCAGCTTCCGAAGAATCTGGGCGACGTACTCTACTCGTTCCGATTTCGTGCAGCCTTGCCCAAACGTATTGTCCAGACCCAGGTCGAAGGCATGGAGTGGGTGATCGAGCTTGCAGGTCGAGCCGTCTACAAGTTTCGATTGGTTAGAATCAATCGCATTTTGCCTCGCGAAGACCTGATAATGATCAACATCCCGGACGCAACGCCTGAACTGATCCGTACCTATGCTCTTGACGACGAGCAGGCGCTTTTAGCTATCGTTCGCTACAACAGGCTGATCGACACGTTCTTGAGCCTCACAACCTACAGCCTTCAGAACCATCTTCGCACGACCGTCAAAGGAACCGGGCAGATCGAGATCGACGAACTCTATGTCGGACTCGACAAGCGCGGTTGCCACTATATCATTCCTGTGCAGGCTAAAGGCGGGAAGGATCAAATCAGCGTCGTGCAGGCGAGCCAGGACATTCGGTTTGTCGAAGAGAAGTTCCCAGGCATGCGCTGCAGGGCAATCACCGCGCAATTCATGGACGCACAAGCCGTTGCACTCTTCGAGTTGATTCTACAGAATGACGAGATTAAGGTTGTCGAAGAGCGACACTATCGGCTTGTTCCTGCAAAGGATCTTGATCAGGCAGCGATAAGAGACTATCGGGATTAGATGAAGCGGAGCAGAAGATTTTTGCCGTCAGCAAGGAACGCCCCCAGGGTGGCCTGGTTTCCACGGTGGAAATCCTCACCAGCACCTTCAACGAGATCGAGAGCCGCTCCATGGGGGACTCCGTGGCGGGCATCCCGGTCAATTTCTACGACCTGGACGCCATCACCCAGGGGCTGCAGCGCAGCGACCTGATCATCGTTGCCGGCCGCCCCGCCATGGGGAAAACCTCCATCGTGCTCAGCATGGCCAAGAACGTGGCGGCGCTCCATCAACTGCCTGTCTGCATGTTCAGCCTGGAGATGAGCAAGGAGCAACTCACCTACCGGTTGCTGTCCATGGAGATGGGCATCGAGAGTGGCCGCCTCCGCACAGGACGCCTCAGCCAGGAGGAGTGGCCCCTGCTGAGCCAGGGCATCAACAGCCTGGGGCAGCTTCCCATCTTCATTGACGACAAGCCCGACAGCGGCGTGATGGAGATGCGCTCCCTTTGCCGCCAGTTGATGGCCCGGCAGCGCCGGGACCTGGGCATGGTGGTGGTGGATTATCTCCAGTTGATGGAAGGCTCCAACTCGGACAATCGGGCCCAGGACCTTTCCGTCATCACCCGTGGCCTGAAGCAGTTGGCCCGGGAGTTGCAGGTGCCCGTGGTGGCCCTCTCCCAGTTGAACCGCAGCGTGGAAGGGCGCACCAACAAGCGACCCATGCTCAGTGATCTACGGGAATCCGGCTCCATCGAGCAGGACGCCGATCTGGTGCTGATGATCTACCGGGACGAGTACTACAACCCGGAGACACAGGACAAGGGCCTGGCGGAGGTGATTGTCACCAAGCACCGCAACGGCCCGGTGGGCACCGTCAAGCTCCTCTTCGAGTCCCAGTACACCCGCTTCCGCAACCTGGCCACCTAGGCTGGCCCTGGCCCCATGGACACTTTCACCATGGCATGGCGCAGCACCTCGCCATCCAGATGGTAGCCACGCTGTAATTCTTCCATCACCATATCCTCTTCATAGTCCCGGCTGGGCTCCCGCATCACCGCCTCGTGGAGAGACGGATCAAAGACCTGGCCCTCAACCTTCATGGACGACACGTTCAGCCGCTTCAAGGCTGCGACCAATTGCTTGTAGATGCCTTGGTAGTCCTGATGGACGTCTTGAGCATGTAGTGTCTCCAGTTTCTCAGGAGACAGGGCTTTACGCGCCCTCTCAAAGTTATCAACAACAGGCAGCATCTCACGCAGGACTGCACAAGTGTAGCGAAGTTTCAGTTTGTCCTTGTCACGTTCACTGCGCCGACGGAAGTTATCGAATTCAGCGGCGCCTCGCATGATCTGATTGTCTTTTTCTTCCAGTTGCTGCTGCTGCTGCTTGAACTGCCGGTCCATGGTCTCCTGCCATTGTTCCAGCTTCGCCACCCGTTCCTCAAGGAACATCCCATGGCTTGCCGACAGCGGCTGCTCCCCGTCATCGGTAACCTCCTCCTGCCGTCGTTCCAGCTTCGCCACCCGTTCCTCGACGGATTGCCCAGGACCTGGCGGCAGCGGCTGCTCGGATCCTTCCTCCGCTTCCGTCTGGTTTGCGTCTCCCCCTGGCTCCAGGCCACCGCCAGCCGCCACCGGGGTGGATTCCGGTGTTTGCTCCGGATTGCCCAAGCCACCGTCCTGTTGAGCAGAGGATTCAGCCGCAGACTCCGGGGATGACTTGTCCCCGGATGGTGTGGGCATGGCAACGCCAGCGGGGGACGCCTCGCCCTGGTCGGGGGAGGGGATGGACTGACCGTGGTTCTGGCTGCTCATAACAACAGGTGAGGGACTGGACTGCTGAACACAACCCATCTTGGCGGTTCCCGGTTCCTGGTCACAAGGGCTGGCTGTGGGGGGAAGGCCGCACTTCGTGGGAAGCCTGAAGCCCAGTTCACGAGTCGGCAATGTGACCAGCCAGCCCTTCCCGACATTGACGCCAACCGCACCAGGACCACTGCCGGAAGCAGGGTGGCAACTGGTGCATCAGGGATTCTGCAGCGATCAGCAACTGGGCACGGCCTTTCAGCGCTGTCGCAGCGGTGGGGACAGTTTGACCCGGGTTCTTGAGGATCTGGCGGGTCACTCCCTCGCCAGCCACCCGCTGGCCCGCAACCTGCAGGAGCTGCAACGCCTGGAGCAACAGTTGCTCTACGGATGTTGCCTGGCCAACGTGCAGCAGGCGGTGAACCAGGCAGACGACCTGCTGCGATTGTGTCAGCGGCTGCTGCCTCTGGAGCAGTGCAATCGGTTGCTGTGCCTGCCGGTGCAATGGCAGGACAGTCACCGTCGGGTGACCGTCCTTCTGGCCGCAGGCCGTGATGACAAGCGGCGGCAAGAGGTTGAAGCCCTTGTCCGTCAACAGGGGGCCGTGGCCGTGTTTCAACTGGCGCTGGCGGCGGAGTTGCGGGAGGTTCTGGCCCGGTTGCAGCTTCAGGAGCCAACCATGGAGATCCACCCTCTCCCCAGCGGTGAGCCTGGCGACCCCACCGAGCGGAACAACCATGCCGAGGCCTCCGACCTGGCGGCAACCGTGGCAGCGGAGGACACGTCGCCAGCGGTGGCCCTGGCGGACAAAATCCTCATGCAAGCCCTGAGCCAGGGCGCCAGCGACATCCACGTGGAACCCCAGGACAATGAACTGGTGGTGCGTCTCCGCCAGGACGGGGTGCTGCAGAAGACCTACAGCGGCCTGCCCAGGCAGATGATTCCCGCCGTCACCTCCCGCTTCAAGATCATGGCGGAGCTGGATATTGCCGAGCGGCGGCTTCCGCAAGACGGGCGCATCCGTCGCCGCTTCCATGGCCGCACCGTAGACTTCCGTGTCAGCAGCCTGCCCAGCCGCCATGGGGAAAAGATCTGCCTGCGGCTGCTGGATCACAGCACGGTGCAGTTGGGTCTGGATCAATTGATCACCAATGCGGCGGTGCGCGCTTCGGTGCAGGAGATGGGCACCCGTCCCCACGGCATGGTTCTGGTCACAGGACCCACCGGCTCAGGTAAATCCACCACTCTGTATGCCCTGCTGGCCTTGCTCAACCAGCCGGGCATCAACATCAGCACCGTGGAGGATCCGGTGGAATACACCCTGCCCGGCATTACCCAGACCCAGGTCAACCGGGAGAAGGGCCTGGATTTCGCCATGGTGCTGCGGGCCTTCATGCGCCAGGACCCCGATGTGTTGCTGGTGGGGGAAACCCGGGACAAGGAGACGGCCAAAATCGCCATCGAGGCTGCCCTCACCGGCCACCTGGTGCTCACCACCCTCCACTGCAACGACGCCCCCAGCGCCATTGTGCGCCTGCAGGAGATGGGCATTGAGCCGTTTCTGGTGGCGGCCTCTCTGCTGGGGGTGGTGTCGCAACGACTGCTGCGCCGTGTCTGCCCCGCCTGCGCCGTGCCCTATCGTCCCCAGCCTGAAGAGTTGGCCAGGGTGGGGCTTCTGGCCAGTCAGGACACGGAACTGCGCTTCCATCGCGCCTGTGTCGGCGCCCCGGGAGCGTCGGGCTGCAGTCAGTGCGGCGGCAGTGGCTACCGGGGACGGGTGGGGGTCTATGAGGCGCTGCCGGTGGGGGAGGAGATTGCTGCGGCAGTGGCTCGGGGCATGACCACGGATCACCTGCGCCGCATGGCTGTTGCGGCGGGCATGACCACCCTGCTGGGCTACGGCCTGGAGCTGGTCCGCCAGGGCATCACCACCCTGGAGGAGGTGGAGCGGGTCTTACTGACTGACGTGGGCCTGGCCACGGAACGACGGGCCAGGGTCCTCAGTTCCCTCAATTGTCCGGGGTGTGGCGCTGGGCTGCGGGATCAATGGCTGGAGTGCCCCTACTGCCTGCAGCAGCGTCCCACCTGATGACAACCATGCGCTACACCGCCACCTGTCGCGACAAGCGGGGCGCCACCACAACCGTGGAACTGGCGGCCGCCAGCCTGGTGAAGGCGCGCCGCATCCTGCAGCGCCGCCAGTTGACGCCCCTCAGGATCCAGGCCCTGCCGGAGCGTCCCCCGTCAGCGGGGTGGACGTTCACGATCCAGCGCTCCCCCAGCCGCCGGGAACGGGCTGTCTGGGCCAGCAAGCTGTCCGCCCTGGTGGGCGCCGGCGTACCCATTGTCCGGGGTCTGGATCTGGTGGCCGAGCAGCAACGCTCCCCCCTGTTCAAGCGGGCCCTGGCCGCCGTCTCCCTGGACGTGCGCCAGGGGGACAGCCTGGGGGCCGCCATGAAGCGCTGGCCCCGGATCTTTGACGCCATGACCGTGGCCATGGTCATGGCGGGGGAGGCCGCCGGGGTAATGGACGAGGTGCTGGCCCACCTGGCCATGGTTCTGGAGAGCAACGCCAAGCTGGAAAACCAGCTTCAGCAGGCCGTCACCTATCCCTTGATGATTCTGATCATGGCCGTGGGCGCCTTTCTGGGCATGACCGTCTTCCTCATCCCCACCTTTGCCGGAGTCTTTGCCGAGTTGGGTGCTGAACTGCCCCTGTTCACACAGGTGATGGTGAATCTGAGCCACTGGCTGCGCTCACCGTGGGCCGTGGCGGCTTTGGTGGCGCTGCTCCTGGCCCTTGTCGGGCTCTCCATGGCCAGAAACACCCCCAGAGGTCGTCGTCAGTGGGATCAGTGGGCCTTGGCCCTGGCGGTGTTTGGTGCGTTGCTGCGCAAGACCGCCACCGCCCAATTCTGCCGCACGTTGGCTTGCCTCACCCGTGCGGGTGTGCCCATTCTGTCCGCCATGGAGATTGCCCGGGCCGTGCTCCGCAACGGGGTCATGGACCGGGCCGTTGCCCAGGCCCAACACAGGTTGGAAGAAGGGGAGTTGCTGAGCACTGCTTTGGGAGCCCAGAACGTGTTCCCCCACACCGCCATCACCATGGTGGCTATTGGTGAAGAAACAGGCCGGATGCACGTCATGCTGGCCAAAATCGCCGACTTTTACGAAGCCGAGGTCACCACCACCCTCAAAACCCTCACCGCCATGGTGGAACCCATGATGATCCTTGTGGTGGGCGGCATCGTCGGCTCCATCCTCATGGCCATGTACCTGCCCATGCTCACCGTGTTTGACCAGATTCAGTAGACTGGCTTCAGTGACCCTCGTCAGGCCAGAGCGCCAGCCATGTGGCGACAGCCTCTGCCCAACCCACCGCATGGGGCGCAGAGGCCAACTGGTAACGGCCTGCGCTGATGGCGGACCGAAGGCGGGGATGGGGACCGTTGGCGCCGGGGATGACAATGGCGTGGTCCGCCTTGTCCAGAAGCGCCATGTCGTTGGGGGAATCCCCCAGGGCCAGCACCGCCCGCCGCCGGGGGTCGGCACGGCGCAAGGCCGCCAGCGCCAGGCCCTTGTCGCTGCCGGGGGCAATCAGGTGGGCGAAGCGGTTGCCCTGCAGCACCTTGAGGCCCCGGGCCGCCGCCAATGCCTCCACCGCTTCAATGGCCTGATCCTCCCCCAGCACAAACGGCACACTCCAGCGGCGCCGAGCCGCCAGGGCTGCCCCTGTCGGTGAGAGTCCGGTGCGGGCCATGAGGTCCTCAAGGGACAGGTCCTCAAGGGCGAAAAACTGGGTGCCCAGTTCTGCGGCCAGGCTGTCCAGCAGGGGCCGCAACCGCTGACCGGGCCAGCCCAGCGGCACCACAAATCCCCCGCCAGGACCCGGTTGATGGGGTATTTCCAACAGCCAATTCTCTGGGTGGGGGAAATGGATGGCGCCGCCGTTTTCCACAATGTAGGGGCCTCTGAGTCCGGCGGCGGCCCGGAACTGCTCCACCTCCTCGGCCGTCTTGCTGGTGCAGGGAACGACCGGAACACCCCGCTGCTCCAGTTGTCGCAACAGGGGCGCCGCGGCGGAAAAGTCGTAGGCATGGTCCAGCAGGGTGCCGTCCAGGTCGGTGACCACCAGCCACCGGCTGGCCACGGTGGAGGCTGAAGGGGTTTGCATCTGGTCAGTGGTAAGACCTGAATATTCCATGGGGGCCTTGGCTTGGCGCAAGACCCCTCCCGCCAATCAACGACCGTGCCAATAGACATCAACTCTCCAGGACGCTCACCAGGGGCTGTTGTCAACTCTGTGGGGTTGTTGTTTTGTTTGCATCTCTTACTATCCGCCCCTGGCGTGGCGTCTTTCTTCTCCGCCATCATCACCCTGGCGATGGCCCAGGTCAATTCTCCAGAGGCCCGTGTTGCCCTCGGCCGGGGGTTGTCCCCTATGTTTTGCCCATGGTCAAGCCTCCTCATCCCTGAAGACAGCAACGCTGTTCTGCCCACCGGCAGCCCGCTGTCAACCTCCCCTGGGGTGAAGGCTTCCCAAAATACCACCGGGGCAGCAACGGCACGGGAGTTCTGGTCCCCTTATCCGGAATTGGGGTTACCTAGCCCAGCCGCTGACCCACTTCAGCCTTGAGCGCTTGCAGCAGGTGCGTGCCCCGGCAGGGTGTCTTGCTGGCCAACTGGGCTTCCTGCAGAAGCAAGTGTCCCTCTCCCGTGGCCACCACCAATCCCTGGCCAGGCGCCACAGCCACCACCTGACCTGGCTGGCCTGGGGGCCATGGTGTTTGCGCCAGTGCGGTCATCGGGGCGCCAGCGATGGCCCCCAACTCTTCAGCCCGCTGCGGCAGCAGGGGCACTGTGGCCAGCACGTTGAGTCGCTGCCCTTGCCAGTGGGTCACGGCCCGGGGATAGAAGCCCATCACCCGGCGATGGAGCTGCAGGACAGGCCCATGCCAGGGCAGCCAGAGTTCCTCCTTGCCGAGCTTGGCGGCCATGGTGATCCCCGTGGCAGGTTGGGGCCTGATCTGGACGGGACCGGCAGCCAGCAGGGCCATGGCCTCCACCATCAACTCGGCTGTGAGCTGGCTGAGGCGCTGGGCCATGGCGGCGGCATTGTCGCAGAGGCCGATGGGCAGACTGCGTTTGAGCAGCACCGGCCCCGTATCCAGGCCCTCTTCCATGGCCATGATGCTGACGCCGGTCAACTCGTCACCGGCCAGCAGGGCCCGCTGAATCGGGGCCGCGCCGCGCCAGCGGGGCAGCAGTGAGCCATGGCCGTTCCAGCACCCCAGTCTGGGTTGGGCCAGAATCTCCAGGGGCAAGATCTGCCCGAAAGCCACCACCACAAACACGTCAGCCGCCAACTCTGCCAATTGCTGCTTCAGGGCGGTGTCCTGGCGGAGGGATTGGCAGGCCCACACAGGCAACCCCAGCTCCAAGGCCCGGCGTTTCACGGGGGAAGGCTGAAGCCGGCCGCCACGGCCCCGGCGTCGATCCGGCTGGCTCACCACGCCCACCACCCCATGGCCAGCGGCAACCAGGGCATCAAGGCAGGGGACGGCATAGACAGGGGTGCCCCAGAAGAGAATGCGCATGGGGCAAGCCCTCAGGCTTCGCCGGTGATGGTCAGTCCCTCCACCCAGATGTGGGGAGAGCGGCCGCTGGGGGTGCATTGGGGGTCCCCTTCGCAGGCCACGATGCGCTGCAGTGTGGAGCGGATGTCCCCGGCCACCGTTGCCGCCTCGATGGAGCGTCGCTCCCCTCCGGAGAGCAGCCAGCCGTCAAATGGCAAGGAAAAGGAACCCTGACTGGCCTTGACGCCCGCATGAAGGGCGGAGAGGGAGTCAACGAGCACCACCCCACTGCTGCTCTCACAACTGAGGGATGAATCCCCCCGCTGACCCTCCACGTCCAGCCACTGGGGACTCAGGGTGACTTTTGCCCCCATGTTGGCATGGCCCGTGGCCACCGAGCCGTCCGCAAAGGCCCTGGCCGTGCCTTCGCTGTGGAGGAAATGGCGGAGATGGCCCCTTTCAATCAGGGGCAATCGCCGGGTCGGGGTGCCTTCCCCGTCAAACTCCGGCGCAGCCACATGACGCGGATGGCGCGCATCGTCCGCCACCGTGAGCAGGGGGCTGGCCACCTGGCTGCCCAAGCTGTTGCGCTGGGAGAGGCTGATGCCGTCCAGCACCGCCTGGGCATTCACCATGCTGCCAAAAGCCCACAGCAGATCCAGAAACGCTTCAGGACAGAAACAGACGGTGTAGACACCGGTGTCGATGGGGGCATAGTCCAGGTGGCTGATGGTGCGTTCCGTGGCCTCGGCAATGCAGCCCTCCAGATCCAGGGCATCCACACCCGGCGCCAACCGCACTGCTCCGGCACTGCGGGGCTTGCGGCCTGCTTCCTCGGCGCGGGGGTAGAGCCACAGGCTGGCGGTGGTGGTGCTCTGACGGCGCAACGCGCCGGCGCTGTTAATGTAGAGTCGCTCCCGCTGGGCCTGGGCCAGGCCGTTGTAGGGCACGGTGGAGATGGCCGGATGGCTGTTCAGCACTTGCCGTTCGGCATCCAGAAGTCGCTCCAGAAGGGTCTGCATGGGAAGCGCTGGCTGCCGGGGCTGATGGTGGAGAGGCGTGAGGGGATCCCGGGCCTGGGGGGACAGCCGGGGTGGACTCTGGGCATCGCCGAAGGCACTGGCTTGTTGGGCGCCCGACAAGGCCGCCGTCAGTCCTGGCGGGGATAGATCGTTGGTGCTGGTGATGCCCACCAGCCCCTGCCCATTCCAGACACGCACCATGGCAGTGGTGCTCTGGCGGGCCTTCAGTTGCTTGGGCTCGCCACGATCCACTTGCACGGACGTGTCGTTGCCGCAGGTGATCCCCAGATCCCAGGTTGCAATTCCCATGCGGGAGGCGCCGTCAGCCATGTGCTGCCGCAACGCCTCGCGATCCAGAGCCACAAGAGGTGGTGAGGTCATGGGTTCAGCGGCCCCCAACGGTCATGCGATCCACCTTGATGTGGGGTTGGCCAACGGTGACATAGACACTGCCACTGACGGAGCCACAGAAGCCAGCCGCAAGGGCGTCGTCATCAGCACACATGGAGATTCTGGGCAGAACGGTCACGGCATCACCGATCAGGGTGGCCCCCTTCACGGGCTTGTCCTCCCGCAGGCAGCCGTTCTCGATCCAATAGGCCTCTTCCACGGCGAAGTTGAACTGGCCGGTGGGTCCCACACTGCCGCCCCCCATCTGCTTGCAATAGAGGCCGTGGTCAATGGAGCCGATCAACTCCGCAGGCTTGTGGGGGCCGGGGGCAATAAAGGTGTTGCGCATCCGACTGGCTGCCGCAAACCCGTGGTTCTGGCGCCGACCACTGCCCGTGCGGGGATGACCCGTGCGCATCGCGCCGGCGCGATCACTCAGGAAGCGCTGCAGAACACCGTCTTGAATCAAGACCGTGCGCTGGGGCGCCATGCCCTCATCATCCATGGCCAGGGAGCCGAAGTTGTTGTCGCTGAGACCTTCGTCAATGGCCGTGACTGCAGGATGGGCAATGGCTTTGCCAAGCTTGTCGGCAAAGGGGGTGGAGCCCCTCTCCACCTGGGTGGTTTCCAGCAAATGGCCACAGGCTTCATGGAAAATGACCCCCCCGAAGCGATTGGCCAGCACCACGGGGTAGTCGCCAGCCTTCACGACGTCGGCGTAAAGCATCCTGCCTGCACTCTCACAGGCAGACATGGCCACGTCCTCCACAGGCCAGTGGGCCAGAAAGTCGGGATCATCCGCACGCCCATCACGGCGGCCAATGCTGGCGCGATAGTCCCCATCGGCTGCCAGCAGGGTGAGGCCCGTGGTCTGATGGAGGCGCAGATCACGGGCAAAGGTTCCATCGCTGGCGGCCACCAGCACCTCTTGCCAGTCCCGGGCATAGCTGGCCCGCCGGGCCTGGAGATGGCGGCCATGGCGAGCCAGAGCAGCCGTGACCTCCCGTAAACGCTCGGCGCTGTCCGGCACCGTGGGGCAACTCTTGAGCCACTGCTCCTTGCCGCTGCCGTAATCTCGCAACTCTGCCAGGCCCTGCCACCCACTGGCTCCGGCGCTCCTACCGAGACCCAGCATACCGAGGGCCTGCTCCAGGGCCGTCAACAGGGCAGGGCCACCGAGGTCGTTGGTGGCGGCAAAGCCGTCGCAATGCCCCTTGAAGACACGGATTCCAGCGCCACAACCCAGAGCGGGGCTCACGCTGGTGATGCGCTCCTGCTCCGCCAACACATTGAGCTGGTCATCGCGCTCCACAAAAATCTCAACCAGATCCGCACCGGCCCCCATCCCCACCGACAAGAGTTCTTCCAGGCGGGACCGCCAGCGTTGATCCAGGCGGGAGGCGGCAGGGGCGTCAAGGCAAAGGGAAGGCATAAGCCGAGCAGCAGAACATCAGAGACGCCTCCCGATCAGACAGGACGACGTCTCCAAAACATCTGGACAGCTTAGGGAACATCTGAAAAACTGCAGAGCCAGACCTCGCACCACTCCCGAGTCCCTCGGGTCATTTGCCAGTGCCCCAAGCAGCCAGCCAGCACCCCACGCCGGAGCGCACCGTCCGCTTGAAAGCGGCCTGACGGATTTATTCCCCCCATCTCCCATGCATGGGGGGACTGCCCCCTAAACTGTGGGAACCATGGGGGTGGAGACCATGCCCCATGCATTGACCGATGACCTCCACCACCCCTGCATCCAACCCCTCCAATCCCAAGGACCAGCCTCCAGCCAAGGCTGCTCCTTCGGCAGTGACGACACCTTGGGCGGCGTGGCGGCAGCGCTGGTTGGAGCCGATTGTGGTGGTGACCATCATCATCGCCTTGGCCACCACCTTGGCCACTGGCGTCATGGCCGAGTTCCGGTCTGTCAAGGCTGACATCCAAACCAGCGAAGCCAGGCTCCACGAAGAAATTCAAGTCAGCGAAGCCAGGCTTCGTGAAGAAATTCAGGCCAGCGAAGCCAGGCTCCATGAAGAAATTCGGGCCAGTGAAACCAGGCAGAACAAGCGCGCTGACGATCTCAAAGCCGACATCAGGGTCATGGGTGATCGGCTGGACGCCATGAATGATCGGCTGGACGCCATGAATGATCGGCTGGGTCGGGTGCTGGAAACTTTGCTGGCGGCCAGGGCTTGAACCGGGGTGAATCAGATCCCTTCCGCGAACCGCCGAGACACCCAGGCACCAGCGGGCACCCCACGCCAGAGAACCCCATCTTCCTGACAACGGGCCCCTTTATTTTTTATGGTGCCGCCTCTGAACTTGGTCGCGTCATCGTCCCTTCAGCCTTGGCACCACCATCACCCCCACAAGAAGGGGAAGATGCAGGCCAATGAGCACGTTACGAGCAAACTCCGGCTGCTCGGCGGCACTGATCACGGTGCTGATGATGCCCACATAGGCCGTCGTGAAGAGGGCCAACCCCATGAAGGAGAAACGGTGATGGGTGGCGAAGCGCAAGGTGCGCAGGGTGAGCAGGGAGACGACAACCGCAAAGGGCACCAGAAGGGCGAGGATTGCCAGTTCCATTGACGCCTCCAAAAATTCTATGGGGAGAACTTAATGGATTCTTCCAGAACCATGGGAGCTGCTTCCTCGTCTTTGCAAGCGTTCGTTACGCAACCAACCCGAGTTTTGGATAAGGGACCCCAGGGAAGGTCCTCTCGCCTTGGTTCGGTGCTCCGAGAAGCCTGATGGGGAGGGATTTACCGTTGCCTTGTTCTTCAGCGCGCCAGCATCACGGAGGAGGGAATACGCCCATGGGTGACCCACCAAAGAAAGCAACCTTGAAAGAACCTGAGGCCGCGCCAAGGAAAAATCACACTTCTCAGCCGAGCAAGGCTGAGTAAGGAGGAAGAAGTTGCCATGGCTGGCTGGACGCTAGACCAAGTGCGCAAAGCGTTTATGCGGCCCCCTGCCCAACACCCATGTGACCAATGGTCATAATCCCCTTGAATTGCCTGGTTGCGGCACTCCCGACAGCCCAAGGGGGACGTTGTTTGAGTTGGCACAATGTGGGCGGCCCCAGCCAACAACTCCTCCTTTCATCATTCCCTATTCCCACGGTTTATGAACGTGAACGCTGCATCCCTGTTCTCAATAGTGGCGGATTATTCTATCAACCTGACGTTTTGATCCTCGCCTTGATCAACGGTCAGTAGACTGTTTCCATCCGCCAGCCAGGTCAGATGCCTACCCCGTCCACTGGTCTTGGAGAATGGCTCGAACTGCTGGTACAGCCCGCCGTAATCCTGGGGGGCGGTGCGCTGTTTCTGAACCTGCTAAACAAGCGGATTGACGACCTGCGTAGTGACTTGGGCAAGCTGGATGCCAAGGTGGACCGCCTTGACGCCAAGCTGGACCGCCTGATTGAAAGCCGCTTGCCCACCCATCCCCAGTAACCACCCGCTGGTCACCACGTCCTTGAGAAGGAAGGCGGCATACTCTGCCCATGCCACCACGTACAAGGAAGCCATGCCCCACAACCGTACGTCCGTCACCATGCGGGCGGCGTCCTGGCGCTGCTGACAGCTATTCCCCTGCTCCTGGCAGGCTGCCCCTCTGCCCCCACCACGCCCACTGCCTCTGCTCCTGCCCGCCCGGATTGTGACGACTGGAATACCAGGGAGTTCTTCGAGCAAGCGACGACGGCGGATGTTGACCGCTGCCTCTCTGAGGGGGCCGATCCCAACGCCCTGGATAGCGACGGCTGCCGCCCCCATTCACCGTGCGCTGCAAGCTGGCTCTGATTCTGCCGTGGTGGATGCCCTGGGCCGGGCTGGCGCCCGCATCCACTACGGGGATGGGTGCCCCTGAGCAGGGGGCGGCGGTCCTGTCTCCAGGAGCTGGAGTGGCCGGAAAACGGCATGATCCAGGCCACTTGGTGCGGCCATGGCAACCGGGCCAAGCAGCACCGGTGGAACCCTGACACAGCCCGCGTCCGGCTTGTCTCTCACCGCCATAAAAGCGCGTCGGTACTGGCTTCTGAGTGGACACCACCCCGGCGCAGGCCCTCACCTTGCTTCATTCAATCAGGTCTGAAGGTGGTGCATGAACTCGCTTCCTTGTTGCAAGAAGGAAGCCATGCCCCATAAGGGGGGCAACGACAGGGCAACGCTCAGCCCCGCCGCCACCAGGGGCAAGACGTTTTCCTTCCGCAGTTTCAAGCAGCCGCTCACCAGCATGGTGAAGTTCGCAATGTTGGCGATGTAGGCCAGGTTCAGCAGCCGGAACCCAAACACACCGGAGAAGAAGAGGGTGCTCAGCAGCAGCGACACCAGGGCCAGCAGGGGCATAGCTTCAAGGCGACCGATGCGCTTCGCGTAATCCAAGACGGCTTGCTTCCGGCTGGTTGGCCTGCTCATGGTCATAGTCGTGGTCAGGCTCATTCAAAGCATTGAGAACAGGGATGCAGCGTTCACGTTCATAAACGTTACGTTTGGTGAAAAGTATCCAATACTTTCGCCACATCTGCCGCTGCATGACTCCTGGCCAAACGTTCCATGGCCGCGGCCATGGCCACCAGTGGATCCAGAGCGGGTGTCACCCCTTGCAGGCGGGGTTCCAGCAGTCGCCGGATGGCGCGGCGCAGTGGTTCTCCATCGGGGTTTTCGTGGACGATGACCGCGGCGCCGAGGGCGGCGACCGCCGCGGCATTTGCTTCCTGATGCTGATCTGATGCATGGGGATAGGGCACCAGCACGGCCGGACAACCGCTTGCCGCCAGTTCGCTGATGCTGCCCGCTCCGGCGCGGCTGACGGCCAAATCCCCATGCTGAAGCAGACCAGCCATCTCCCCCGTGAACTGGCGCTCCACATAGGCCGGATCCTGCAGGCTTCCCATGTACGGATCATCACGCCCACAGAGGTGAACCACCCGACACCCTGCCTTCAGCCACGGCCGGACCTGTTGCCGCACCATGCGATTCAGACCACGGGCCCCCTGGCTGCCGCCCATTACCACCAATAACGGACCGGACCCACGGGGCGCCCATTCCGGCAACGGAGCCGGGCGGTAGAAGTCGGCGCGCACCGGTGTCCCTGTGTACCAGATGCGGGCAGGGGGGCGGCCGAGCCTGGTTGAGCTCCAGCCCATGGCCACCCCACTGCAGCAACCACCCAGCAGGCGGGTGACGCGGCCAGCAACCACATTGGACTCATGGAGCAGCACCGGCACCCCAGCCAGGCGCGCAGCCAGAATGGCCGGAGCGGCAATGTACCCTCCTGTGGTGAACACCATGGCAATGCGTTGCCGGTGCAGGAGCTGCCGCACCGTCCAGACTGCCCCCAGCAGTTGAAACAGCCGCAGCAGTCGCTCCCGCCAACCCCCTTGCCAGCCGCCAACGGCTACCCAGTGCAGGGGGTAGTGCCTGGGCGCCAGCCGGCCGTCCAGGCGATCCCGGGTGCCCAGCCAGTGGATGTCCCAGTGAGGAGGAAGCATTTCTGCAACAGCCACAGCCGGAAAGAGATGGCCACCGGTGCCACTGGCGGCAATCAGCAGGCGTGCCATGGCGATGCCCCCCAGGAAAACGGGTACCGTAGGGGAGAGGCTTCCAGGGGCACACCCCATGTCCATCTCCGCCAGGTTGGTGTCCACCACCACAGCATGGGTTCTGGCTGGCGCCTCATTGCTCCAGCCTGGGCACGCGGCCCGACTGGAGCGCCAACTGGTGGACCGTCTCCACCAGGCGCTCAACAACAATGACGCCGCAGGCCTCACGGCCTTGATCAACCAGGAGGGGACCATGGATCCCCAGCAGTTGATGGCCCGGCTGGGGCGACTGGAGGAGAAATTCGGACCCCTCACATGGCAGGTGAGCCAAGGGCAGCCCCTCCCGGATGGCCGGGCGCTGCTGGAATTGGAAGTTCGCGGCGTGGGGGAGGTGGCGGGCGTTCTCTATCAGTTGGAGGCCACGCAGACCTTGGCGGTTTCCAGCCGCCAAGGGCAAATCCTTGAGCAGGAGGTGCTTGAGGAGGAAGCATGGGTCTACAGTGGCGACCAGCGGTTGCCGGTGACTCTGCAAATCCCTGATGCCGTGCTGACTGGCCAACGCTATGACGTGGACGTGATTCTGGACGAGCCCCTTGACAGTGGGCTGCTGGCGGGGGGCATCCTGGAGGTGAGCCCCTATGCGGTGCAGATCATGCGTGCCCCCACCATTCAACTGGGCGCCCTCCATGCCGGCGGCTTATTCAAACGGGTCCAGGCGCCCTACACACCCGGTGGCCAAACCTGGGCCGTCATGCTGGTACACCCGGATGGCACGTTGATTGCCAGCAAACGGGTGCGGGTGAGTGATACACCCCCCACCGTGGCCACCCCGCCCAACCGCCCCTGACGCGATTTCCGTGCATCACACAAGCCTGGTGATGCTGCTGCTGCTGCTGGGATTCGCCATCATTCATAGCGGTGGCGCCGCCCTGCGGCTCTGGGGGGAACAGCGTCTGGGTAACCGGCTGTGGCGGCTGATCTTTGTGGGGGCCAGTCTGCCCATGGCCGTGCTGCTGGTGGCCTACTTCCTCACCCACCGCTACGACGGCCTGCGGTTGTGGAATCTGCAAGGGACGCCAGGCCTAGCGCCTGCGGTGTGGGGATTGACGGCGCTGAGCTTTCTCTTCCTCTATCCAGCCACCTTTCACCTGCTGGAAATTCCAGCCCTGCTCAAGCCCCGGATGCGTCTCTACGCCACGGGGATTCTGCGCGTCAGCCGCCATCCCCAGATGGTGGGCCAACTGCTCTGGTGCTTCACCCACACCCTGTGGCTCGGCACCAGCTTTGCCCTTGTGACCAGCCTGGGTCTCATGGCTCACCATCTATTTGCCGTGTGGCACGGGGACCGACGGCTGCGGCAACGTTTTGGCGAAGCGTTTGAAGAGGTGCGCCGCACCACCTCCGTGATCCCCTTTCAAGCGGTGCTGGATGGGCGGCAGAAGCTGGTCTTGTCGGAGTTCCTGCGCCCCGCCTACGGGGGCATCCTGTTGGCGGTGGCGGTGTTCTGGTGGTCTCACCGCTGGATTGGAGCCGCCACGGCAGCCTTCAGCGCTACCCCTTTGAACCATCTCTTGAGCTAAGCCCTCCCGGAGGTCCCGGAACGACGTCAGGGGCCCTTTGCCGCCAGCAGACCTTCCATGAGGCGGTCCACCTTGGCGCGTAGCTCCCTCATGTCTTCCCGCTGCCTGGCTTCCATGGCCTTGAGAGAGTCTTGCTGCCTGGTCTCACTGGCCTTGATCCCGGCCCAGATCACTGCCAGGGCTCCCAGCAGGACGGTCAATCCGCCGGTGAGCAGTGCGCAGGAACCATGCAGGCATGGGAGGACCGGATGCTCTGAGGGCAGTCTACAGGCGGCGGGGGTCACCCCTCTTCCGCCTGCATGTAGACCGTCAGTCTCAAGTTCATGCGGGTGGTCACGGCCTGGGCAGGCTGGAGGCCAAGGTGACCGCCTGCTTGCAGCTCATTTGTCCAAGCTTCCCTGACCCCCTATCCTGTTTCCACGGATCGTTGAGATGATGGCTTCGAGCAACGGGGAAGACCAGAAGAAGGGATTCGCCGGCCTGTTGTCGCTTGCCTCTGATGTTGCATGCCTGGACTGTGCGGACTGGAATACCAGGGAGTTCTTCGAGGAGGCAACGGCGGATGATGTTGCCCGCTGCCTCTCTCAAGGCGCTGACCCCAGGGCACGGGACGAGGATGGCTTTACCCCCCTGCACTGGGCGGATACCCTAGAAGTGGCGAAGGCCCTGCTGGACGCTGGCGCTGACCCTAACGCACGGGATTCTGACCAGGAGGAGACCCCCCTGCACTGGGTGGTGGAGCAATGGATCGATAGACCAGAAGAAATGGTGAAGCTGCTGCTGGCTGCTGGTGCTGACCCTAACGCACGG
>VXWH01000080.1 GCA_009836025.1 Synechococcus sp. SB0668_bin_13 | reverse complement strand
CACCCGCCCGCTGCACCCCCTCTGGCGACTGAGCGGATGGGGTGTCCCCACCCGCAGCGAGGGTCTGGCCAACGGCAGGCTTCATGCCAGTTGGCTGCACCTGCACTGGAGTGGTCAGCCCCAGGTGCCCCGGAGGCTGGTGGCTGCGGCCCGCCGTGCTCAGGAGCCTGGCATCCGCAGCCGCCGCAACAACACCTGAAAGCACGGGGGCGGTTCTGCCGAGCAGACAATGCGCTCCTGGGTGAGGGGATGATCCAGACCCAGTTCAACGGCATGGAGCATCTGACCGGGCAAGGCCATGGGCAGGCGGCGGCAGCGGCTGTAGAGGGGATCCCCCACAATGGGATGCCCCCCATGGCTGCAATGGACGCGGATCTGATGGGTGCGGCCGGTCTCAAGCTGGAAGCGCACCAGGGAGTAATCCCCCAGCCGTTCCAGCACCTGCCAATGGGTCCGGGCCTGCCGCCCGCTCTCCTCCCCCACAACGGCATACCGGCGCCGGTCCACGGGATGACGGCCAATGGGGCCGTCCCATGCGCCCTGCTCCTGGGGCAGGACCCCATGGACAAGCCCCAGGTAGCGGCGGCTGCAGCTTCGCTGGGCGATTTGCCGCTGCAGGCTCATGAGCGCAGCTTGGCTCTTGGCCACCACCATGCATCCGCTGGTGTCCTTGTCCAGGCGGTGAACAATGCCGGGGCGCATCTTGCCGCCGATGCCGGGCAGGTCGGGGCAGTGGGCAAGCAGTCCGTTCACCAGGGTGCCGTCCCGGTGACCGGGGGCAGGGTGAACCGTGAGGCCGGCGGGTTTATTGACGATGATGATCTCGGCATCCTCGTGGAGAATGTCCAGGTCCATGGGCTGGGGCGGCAGGTAATCCAGCGGTTCCGGGGGCGGCAACCACAGTTCCACCCGGTCCCCGGGGCGCAAGGGTGTTTTGGCCCGCGGGGTTGTTGCGCCGTTCACCCGCACCAGGTGTTGGGCGATGAGCTTCTGAATCCGGGCCCGGCTCTGCTCCTGCCGCTGCTGCACCAGCCACCGGTCAAGGCGCATGGGGCGTGATTTGTCGTAGGTGAGACGCACCAGTTGTCCAACCCCATGGCCGAATGCGGCCCCACCACCGGCCTCCGATGAGCAGGAAGGTCCATGTCTCTCCATCACCGTCACCCCTGGGGCGACGGTTGGGGCGCTTGCAGAGCAATGGCGCCCAGGCGCCCCTTGCGGAAGTCGTCCAGCAGCCGCTGGGCCATGGGGGCGGTGCAGCCGCTGGTGTGCTCGGCAGCAGCAGCCCGCAGCCACTGACGAGACATCCAGGGATCCACCGTGATGCCATAGCGGCCCGCCAGCACACCAGTGAGAGACTGGTTCACATGGGGTGGCGTGAGGGTGGCGAGGCACTGCAGCAGGACCTGGGCCACAGGCTCATGGTCATAGGCGGCCTGGCCAATATCATCGCAGATGGCCAGCAGCAGGGCAGCCCGTTGATCCTGGAGGCGGGGGGGCAGGATGCCGGGGGCATCCAGAAGGTCCACGTGGCCGCCCATGCGCACCCATTGGAGGGAGCGGGTGACTCCGGCCCGCCGTTCACTGGCCACGGCCCGACGTCCCACCAGCCGATTGATCAGGGCGGACTTGCCCATGTTGGGGAAGCCCAGCATGAGGGCCCGCACCGGCCGTGGGCGAAGGCCCCGCCGTTGGCGACGGGCATTGAGGGCGCCGCCGGCGTCCACCGCCGCCTGCAGGAGCGCCTTGCTGCCCCCGCCCCTGCGCCCGTCGCACCAGATGGGAGCCTCCCCATGGCGCTGGAGCCACCGCTGCCAGCAACTGCGCGCTGTTGGGGGGATCATGTCCCGCCGGTTCACCACCAGCAGCCGGGGCTTGTTCCCCGCCCAGCGCCCCAGGCATGGGTGCCGACTCGCCACCAGGATGCGGGCATCGCACACCTCCAGCACCAGATCGACGCGGTCCAGTTGATGGCGCAGTTGCTTCTCCGCCCGGGCCACATGACCGGGATACCACTGGATGCTGGGAGACGCCATGCCGGTGGTGGGGCTACACCAGTTGGAGCAGGAATCCTAAGGGCAACACCCCGTCAGGCCGTGCCGCAGAAGGTGACTTTGGGGAACTTGAGTTTCACGTCCTCAAGCCCTTTCCCCTTGCCCTCCTCCTGCCAGTAGTTGATCACTTCCGTGGCCTGGTTGAGGATTGCCACCCGCTCGTTGTCGGTGATCCATTTTTTATGTTCCAGTTCGGATTTGAGCGTGTCCCAGGCATCGTCTCTGGGCCAGAAGTAATAGCTGGTCAGCGGACTGGGCCCGCCCCCGACAATCTGATCCACAGCCAGGGCCACATTGTCCGGCAGCCACAGAATCTTGAGAAGGAACCGCCCCTCGTCAGGGCGTGGCGTGTGACCGGAGGTGGCAACAGAGGGCTCAGGTCCGTCCTGGAGAGGCGCCGGGGTGGACGTGGAGCTACTGCCGAGGTTAGGCTGGCTGGTTTCGGGAAAAGGGGTGGTGGTTTCGCTCAAGGTGGGAGGAGACATCTTTGACCGCTGGGGATTAATCTAGCAGACCACCGGCAACTCGTCTTGCCCCCGCTTCGCGCTCTGCTGCTGTTTGATATCGACGGTGTGATCCGCGATGTGGGGCGCAGTTATCGCCTCGCCGTGACGGAAACCGTGGCCCACTTCAGTGGCTGGCGGCCCCCACCCGGGACCGTTGACGCCCTCAAGGCGGAGGGCCGCTGGAACAACGATTGGGACGCCAGCCTGGAGTTGCTGCGTCGCCGCCGGCTTCAGCAGCCGAACCTGCCACTGCCCCCACGGGATGCGGTGGTGGAGGTGTTCTCCGGGTTGTATTTCGGGCGGGATGACGACAGCGCCGTGAGCCAGGAACTCCAGCGGTGGACCGGCCTCATCCGCCAGGAACCCCTCCTGGTGGATGGCGCCTTTTTTGCCGCCCTCAGCGGGGCCGGCATTGGCTGGGGGTTTGTCAGCGGGTCTGAACCCCCCAGCGCCCGCCATGTGCTGGAGGACCGCCTGGGCCTGTCTCAGCCCCCCCTGGTGGCCATGGGGGACGCCCCCGATAAACCGGATCCCACAGGCCTTCTCCAGTTGGCCGAGCAATTGGCTGCCAGGGGTCACGTCCCCCTTCCCCAGCTGCCCATGGGGTATGTGGGGGACACCGTTGCGGATGTGCTCACGGTGGTTCATGCCCGGCGGCAAGAGCCCCAGCTTCGCTGCAAGGCCCTGGCCGTGCCCCCGCCCCATGTTGCCGCCGCCGGCGCGCCGGTGCGCTCTGCCTACCAGCAACAGTTGCTGGCTGCTGGCGCTGACGCCATCATCGGCGCCACCGCTGAACTGTGCCCGGAGCGGGTGTTCCAGCTTCTCCGGGTGCCGGACTCCCAGGGCCAGGACTCCTGATCAGACGATGATGACGATCTCTGCCAAGGGGCTCTCCCCCTCCGGTGAGGGGGAACCCCCAAGAGAGGTTCAGGAGCAGGGGTTCAGGAGCAGGGAGGATGGACGGTGTGTTCTGGCTCTGTGAGGCGCAGCTTGAGAGCATC
>VXWH01000192.1 GCA_009836025.1 Synechococcus sp. SB0668_bin_13 | reverse complement strand
GGTGGCACCTTGCGGGGGACTGATGGGACGGCATTGATGGCCGACAAGGGGTAGGACAGCGACAAGATGGCACCATGCTGCTGGAGCAAGGCATCGCACCCCGCATCCCGTCCAGGCGGCAGGGCAACAAGAGAATCCCGTACTGCAAGAGGCTCTACAAGATGCGCCATAGGGTGGAGAACCTGTTGGGCAAGCTCTCAAGGACTTGGCACCGCCTTGCCACCCGCTACGACCGCTATGCCCCTATCTTCCTCTCTGCCGCCTTCCTGGCCGCCACCGTCATCTCCTGGTTATGAGGCCTGACCCTAGAGTTGGCCGAGAATTCAGAGCCGATGCACCCCACCCCAAGGCAGTCGTCTACCGATCAGAGCAACTGGACAGCGGCGCAGAGCAGCCGACTCTACGGCCTGAACGCCTGGGGACGCCCCTACTTCTCCATCAGTGAACAGGGCCATGTGATGGTGCGACCGCGGGCCGAACAGGGCGACTGTCTGGATCTGGTGTCCCTGGTGCAGGGCCTGCAAGCGCGGAACCTGTCCCTGCCCCTGCTGATTCGCTTTGACGACATCCTGGAGGACCGGTTGGCCAGCCTCCATGATGCGTTTGGGCGCGCCATCGCCCAGTACAACTATCAGGGGCGGTATCAAGGTGTGTTCCCCATCAAGTGTCACCAACAACGCCATGTGCTGGAGCACGTGGTGCGGGTGGGGCGGCGCTGGAACTTTGGCCTGGAGGCGGGCAGCAAGGCGGAGCTACTCATTGCCCTGGCGCTGCTGGACAATCCTGATGCCCTGCTCATCTGCAACGGCTACAAAGATACCCGCTACCTGGAAACCGCCATTCTGGCCCGACGGCTGGGGCGGCGTCCCCTGGTGGTGATCGAGCAAGCCAGCGAGGTGGACGACCTGACGGCCTGCAGCCGCCAACTGGGCATGGCCCCCCTCATGGGTGTGCGTGCGAAACTCTCCGTGCAGGGCATCGGGCGCTGGGGCAGCAGCAGTGGAGACGGGGCCAAGTTCGGGCTGTCTGCTCCGGATTTACTGGCCACCGTCAACACCTTGCGGGAAGTGGGGCTGCTGGGGGAACTGCGGCTTCTCCACATGCACATTGGCAGCCAGATCAGTGATATTGCGGTGCTCAAGGAGGCTCTACAGGAGATGGGGCAACTCTATGTGCAGTTGGCGGCCCTGGGGGCGCCCATGGGCTATCTGGACGTGGGGGGAGGCTTGGGGGTGGACTATGACGGCAGTTGCACGGCCACGCCGGCATCCACCAACTACTCCCTGCAGAACTACGCCAACGACGTGGTGGCCACCATCCAGGAGTGCTGCCAATCCCATGGTGTGCCCATGCCCACCCTGGTGAGCGAAAGCGGGCGGGCCGTTGCCAGCCATTTCAGTGTGCTGGTGTTTGACGTATTGAACACAGGCGGGGTGAACGGGACGGTTCCGCCGCTGCAGGAGGGAGAGCCCCTGCTGGTACGTAACCTGCGGGAGTTGCTGGCCACCGTCACGTCGGAGAACCTGCAGGAAGCCTGGCATGATGCGGTGAAGTTCAAGGATGATGCCCTCTCAGCGTTTCGTCTGGGTTATCTATCCCTCGTTGATCGCGCTAAGGCAGAACAACTCTACTGGGCCTGTTGCCGCACCATTGCCGCCCACCTGGGCCACCAAAATCAACCCATCCCTGCTGATCTTCAGCCCATCACCACGGCTCTGGCAGCCACCTACTACGCCAATTTTTCAATTTTCCGCTCAGCTCCGGACACCTGGGCCATTGACCAACTCTTCCCGGTGATGCCCATCCACCGTCTCCATGAGCCCCCGCAAGTCCTTGGCACCTTGGCAGACCTCACTTGCGATTCCGATGGCAAGTTGAATCGTTTTATCGATTCCGGCAGTCACAAATCCCACCTGGAGCTTCACCATCTTCAGCCAGCCAGTTCCTACTGGATGGGCCTATTTCTCGGGGGGGCCTATCAGGAAATCATGGGAAATCTCCATAACCTGTTTGGCCGCACCAACGCGGTGCATATCCGCTTGGCGCCCCAGGGGGGCTACCAGGTGGAGCAGGTGGTGCGGGGCAACACCACATCCGACGTGCTCACGGCCCTGGACCACGATCCCCAAAGCCTTGTGGAGCGACTGAGGCGGGACAGTGAGGCCGCCATCGGGGCAGGCAACCTCACCATCTCCGATGCCCACCGGCTCCTTACCCATGTGGAGGAGAGTCTGAGACAGAGCACCTATCTGGAGTCGGGCGTCAAATCACCTTGAAAAAGGTCCTGCGCCATGGGACCACGGCGCACCTTAGGTCCTTACCCTTGGGACCCCATCCCAGGGCTTGAAGGTTTCCGGGGGAAGGCCCCTATTGAAAGCACTTACGTATCTATTGTAACTTGTAACTATCAACAATCCTACAAATAGCTGTCTGTAAGACTTACAGATCTTAACTTGGACGCAAAATAAGATAAAATTTCTGACTTCTGCATGATCTCTCATAAAGCCCTGTAGGACCACAGAATCTGTACCCTGAGCCACTCTTGGGCTAACTTGGTCTCTTGTGCGGTCTTTGGCACTCACGTACATAAGCCCCAAGTAAAGGAAGAGTCTCGGGTGATGTCGTGCATCCGGACGACCTGGAGCCTCAACAAGTAGTCCTGAAGAAAGAAGAGACCACGGTGACCCACAGTGTGCGGGCCGTAAACGACAACACGGATGAGCCGGATACCGTGGCCGGTCTCAAGTTGTTCAAGGGCGCCGGCTACGCGCTGGACCCTCCGGGCAATTCCATCACAGTTACCGTGAATGTCACCGACAACGACGACCCCTTCCCCGCAAGCGTGATCATCACGGAGTCGGGCAGTGACACGACGGTGGCGGAGTACATGGACGGGACACAGTTGACGGACAGCTACGAGGTGAGGCTGGCGACACAGCCGACGCACGACGTGACGGTGACGGCGCCTGCGGCGGTGGCATACACCTGAGTACGGACGGTGACACCACGTTGGGGAGGGCCGGGACGCTCACCTTCAGCGCTTCGGGGAGCAGGATCTGGAGCACGGCGCAGACCGTCACGGTGATTGGAAGGGGAGACGACGTGGACAACGTGGGCGATCAGCGCACGGCCACTATCAGCCATGCGGCCACATCAACCGACACGAACTACGCCATCACCAATGCCGGCACGGTGACAGTGACAGACGACGACACGGCCGGGGTGATGTTGAGCGAGGCAACGCGGACGGTAGGTGAGGCTGGCGGCACCGCCACCTGGACGGTGGTGCTGGACAGCGAGCCCACCCACAGCGTGACGGTGATGGTGACCTCGGGAGACGGCACAGTGGTGAAGGTGGACGGCCCGGACGCGGGGACCGCCTTCACCAACAGCGATACGGTGAGCTTCAACGCGGGCAACTGGGACAACCCACAGACGGTGACGGTGGAGGGTCAGGACGACGACATGGACAATACGAACGATGTGCGCACGGCCACCATCAGTCATGGAGCCAGTTCCATAAACCCCAAGTACGCCATCACCAATGCCGGCAGTGTGACGGTGACGGGCGACGACGTTCCCAACAGTGCGCCGGTGTTTTCCCCGTCCACGCTGACCCGTGAGGTGGTGGAGAACAGTGGGGCCGGTGTGAAAACGTGGGCGGGGCCGTGACGGCCACGCACGAGGACGGGGACAGCCTCGCCTACACTCTGGGGGAACGGACATTAAGCCCACCGCCCTCACCTTCACTTCCCGTAACTGGAACGTGCCCCAGCGGGTGCGGCTTACCCTGCCGGATGGCGTGGCGGCCGGCAGCATCTCCCTCACCCATACCGCCAGCGGGGGAAGAGCTGAGCGGCGCCGTGCCGTTGGCGGAGAACCGGCCGGTGTTGGCCAAGGCGCTGGGCTTGGAGACCGTCAGCCCCTCACAACTGGTGCAGGACTCCTCCTTCCACTTGTCCCCCACCCCGGCAGGGACACCACGGTTTGCCCTCTGGGGGCGCAGGGGGTCCTCTCCTCCTTCAGCGGCCAACAGGACAGTGTGGCCCAGGAGGGGGAGGTGAGCACCGCCCTGGTGGGGGCAAGGGAGCAGCCAGCGGTGGCGCGCTGGCGCCGCCCTCTCCCACTCCTGGGGCAGCGGCTCCTATGGGGGAGAGGGAGAGAGGGATGGTGAGCATGAGGTCAGGAGCAGCCTGACCGGGCTGTTCCCCTATGGGCGCTACGGCCTCACCCCACGGTTGGGCATCTGGGCCGTGGCCGGCTACGGCTGGGGCCAACTCTCCCTCGAACCAGACGGCGCTGCTAGGGAGTATGAGGCCAACACCAACCTGCGGCTGGCTGCCGTGGGCCTGGACAGCCTGCTGCGGGAGGGGGGCGTGCAGGTATCAGCCTCGTCACCACCACCGATGTGCTGCTACACACCACCTCGGCAGCGGGGCAGGACCTTCAATCCTCCGAGGGCAGTGTCTCCCGGCTGCACCTGGGGCTGGCGGCCACACGTCCCATCCCCCTGTCCAATGGCGCCTCTCTCACCCCCTCCCTGAAGCTGGGCATGAGACAGGATGGCGGTGATGCCGAAACCGGCTTCGGCCTGGAGGTGGGGGCTGGCATCCGCTGGCATGATCCGGGGCGTGGCATCAGTGCCGAGCTCCATGGCCGCACCCTGCTCGCCCATGGGGAGGAGGAGTGCCTGGCCCTCTCCTTCTCCTGGCAGCCCCACCCATCCCATCGCGGGCCGTCCCTCTCCCTGAGCCACAGCATGGGCGCCGTGACGGCAGGGGGCATGGCCGCACTGCTTCTCCCCCGCCACCAGCAACGGGCAACAGCAGTTTGCAGCAGAGTTGGCCTACGGCCTCCCCGCCTACAACAACCGCCTCACCCTCATCCCGGCGCTGGCACTGGCCCTCTCTCCAGACAGCACTACCTATCTATCGCCTGCTCTGGGCATTGGCCCCCTATGCACAACAAGCCCAGGCCGAACCCTGGCAACTCTCCCTCCAGGCTGAACGACACCAAAGCAACCCCTCCTCCCCCGCAGAACATTCCCTCAAGCTACGCTTCTCTCTCCTCTTCTGACGGGCTGGGACAAAGGGGCTCGCCAAAAAGGGGTGTTTCCCCAGGGGTTCCATAGGGAGCGGGTCCCTTGGCCCCTTCTGTGAGGGGGCCTTGCCCGAAACCCGGGTTAGAAAGGCTCTCTGAAAAACTCGGCCACCTCCTGGATGCTGTTCAATCGACTGAGAAAGTAGAGCAGGCGAGGCACATCAACCACCAGTTCCTTGTTGGGGTAGCTTTCCAGGAAGTCCACAGGATTCAGCTTTCCCGCGTCGCTGCGGGCAACAGAGAGAATGGCCCCTGAGCGCAGTGCTTGAACGCCTGCACTGCGCCCATGGCGAGGATAGAACATCGTCGCTATTCTGCCCAGGAAGGCCTCGCCAAGATCCGTATACAGAAGGCGGCCCAGCAGGGTGAAGGGAATATCTACCCGTTTTCCGAGTACGGATCTGGCCTTCTCATGGGGAATATTGGTGAGACTCAGAGCCCTTTTGAGAAAGCCCCGGGGCTCGGATCCCTCGCTGAAGCTGCGCAACTCCTTCACCTCCACGGATCGATTGAAGGGGCCAACAACCAACACCACCCGTTCAGCGGCTCTGGTTGCAGGGCTGATCCAGATGATCAGACCCCCCAACAGTGGAGCCAGGAGTCGTGCGGAGGGCGGTGCCACCAATCATGAAGAATGCAACGGCAGCCACCCTAGGATGCCGGCGTGCTTTTCGATGGCAGAAGACTCTGCTGGGGCAGCAAGACATCCCGCACAAGCCGGACAACACCCCGCTCCGCCAGATCCTGAGCCAACTGGAGGCCCATGCCATGGACCACGGGCTCACCCAGCAGGCGGGGGATGCTTTGCCAGAGCATGGTGGGCTCAAAGGAGGGAAGCTTCTGGAAAAGTTTGAGAACGTCCCACAGGGGAGGGGGCGTGCCTGGAACCGGGGCAGGGGCTTGAAGCCCGTGGAGTTGCCAACGCTGGGGGAGCCGTTGACCTACCCGGCAAGCCACCTGCCAACCCATGGCGTCCAACTGATCCACCATGGCGCCCACCAGTTGGCTCCTGACCTTGCTTCCGGCGTCCGACAACAGGAAGTTCAGTGTGCTGTCCACCAGCGTCCCCGGGTCCAGACCCTGGCTTCGGGCAGCGCTGCTGAGCAGATCATCCAGCCGTTCCCAGCGCAGAGCGTTCTCACTGAGCACCATTTCCCTGAGGCTGTTGCGCAACTCCGGATCCGGATCAACCAACAGTCTGGTTGCAAAGTAAGGGTAAGCCGCCCCCAGGATTTTGAATCCTGGATTAATACTTAGAGCGATTCCCTCTAAAGTAACCAATGAGCGAATAATGAGAGCATAGTAGGGAGGGACTTGAAAGGGGAAGCGGTACATTACCCCTGAAAGGTCATCCGTGACAGACTTGAAATCCATTCGACTCACTCCCCCTTCCAATGCACGACTAAATACTTTTGTGAATGCGGGAACAATGGGTTTCAGGTCCACCTCCTGAGTCAGGAATTCAAGCCGAACGAAATCTTTGGCCAATTTGTCAAAATCCTTATTCACCAAATGAACAACAGCCTGAATCAGTCCGGTGCGAGCACTTCTTTTCACCTCACTCATCATGCCAAAATCCAGATAAGCGATGCGTCCATCTGCAAGGGCCAGGAGATTACCAGGATGGGGATCAGCATGAAAATATCCATGTTCCAGTAACTGCTCCAGACTACAATTGACACCCACGTTAATCATGTCTTCCGGATCCAGCCCCAGGGCTTGCACCTCGTTGACCTGGGTTAGTTTGATGCCTTCCATCCATTCCATCGTGAGGACGCGACGGTTGGTGAGATGCCGGTGAATCTCCGGCACTGCAATGCGTTGGTTATGACGGTGCAGAGTAGCAAAACGTTCTGCGTTCTCCGCTTCATGGATATAGTCCATCTCTTCAAAAATTCGTGTTCCCAACTCATCCACCAAGCCCACCAGATCGCTGCGTACAAAGCGGGTATAGCGCTTGATCCACAGGGCCATATTGCGGACGATGTAAAGATCCAGGGTAATCTGCTCCCGCAGACCTGGCCGCTGCACCTTGACGGCCACTGCACGCCCGTCCGCCAACTGTCCCTTGTACACCTGACCCAGTGATGCCGCGGAAATGGGCTCCTGGCTCAGTTGGGTGAATAGCTGCTCCACCGGCGCCCCCAGATCTTCGGCAACGCAGGCCATGGCCATAGTGTTGCTGAAAGGGGGGAGTTGATCCTGGAGAGCGGAGAGCTCTTCCAGAACCACGGGCGAGACCAGGTCAGGTCGGGTGGATAAGGCTTGGCCGGCTTTGATAAAGGCGGGGCCCAGTTCAGTGAGGAGTTCACACAACTGACGGCCCCGCTGACGCACCTGGTTCTCCTGGCGGAACCCACCGGTGAGCCGGTCCATGAGCACAGCCAGAAGAAAAGCCCCGATGGGGACCAGCGTCTGCCAGAGGCGCCGTAGCAATGGCCGGGGGTGACCACGATAGAGTCTGGCCACGGCCTCGGGATCGTAGCGATTGAGATCTGCTGCGCCAAGGACGTCTTGCGGATGGCCGTTGTCATTTGCTGGAGCGGATCTGGACAAACTGGTCACGGCCTGGTCCGGTCGACGCGGTGATCAAGGCAATCCTAGGGTCAGACACCATACAGCAGGGCAGCAGGGGGCATGGATGCCCTGCTGAGACCCACCGTCATAGAGGGGATGGACGGTCCCGGCAACGGGCAGCGGCTTGAAGCGGAGGCGGCCTATGGCTTCCCCGCCTTCGCTGACCGCCTCACCCTCACCCCGGCGCTGGCATTGGCACTCTCTCCAGACAGCAGCACCTATGGCCTGCTGTGGACATTGGCGCCCTATGCACAGCAGGACCAGGGGGAACCATGGGAGGTGGTGCTGGAGGGGCAGCACCACGAGCACGTCTCCTCCGCTTCCCCAGCGGATCATTCCCTCAACCTACGCTTCTCCCTCCTCTTCTGAAAAGAACGGGACAGGACCAGAGGGGAGCTTCCCAGGGGTCCCGATGGAGCGGGTCCCTTGACCCCTTCTCCAGGGAGACCTGATCCAGAATTCGGGTAAGGCTCAGGCTGATCCCAGCCCTGTTTGCCCCTGCTTGCCCTCTGCCAGGGCCAAAGCCTTGCACCTGCCATGGGGGAGTTAAAGTACGTTGCGGCGGCCATCCCACCAGGAGCAACAGGCCTTGAGGCTTCAGGTGCTGCGCCTTGGCTTCATGGTGGAGGACTCCCTGTGTCTGGCCCGTGCGGTGCTGGCCGGTCCCAACCTGGAGTTGCCCCCAGGTGCGGCTTGAGGACAACCGCATTGATTGCCTCTACAAGAATCTGGAAGAGCGTTGCCTGTTTTTCCTGAGCCACCGCAGATCCAACCAGCAGGAGACGCGCCAGTTGATCGTGTACTTGCAAGCCATCCGTGATCTGGAGCGCATTGGCGACTACTGCTGCAAGGATCTCTCCACCACCGGTGAGCGGCTCCTGCCTTACCAGTCCCTGGCGGTGCGGGATGGCTTGCTGACGATGCTGGCCCGCAGCCGCTCCCTGCTGGCCATGGCCCTTGAAGCCCTGAGTTGTCATGACGCCAGCGCCGGGCAACGGCTCACTGCCCTGGACGACCTGGTGGATCAGGACTATGTCAACATCTATGATCAACTCACCAAGGGGAGTCAGCTTCAGTCCATGCCACGGGAGGCCGTTGTCTTGACCCAGGCTGCCCAGGGCCACAAGCCCCGCCCTGCAGGGCGGGGTCCATCTCCTGAAAAGGTGCTGCGCCCAGAGTGGTGGCGCGAAAGCCAAGCGCTGGCGCCAACAACCGACGCGGCGGGGCCCGCTGAGTCGCTAAACGCCTGTGGAGCCGCAGGTAAGACGGGTTCGCCTGCACTGGGCAATGAAGCAGGAACCCACCTGAAGGAGGAGGCTGCCAGCGGAATTCGAGAAGGAATCCCCGCTCTTCAGGGCGGGGAGGAAGTCAACGCCCTTGCCAGCCGCTCCCTGGAACGGTTGGCTGATCATGCCGTCAACGTGAGCCGCCGCATCAGCCATGGCGCGGCTGGCGCGGATCAGTCCTGAGGCCCCATGGACACCCCCACCAAGCGGGTCATTCACCTGGATCGCCAGGCCATGGGGCGCCTGGACCTGCGTCCCATGGCGCCGCTCTGGCACCGCTCTGCTGCAGAACTCCTGGCCCTGGAAGGCCAGGTGGCGTTGGCCATTGCCTGGGACCGCCCGCTGGAGGATCCCCGTGAACTCTCGGAAATTCCCGAGGTTCGCCTCTGGCACCTGCATGTGGATCAGCACTGCCCATGGCTGCCCCTGTTGTTGGAGCGCGGCACCGGCCAGCTCAGCCGTTATGTGGCCATGGTGGTTCCCCACGGCTTTCACGCCAGCGAGGGGATTCGTTTCCATCCGGAAGCCCTGGAGTTGTGGATCACCGCTCGTCTGATGGTCCTGGATCGGTGGTGCCACAGCCACGGCCTCAGCGGAAGACGGCGCCTGGAGCAGATGGCGTCTGTGCTGGGCTTTGTTCTGGATCGCTCCTTCTGGACCATGATCGACGGCGTCCAGTATCCCGCACCGCCGTGAGCGCCCCCGCAGAACTGGTGGTGTTGCCTGATCTGGTGTTGCAAGGGGCCTGGCAGATGACCATGGACCACTGGCTGCTCAAGGCCGTTGATGCTGGTGTGCTGGGGCCTGTGCTGCGGTTTTACCACTGGCCGTGGCCATGTCTCTCCCTGGGCCGCCATCAGCACGTCTACCCAGCTCGATGGGATGGCCTGGCCCACCAAGGTCATGTGGAGTTGGTGCGGCGCCCCAGTGGCGGTTCAGCGGTCCTGCATGGGGGCGGACTCACCTATGCCCTGGTGTTGCCCATCACCATGGCGCCTGGTGGCACCGCGGTGGAGCGCTATCGCTTCTGCTGCCGCTGGTTACAGCATGTCTTTGCCCAGTTGGGTCATCCTCTGGTGTTTGGCCAGGAGCCCGCAAGACCGACCAGCAGCCATTGCTTTGACCGCGCCACTGCCGCGGACCTGGTGGACGCCAGGGACGGGAACAAGCGGATTGGCAGCGCCCAGCGCCGCAGCCGACGCGCCCTGCTGCAGCATGGGGAAATGGTGCTGCACTCTCCGCCTTCCGTGCTATGGCAACAGGTGTTTGGCCAAGCGGCGCCGTCAGGCCTCCCACTGCACCCCTCCGGGTTGCACAACCTCCAGCAGTTGCTGCGTCAGGCCCTCATGCAGCAACTGGGCCTGCGCCAATGGCGCTGCTGGCAGCCCAGCCCCAGCACATGGACAGCCATGGCCCGGCTGCCCATGGGGGATGGTCCGGCTCTGCCTCAGGGGGAGGCGGCCATGGCCTTATCCGGCTGAGCCTCTGAAACCTCAGTGTGCTGGGGGTGGATGGATGGGTTCTGGCTGAGGGCCAGGAGTCGGTTCATGGCGGCCACGAAAGCCTGGGCCGAAGCCACCACCACGTCGGTGTCGGCGGAATACCCGGAGCAGAGAATGTCCCCCTGGCGCACGCGAATGGTGACCACCCCCAGGGCGTCAATCCCCTCGGTGACCGCCTGGATACTGAACTCCACCAGTTCGTTGGGCACCTTCACCAATTCATCAATGGCGCGGCACACCGCATCCACGGGACCTGTGCCGATGGCCGCCGTGGTGGCCTGCCCCCCCTGGCTGTCCTCCAGCGTGACCGTAGCGGTGGGGCGCAGGTTGGTGCCGCAGCTCACCTGCACCAGCTTGAGCTTGTAGGTGGCATCCACCTGCTGCGCCTGATCACTGACAATGGTTTGCAGGTCCAGATCGGTGATGTCCCGCTTGCGGTCCGCCAATTCCTTGAAGCGGCGGAAGGCTTGGCCGAGATCCTCCGGGGTGAGGTTGTACCCCAGCTCCTCCAGGCGGCTGCGGAAGGCATTCCGTCCAGACAGCTTGCCCAGGCTGATGCGGTTGTGCTTGAGACCAATGGTGCGGGCATCCATGATCTCGTAGGTGGTGCGGTTCTTGAGCACACCGTCCTGGTGGATGCCGGACTCATGGGCAAAGGCGTTGGCCCCCACAACGGCCTTGTTGGGCTGCACCAACATGCCTGTGAGGTTGGAAACCAGCCTGGAGGTGCGGTAAATCTCTTCGGTGTTGACGGCCGTCAGGGGCCGTTCGCTGTCGGCCGGGCGGCCCAGGAGGGGATTGAAAAGCTGGCGGCGCACGTGCATGGCCATGACCAACTCTTCCAGGGCGGCATTACCGGCCCGTTCCCCGATGCCGTTGATGGTGCATTCCAGTTGGCGGGCGCCGGCCCGCAGGGCCGCCAGGAAGTTGGCCACCACCAGCCCCAGATCGTTGTGACCGTGAACGGAGATCACCGCCTGATCCATGTTGGGCACATGGGCGTCAATGCCCGTAATCAGTTGGGAAAACTCTTCCGGCGTGGTGTATCCCACGGTGTCGGGGATGTTGATGGTGGTGGCCCCTGCGGTAATGGCGGCCTCAATCACCCCATAGAGGAATTCCGGGTCGCTGCGGGCGGCATCTTCGCAGGAGAACTCAACGTCCTTGCAGAAGGATGCGGCATGGGCAACCATCTCGGGCACGATCTCCAGCACCTCGCGGCGGGTTTTGCGCAGCTTGTGCTTGAGATGAATGTCGCTGGTGGCGATGAAGGTGTGGATGCGCTGACGCGCCGCCGGAGCAATGGCTTGGGCACAGGCCTCAATGTCCCCTTTGGCGGCACGGGAGAGCCCGCAGATCACAGGACCGTTCTCGGTGCCCACCACGTCGGCGATGCGTTGCACCGCTGCAAAGTCTCCTTCGCTGGCAAAAGGGAAACCGGCTTCGATGATGTCCACGTTGAGCCGGGCCAGTTGCTGGGCAATGACAAGCTTTTCTTCCAGGTTAAGGCTGGCGCCTGGGGACTGCTCCCCGTCACGGAGGGTGGTGTCGAAAATGAGAACGCGCCCGGGATCCTTGGCCCGCATGGTCCCAAGCGGCGCAAGTGAGCGAGGAGAAGACATCCTACGCGGAATCATTGTGAGTTGGTTCATTTTAAGCCCATCGGGACAAGGGCGGCGTAATGTTTGAGTCCCGTGCAGCAGCAAAGGTCATGGCAGCAGGACACCTGGCACTGGTGCTGCACGGCCACTTGCCTTTTGTGCGCCGCCTGCAGGCGGGGAGTTTGCAGGAGGACTGGTTCCACCAGGCTGTCCTGGAGAGTTATCTTCCCCTGCTCCACCATCTGCAACGCAGTGCGGAGGACCCCCGACAGTCCCCGGCCCTCAGCCTCAGCCTCTCTCCCACCCTGCTGGCCATGCTGGCGGATCCGTTGCTCTGTGGCCGTTTCCCTGACTGGGTCACGTGCCGTCAGCGGATTCTGGAATGGGCTCCCCCCCAGCACCACCATGCTGCGGCGCACCTGAGCCAACAGTTGGCGGCCATGTTGGCGTTCTGGCGCCAACTGCGGGGGCGGCTGATCCCCGCATTTCAAGAGTTGCAGCGGCAGGGGGTGCTGGACCTGCTCACCTGCGGCGCCACCCATGGCTATCTGCCGTTGTTGCGTGAGCCCCGCTCCGCTGTTGTGGCCCAACTGCAGGTTGCCGTGGAGCACCACAGACACCATCTTGGTTGCGCCCCCCTGGGCATCTGGCTGCCGGAGTGCGCCTACTTCGAGGAGCTGGACCGGCTGATGGCGGCGGAAGGGCTGCGTTACGCCGTTCTGGATGCCCACGGGTTGCTTCAGGCCCTGCCCCGCCCCCGCTACGGGATCTATGCCCCCATCTGCTCACCGGGGGCCGTGGCGTTTGTGGGGCGGGACAGCACCGCCACGTTGCCTGTGTGGTCGGCCCGGGACGGCTATCCGGGGCAGGCCTGCTACCGGGAGTTTTACCGGGATCTGGGTTGGGATCTGCCCCCGGAGCAACTGGAGGAGATGGCCATTCCCAATGCCCGTCCCCTGGGCCTCAAGCTGCACGCGGTTGGCCCCCCCTCCTGCCCCTTGGAGCACAAGCCCCCGTACAGTCCCGAGGAGGCCAAGTGTCAAGTCCAGGCGGATGCTGAAGACTACGTGCAAGGGCGCGTCCGGCAGTTGCGGCAGTTGCAGTCGGCCATGGGAAGCCAACCTCCCCTTGTGGTGGCCCCCTTTGATGCGGAGTTGTTTGGCCACTGGTGGTACGAGGGTCCCCAGTTCCTTGCAGCCCTGTGGCGGGAGGCGCCCAGGCAGCAACTCAGGTTCACCACTCTGCGCCGTTGCCTGGAGGATTCTCCCCAGTTGCAACTCTGCCGTCCGGCCCCATCCAGTTGGGGGCAAGGGGGCTACCACGGCTACTGGCTGAACGAAACCAACGCCTGGGCAGTTCCCCTCTGGCATCGCTGCGGGCTGCGCATGGAAAGGCTGGCGGCCACCCATGGGCGCCACAAGCAGAGGAAACACCTCTTGCGCCAGGCGGCCCGAGAGCTTTTGCTCCTGCAAAGCTCGGACTGGAGCTTCATCCTCCGTTCCGGCACCACAACGGATCTGGCCCGGGAGCAGATTCATCGCCATGGGGAACGCTTCCAGGCCCTGGCCGATGCTCTGGATTCCGGCCAGGCGCCACCGCCAGCCTGGTTGAAAGCCGTAGAAGCAGAAGACAACCTGTTCCCAGACCTTCATCTCAAGCCATGGTTGCCAGCACCTTCAAGACCCGCCTAGCTGCTGCGGGTCAGCGCCTGGAGCGGGCCCAAGCGCTTCGTGTGCTGCAACTCAACCTGGGCCGCCTCTGTAACATGCGCTGCAGCCATTGCCATGTGGGGGCTGGTCCGGATCAAGGGGCCACCCAGATGCCGGATGCCGTGGTCAGGCAGTGCATCGCCGCCATGGACCGCCTCGAACCCCAATGCGTGGATCTGACCGGCGGGGCGCCGGAAATGCACCGTCGTTTCCGGGAGTTGGTGCGGGCTGCGCGGGCACGGAACATTCCGGTGATTGACCGCTGCAACCTCACTATTCTGTTGGTGCCCTCGTATCAGGACTTGCCCCAGTGGCTGGCGGATCACCAGGTGGAGGTGGTGGCCAGCCTTCCCCACTGGAACCAGGAGAGGTCTGATCGGCAGCGGGGGGACGGCAGTTGGGAGAAGTCTCTGGAAGGTCTGCGCCGCCTCCGGGCCGCAGGCTATGGCCTGGGCAATCCCCAGCGCCGACTCACCCTGATGACCAATCCCGATGGGGACAGCCTCCAGCCTCTTTGTGACAAAGTCACGGACCAGTGGCGCCAGGCACTGGCGAAGCACGGGGTCACGTTTGATCGACTCATCGGGCTGACCAATATGCCCATTGCCCGCTTCCGGGACTGGCTGGTGGAGGCAGGCCGCCTGGAGCGCTATCAGAACCTGCTGGAAAATGCTTTTAATCCCTGCGCCGTGCGGGGGCTCATGTGCCGCGACACCCTGTCCGTTGCCCCCAACGGCCAACTCTATGACTGCGACTTCAACCAGATGCTGGACATGCCCCTGTCGGGATGCACCATTGCCGACGTGATGCCCGAATCCCTGGCCGGGCGCAGCATCCGCACCGGTGACCACTGCTTCGGCTGCACCGCGGGCAAAGGCAGTTCCTGTGGCGGCGCCACGGTGGCAGTCCCCTAGTGGTCGACGGCGGGATCAGGGGAGCCTGCCATCGCCACCACCAGGTCAATCTGGTTGCGCAGCGCGTCCACTTTCTGAATCTCCACGGTGATGGGGTCCCCCAGCATGAACTGCCGTTGACTCTTACGGCCCACGAGGCGGTGCTGCCGGGCGCGGAACTCATACCAGTCGTCCCGCAGGGCGCTGATATGCACCAGACCCTCCACATGGGTGGGTGGCAACTCCACAAACAGGCCGTAACTCTGCACGCCGCTGATGACGCTATCCATGGTTTTCCCCACATGGGCCTCCGCATGGCGCGCCCGGCAAAGCGCGATCCAATCCGCCTCCACTGCCGCCGCAAAGCGGCTGCGGTCCAGGAGGTGTTGGCAGAGGCCGTCCGCCATGGCGTCCTTGAACGGCTTGCTGTGGTCTGGGGACAGCACGTCCCAGGACACCTGATCCCGGCTCTGGTGGCTGGCCAGGTCCACCGCCTCCGGGTGGCTTCCATGGCTGCCCTTGCCATGGCAAAGGAGCGTCGCCAGGAGTTGCTGGTTGAACAGCTCCCCGTAGTGCAGCGCCGCGCCAACAAACGGGGCATAGGCCTTCCGCTCTCCCGCCGGCATATAGGGGCCTGGCTCCGTCGCAAAGGTGCAGGGTTTCACCACGTTGCGCAACTGCTGTTGCAGGGGGCGGCTCCGGGCCGCCGTTTGTAGCGCCGCCGCCATGGTTGCTCCGTCCGGGGCATTGCCGTCGCGCCCCAACTCCAGACTGCTCTCCAACCCCAGCGCGGTTCTCGCCACCCCGTTCAGATCGCTGGCCTCCACAGGCGCGCTCTGCACATAAAAGGCCGGCAACTTCAGTGCCGCACAGTGTTGACCAAAGGCGCGGTTGGCCACAAGGGTCGCCTCCCGTAACCAGGCCATGGGTTCATGGTCCTGGGCGCGGGGCAGCCAGCCCTGAAGCTTCTCGTCCAGGGCCACGGTTTGCAGGTCTCCCACCGCTTTCAGGGCCGGCCGGCGCAAGTCCAGCTCAATGGAGCCCGCGGCCAGGCGCTGCTGCCGTACTGCGTCCAGCACCGTGCGCAACCGGGTGATGGTGGCCATGTGGGGCTTCAGGTGTTGCAGCGGGGCAGGGAGTTGACCACGCTGGACCTTGACGTCCTGCTGCGCCCACTCCCGGAGGTCCGCGGCTCTCAGCAGCACGTCGGGCTTGATCCGGGAGCAGCAGAATCGGTAGCCCTCCAAGGCGCCGTCAGGACCAAGGTCCAGCGCAACGGACAGGGCTGCCTGCTCCTCATCCGCGACAAAGATGGCCGCTTTGTCCAGAGTGGCCGAGATCAGGCCTTGCCACCGGCGACCTGTGCAGACGGCGGCGCCCCGCTCCCGCATCCACAGGTCCAGATAGCCCAGGGGGGCAAAACGCTCCGCCAAGGCTGGAGCGTGTACCCACAGTCGGCTGCCTGTGGCGGCGGTTTCCAGGGAAAGCGCCGGCAGTTGCGGCGCATCCCAGACGCCATAGCCCTCCAGCAACAGGGTGGGCAAGGCGCGCAGGTCTTCCCGTTGCCCCAGATCCAGAGGTTGCAAAACAGCCCGGTTGCGGGCGCTGCGACCAAAAATGCCGTGCCTGGTTTGAACCAGACGCTGATCCTGGTCTTCACCGCCGCTGGTGGACAGGCTGTGGATGATCTTCCCCTGGGCCAGGCGCTGGGCAATGGGGAAGCGGTCGAGGCGCACCTCCGCCACCGCATCAGATGCCTCCAGATGATGACTGTCTTCTTCCGGCAGTTGAACGGGATGGGGCAACCGGTCGTCCAGCGGCTGCGCGATGAGGCCATGGTCACTGCGCCTGGGAATGGCCAGGAGGGTCTTGTGGGCCCGCTCCAACACGCACTGCACAATCCCTTCGGGTGAACGGCGCCGCCCCCCCTCGCGGACGATTTGCACGAGAACGCGATCCCCGTTCCAGGCATGATTCAAATGCTGGTCGCGGATATAGATATCGCCACCACCGCCGTCCCGAATGGCGAAGCAGAACCCCTTGCTGGAGCTGCGCAGACGGGCGGGAATCAGGTGGTTATGGGGTTGCAGATGAATTCTGCCCCTGTGCTGACGGAGCAAACCCAGCGCCTTGAGGGCCGTCAGGGCAATATCAAGTTGGGTTTTCTCTGACTCCGCGCTGAGAGAAAGCTTTTTCCGAAGCTGGGTGACGGTTGTGGACTTGTCAGGATGAAGCTGGTTCAGCAGCTTCGCAACCGAGAACTTCATTGCGTGTGCAAATGTTTTGTGGAACAAACAGGCAGTCGGGCGTGGAACAAACAGGCAGACGGGATGGCCTGTACCTTGTTGCAACCGCCGGGCAAGGAAACCAACGCCTGTGGCCAATTGCGGCGCCCACGGACGCAGAGGCGCAAGGGGGCGTGTTGGATTCGTCCTGTGGGCCGGGGCAATGCCTCTGGTTAAGAGCCTCTGGTCAAGAGGAGGCGCTTGTGGGGAGATCAGCTTGTGGGGAGATCACCTCTGGCCTCCCACAAAAGGCGCACACCTTGGGCAAGGAAACCGACGCCCGCGGCCAATTGTAGCCATGCAGGCGGCGCCATGGATGCCAGAGAGTCTCCCACCATAACCCCCAGCAGACTGGCCAGGAGCAAGGCTGTCGTACTGCCGAGGAACACCATGAGCGGCCGCCCGGAAGAACCGCCCAGGGCCATGGTGGCCAATTGGGTCTTGTCTCCCAACTCCGCCAGGAGGATGGTCAGGAATGTGGAGGAAACCAGGGCGACATCCATGGAGCGCGGCGGGGCTCAGGGAACATTCTGTCGATCCATCGATCACAGAATCGAATGGAACTTTACGCCGAAGCCGGCGCAGAAGAAGAGTCCCAGAACAACCATCAAGGCCCCGGCCAACTGCTTGACCAGGGTTTGGGGAAGAATACGCCCCAGCCATTGCCCGAGTAGCACGCCCAACAGGCTGGAGGTCATCAAGGCGGCGCCAGCACCAAGGAACACCTGCCAAGGGTGATTGGACTGGGCCGCCAGCATCAAGGTGGCCAACTGGGTCTTGTCCCCCAGTTCCGCCAGAAACACCGTAATAAAGGCGCCAACCAACACTGCCAAGCGGCTGTTCCCGGACGGGATCATGACCGGGAACAGCGGTCGCCGCCATCACCGGTGACCCGTTGCGAGTTCGACGGCAACCCATGGGGGCGCGGTAAACGATTCAGGGTGGCCAGGGGCGGCCGCAGTGTGTTGACGACAGCAAGCAATCGTGGAGGCTGCAGCGTCTCGGACGATACCAGAGCAGGTGACCAGGGTGTTTGCGGCAGTGGCTCGAACGGGTCCAGCGGTGCATGGCGCCACCTTCAGGGCCGCCCCCTGTCCACGGGGCGCCGCCACACGTGAAACCCTGTTACCATTTGGCCTTCAGGCCAGTTTATGCCGTCACGGAAGCCTGTAGCTTGTTACGGCTTTCGATGGCGCTTCACACCCATGGGCATTGATTTCGGTCTCATTGCTGGTTTTGTCTCCCTTGGCCTCATCTTCATTGCCGGCCCTGCCGTGATCTTCATCATCTTTGCCCGCCGAGGCGCCCTTTAGGCGGTTCACCCTTCATCCTTGCTTGTCAGGCGCTCCCGCTCCCGGGCTTGGACACATGGGGCAGGCCCCAGCCCAGCTTTTCCCGCAGCACCTGAAAGAACTCGTGCTCCTGGAGCCGCACAAAGCGGGCGCTCTGGGGGCAGCGCTGAATGAGTACCCGGTCTTCCGGCCACACGTAGCAGCCCGCGCTGCCGTCCACCACCATCATCAAACGCTCCGGCGTGGCGGGAAACACCGTGACCGCTTCCCGGTCGCTGAACACCAACGCCCTTGACGCCAGGGAATGGGGCGCCACAGGCGTCAACTGCAAGACGGGGACCTCCGGCGTAATCACGGGGCCGCCCGCACTGAGGGCATAGGCGGTGGAGCCGGTGGGGGTGGAAAGAATGACCCCGTCCGCGGCAATGTCCACGGGAGCATGGCGGCCAATGGCCACCTCGAAGTGACACATGCTGGTGAGGGGTTCCCGGTGCAGGGCCATCTCGTTGAGGCAGAGCACTTCCCAGCGCCTCTGATCGCCCCGCAGCAGGGTCACCACCAGCATAGTGCGCTCCTCCACGCTCCACCGACCCGCCAGCAGTTGATCGATGACGGTTTCCAGTTCATGGAGATAGACCTCCGCCAGAAAACCCATGTGGCCGGTGTTGATGGCCAGCATGGGGACGCCGATGGGTGCGGTCTGGCGGGCAGCGGAGAGCACGGTGCCGTCCCCCCCCAGCACGATGGCCATGGTGATGCCCGGGTGGAAGTTGCCGGGGACGCAGGAGTCGTAGCGGATTCCCCGTAGAGTGCCTTCAGGGCTGGCAAAGCCCACCAGACCCCCCGCGCTGGTGGTGCGCTCCACGCCCCAGCCCGCCTTGCCGAACCGCTGGGCCAACATCTCCGTTGCCGCCAGGGCCCTGGGCTTGCCGTCGTTGACAATCAAACCCAGGACCAGTGGCGTCCCAGGCTCCCGGACTGCGTGGTTGGCACCCTTGCTGGCCATGATTCAGCCTGCCCTTTCCCTCAAGCAAATGGTCAGAACTGGCGCAAAAAGCGCAGATCACTGCTGAACAGACGCCGAATGTCGTCAATGCCGTGGCGCACCATGCAGGCCCGCTCCACCCCCATGCCGGCGGCAAAACCACTCCAGCGCTCCGGATCCAGACCCAGGCCCTCCAGCACGGCCGGATCCACCATGCCGCAGCCCATCACCTCCAGCCAGCGCCCCTGCCACTGCACGTCCACCTCCGCGGAGGGTTCGGTAAAGGGAAAGTAACTGGCCCGGAAGCGCACCGGCAACTCCCCGAAGAAGGCCTGCAAAAACTGAATCACGGTGCCCCGCAGGTGGCCAAAATTCAGTCCTTCGTCCACGGCCAGCACCTCCACCTGGTGGAAGATGGGGGAGTGGGTGGCGTCCACGGCGTCACGGCGATAGACCCGTCCAGGGGCAATGACCCGCACGGGCGGCTTGTGGCGCTCCAGATGGCGGATCTGGACGGGCGAAGTGTGGGTGCGCAGCAGCTCGCCGTTGGGTAGATAGAAGGTGTCCTGCATCTCCCGGGCAGGGTGGTCCTCGGGGATGTTGAGGGCGGAAAAGTTGTAGTGGTCTGTTTCAATTTCCGGGCCGTCCACCACCTGATAGCCCAGGCCACAGAAGATGGTGACGATCTCGTCGAGGGTGCTGAGCAGGGGATGAGCGCGACCCAGGGGCCTGTAGAGGGCCGGGGCGCTCACGTCCACCGCCTCCTTCGCTAGACGGCTGGCGAGCGCCGCGTCCTCCAGTTGCCGCAACCGTTCATTGAGAAGCTCCTGGATCTGCTTCTTGAGCACGTTGGCCCGCTGACCCAGGAGGGGGCGCTGGGCATGGGGCAGGGAGCCCATGGTCCCCAGCACACGGGAAAGCTGTCCCCCCTTCTTGCCCAGCAGGCCGATGCGCAACTGTTCCAGCGCCTGGGGGGCGTCGGCCCTGCGGATCTGGTCACTGGCCTGGGCCTCAAGGGCGTCCAGTTGGCTGGTGAGGGTATCCAGGTTGACGGGGGTGCTCACCACCAGGGTTCTACGGCTGCTGGCAGTTTAGATGTCACCCGCGGTGGAAGCGTGTACCTAGCGTTTGGGCAATGACAAAGAGACATCCTGTGGGGCTGCGCATTTTGATCAGCAATGACGACGGCATTGCGGCGGCAGGTCTCCGGAGTCTGGCGACGGCTTGTGACGCCGCCGGCCATAGCGTGGACGTGGTCTGCCCGGATCGGGAGCGTTCCGCCACCAGCCATTGCCTCACCACCCGGCAGGCCATAGAAGTGAAGCGGGTGGATGATGTCTTCGGGGGGCACATCAGGGCCTGGGCCTGTAGTGGCACCCCGGCGGACGCCGTCAAGCTGGGGCTGATCACCCTGCTATCCGAACCACCGGACCTGGTGTTGGCGGGGATCAACCACGGCCCCAACCTGGGCTGCGACGTGCTCTATTCCGGCACCGTGGCTGCCGCCATGGAGGGAACGTTGCTGGGAATCCCCGCCATGGCCGTCAGCAGTGGCCGGAGCACGGGGCATGGGTTGGGGAAGTCACCCCATGGGTGTTGGCGGTGCTTCAGCATTGTCTTGCCAGGGGCTGGCCGCCAGGGGTTCTTCTGAATATGAACCTGCCCGGTTGTGCTGCTAGCCGGATCCGTGGTGTGCAATGGTGTCGCCCCTGTGGCCGCCGTCATGGGGAGCGCTTCCAGGTGCAGCCCTCCGCTGCGGGAGGGGTGTGCTATACGGCTGGTGTGGAGCCGCAGGAGGAGGATCTGCGTCACCGGGTTGGTCCAGACCTGTGGCCGACGGATCTGGCCTGTGTGGAGGCCGGCTGGGTTGCCCTCACCCCTCTACAGCCCCAGCTTTTCTGGCACGGTGACCCGTCTAGGCTTCCACCCCTGGCGCCCCTTTCCCGTCTCCCCTAATGAATGCGTCGCAACAGCCAGAGGCCAATGATCAACCCCACAAGATGTGCTGTCAAGACTTGGGTATTGCTCAGGACGGAGAGCATCTCGATGGAGGTGATGGGGTAATTCACCAGTCCCCTTGCACCCAACCCCGTTCCCACCGGTCCCCCGAAGAAACCTGGCGCCTGCAGGGATGCTTGCACGAACAGGCTGCCGGCCAGGGCCTGGTAGCCCACGGTCCCCAGGGTCAACCCCAGCAGGGAGGCCAGAAGCCCACGGCGCACCAGGCGTGAGGTCTCGGCCCGGGAGGGGCGGGGGCCGGCAGAGTCCAGAGCGCGCCCGCAGCGCACCACCCGCCAGCATTGCCACAGGCTGAAGAGCAGCACCAGAAACGCCAGGGTGGTGAGGGCCAGCCCCGGCCCCAGGGACCGCTCCGCCGCCGCCGCCAGGCCGCCGTTGGAGGTGAGCAGCAGCACCACGAACGCCACCACTGCCAGGACCAGTTGAGTCCAGAATTGCCCCCAGCTCAGACGGCGCAAGGCCAGGGAAATGCGCTGCAAGTCAAGGCGATCAACCATGGCACAGCAAGTTCAGCGGGTCAAAAGGATGTAGTAGGAGGCTAGAAGGGAATGCCTCAGGCGATGGCCCTGGCTCCCGTGCCCATGATTCCCCTGCGCACCCCGGACACAATCCAGACCCCCACTGCGTTGGCGCTGGGCAGCTTTGACGGGCTCCATGCCGGACATCGACGGGTGATTGCCCAGGTAACGGAAGATGTGGACGGCGCCGTTCCCACCGTGGCCAGCTTCTGGCCCCATCCCCGGGAGGTGTTGTTCGACGAGGTGCGCCTGCGGCTGCACCTTCCCCAGGAAAAGCTGCACCTGCTGGCTCCCCTGGGCATTCGGCAGTTGGTGCTGCTCCCCTTTGATCGCCGCTTTGCCCGCCTGAGTCCGGAGGCATTTGTGGCTCAAGTGCTGGTGCGGCAACTGCGGGCCTGTGTGGTGGCGGTGGGGGAAAATTTCCGCTTTGGTGACGGTCGCCGTGGTGATGCGTCTCTGTTGCGGAAGCTGGGCCAGCGCCATGGGGTGCGGGTGCGGGTGGCGCCGCTACTCGGTGACGGTCGCCAGCGCATCAGCAGCAGCCGCATCCGCTCCGCACTAGAACAGGGCCGACTGGAGGAGGCCAGCCGGTTGATGCCACACCCCTATCGGTTGC
>VXWH01000159.1 GCA_009836025.1 Synechococcus sp. SB0668_bin_13 | reverse complement strand
CAGGCCCTAGGCTCTTCTACGGCCTGGAACAGTTGCTAATTCAGAGGTTCCTTAGATTTTCCAGTGCTTCTCTAAGAGACTGTTGAAAAAGTCCTCAAGTGAAAAAGTCCTCAAGAACGGTCACTTCCCCGCCGGTGCGCAGATTGGTCGCCAGGGTTCTGCATCAACGACATCATCATGTACAACCAACTCATGCGCCAAACTCCTCTCCTTGACCAGGTTTTGGGATGATGCCAAACTGACTTGCGCGAATTGGGATTCCATTGATTACTGTTGATTACTGGCCCGATTCCCGGTTTCAAGTGGCCTGGCCGACTTTTTCAACCGCCTCCTTTAAAGGGGCTTCCATGTTGAGAAACAGGATGTCCAGGGTCTTTAACAAATGCTTACAAACATAGTGGCATTGTCCTCGGGAGCCAGGCCACAATGGATGTCACCTGTTGTGGCTTCACTGCCCATGTGCATCTGTGTTGACTGCCACTGGGTGGACCGTTGCTCCACGTATCACGCCGTAGAAACCCAGCATGGGGTCAGGCATCTGACCCCAACACCGGACTTTGAACCCCGCCAGCCTCGCATCAACGTCCATCTACGGTCCCAAGGGTTGACCACCACGGTGGAGTGGGATGTGGTGGCCTGCAACAGCTTCTTGACGGACCGGGGCCATTGGCAACGGTTGCGGCCCCGGGAGGCCGTCCCCACCTGAGCAGCATGGCCTCTGCCATGGGTACACAGCCGATGGATCGGGATCTGGCGCTGGCCATCCACACCTCCAGCCCTGAGTTGGCCATGGCGTTGGCAACCTTCCCCTGGTCAGGGGATGCACCCGTGTCCCTTTGCTGCAAGGCAGCGGGGAGAGGGCTGGCCAACGTGCTGCACCAGGAATTGCTCAGTCTCCTGCCAGCCTCGCAATGGCCCCGGTTGGCGGCTCTGGCAGTGGCCACCGGCCCTGGCGGCTTCACGGGCACCCGGCTGGGGGTGGTGCTGGCCCGAACCATGGCCCAGAATCTGCAAATCCCCTTGTTTGGCTGCGGCAGTTTTGTTCTCATGGCGCGACGGCTGGCCCAACACCTGCTCCAGGAGTATCCCGAGGGTTGCGCCATCCAGTTGGAGCAGCCCTTGCGGCAGCGTGGGCGGATCCGGGGCCGTTACCGGATCACGGCCCAGGGCGGGGTGGAAGAGCGGCTGGCGCCCCAGCTCCTGGCAACAGCGGTGGCCCATGAAGGGGATGGACCATGGCTCCATCATCCTGCCGTGGTGGAGCCCGCCACGGACGCGGTGGAGTTGTTGCGGGTGTTGATGGAGCGTCACGCCATGGGTGATCCCGGCCCTTGGCAAGAGGTGCTGCCGTTGTATCCAGCCGCGCCGGCGGAGCGCCCATGAGAGACCTGATTATCCTGTTCAAGCTGCTCAGTGCGCTGGGCATGGGTCTGGGCATATGGTGGCTGCTGCGAACGTCAGGTCAACACCCTGTCCAGCCACCCCAGTTGATCCTTGTGGCGGGAGGCTTCGAGTACCGGGAGCGCCATGCGGCCCGACTGGCCCGGGAACACGACCTGCCGGTGCTGGTGAGCGGGGGCCTGAGCGCCGACTACGGCAGGGCGCTGTTTGTTGAAGAAGGGGTGCAGGGGCCTCAGTTGAGCCGCGATGACCAGGCCAGCGACACCTTGGAAAACTTCACCACCCTGCTGGCGGAGTTGAAGCAACGCCAGGTGCGCCACCTGCTGCTGGTCACCGGTGTGGACCACATGCCCAGGGCCTCCCTGGTGGGAAGAATTGTGGCGGGAAGCCGTGGCATTCAGGTGACGCCTGCCCCTGTGGACTGCGCGGAGTCCTGCGTCTGGGAGTCTCCCCTGAAGGTGGCGGCCGACGGCCTGCGGGCAGTGATCTGGGTGGTGAGCGGCCAGGATGTCAAGACGCTTGTTCTGGCCCGGAGCCTGGTAGGGGCGCCCCGGTGAGCAGGCCGTTGATCACGGCGGCACACCGTTGGGACGTGGCCTCCATGGTCTGACGGTCACGGCTGGCCGGTGCGGGGATGGGGGTGCCGATGCGAATGGTGATGGGCACCAGCTTGAGGCCCATGCTTCCCCTGGAGAGGGCACGATGGCTGTTGAGAATGGCCACCGGCAGCAGGGGGCAACCACTGCGCTGCGCCAATAACGCGGCCCCATGGCGGGGACGCTCCACCATGCCGGTGGGGCTGCGGGTGCCGTCCAGGAACACCCCCACCAGCCAGCCCCGCTGGAGTTGGGCCAGGCAACGGTCCAGGGCGCGGCGATCCACGTGGCCGCGGCGCACAGGCACCGCCCCCAGCCCACGAATCAGGGGGGCCAACAGGGGCACATGAAACAACTCCTGTTTGGCCATGAAGGACACAGGTCGCCCCATGGCGCAACTCAACAGGGGGGGATCCAGATCACTGCCGTGGTTGGCCACCACCACGTAGGGGTTTCCCCGGTACGCCGGTGGCCGCCCCTCAACCCGACCGTGAAAGACCAGGCGGAAGATGGGATTGACCACCAGAGTGCGCAGCAACCAGTAGCTGGTCCGGGCGCCCCGCGGCGCAGCGGGGGCGGGGGGCAAGAGATTGCTGTTGTCTCCCATGGCCTTGAACAATGACGACTCAGCGGGCCAGGTGCGCCATGGCGTTGATCTGACGGATGTTGATGGTGGAGAGGCTCCGTTTCAGCAGCCCTGAGAGCACGGCCCCTGGTCCGATTTCCAGCACGGTGTTGATGCCCAGGCTGGCCATATGGTCCATGGTTTCCCGCCAGCGCACCCCGGAGACCATTTGTTGCACCAGGTTGGCCTTGAGGGTGGAGCCACTCGTGCTGCTGCATGCGGTGGCATTGCTCACCACCGGCACGGCGGCGTCGGCAAAGGGGGTGGCCTCCAGAACCTGGGCAAAGCGGGCCGCCGGCTCCTTCATCAAGGGGGAATGGAAGGCGCCGGAGACGACCAGGGGAACACTGCGTTTGCAGCGAACGGTGGAGCAGACCGCCCGGACTGCTGTTGCCGTGCCGGAGAGCACCACCTGGCCGGCACTGTTGTCGTTGGCAATGACTACATTCGGCTGCGCCGCCACGGCAGCCTCCAGTTCAGCCCGCACAAAGCCCATGACAGCCACCATGGCGCCGCCACCTGTCGCGGCCATCAATTCGCTCCGTTGCTTCACCAGGCTCAGCCCCGTCCGGAAGTCAAAACACCCTGCCCCGTACAGCGCCGCCAACTCCCCCAAGCTGTGCCCCGCCAGCACGTCGGCCTTGTGGCCGTGCTGCTTGCACCGATCCAGCAGGACGGACTCCAGCACAAACAGGGCCGGCTGGCTGTTGCGGGTGTCGTTGAGATCATGGTCCGGGCCATCGGCGGCACCTTCACAGATGGCCAGCAGGTCACGCCCCAACAGCGCACCGGCCTGGGCAAAGCGATCCTGCGCCAGATCATCCTGCAGCACCCCTGCGGCCATGCCCCGCTTCTGTGATCCCTGACCGGGAAACACCCAGGCTGTGCCCATTACCCTGCCCTGTGACTACCCAATAGCCTAGAGCCACCCCAATTCTGGAAAGGGGACCGGGAAACTACCTTGCCCTGACCTGGGGCTTGGGGAAGCCTGACGGGAAGCGGGGAACCCCATTCCGTCACCCCTGCCA
>VXWH01000194.1 GCA_009836025.1 Synechococcus sp. SB0668_bin_13 | reverse complement strand
CCTGCTTTTCTATCCTGGCAGATCTCACACCCTCTGAGCTTCACAGTCTCTGAAATGATTGGCAGTATTCTTCTGATAATGCAGGCGGCCAAATCATCTATTCCGCCCTTAATCCAGCCGCGCTCTGGCCAACGAGCGTATTTTCGGGTCCCCGGAAAATACGCAGAACTCAAGCAGGGCGGCAATGATCGATTGTTCCAGGTCCTGCTGGTTCTCTCCTGATAGACTGTTGGGTATGCGCAGGGCAATGGACTGTTCAATAGGCCGTCCACCATCTTCCAGCATCTTGCCCAACCGCGCACGGGCATCGTCTTCCACCGTGTGGGCCGGGCTGTATTCAGTTTCTACCACTACCGGAAGACCGCCAGGCTGGCGGATCATGATGTCCGGCTTGAGCCCAGCGCCTTCCTGTAACACGCCTGTCTGCTCGATCCCGATGTAGTCGCGCCAGCGTGGATGCTTCCTCCCCAATATGTACCCCAACGCGACATTAAATGCCGGTTCAGAGATTCTCGGCTTCATGTTGCTCCCTCCTGCTGGTCCACGGCTTCAAAAGTTACGATTCAAGGGAACAAGTTGACCAGTCTACACAATCCCCTGGGGGCTGAAGGAAAAGACATGGGAGAGGACCGCTTCCGGATACTGTGAAAGAATCCAGAACTACCGCAGCGTCACAGGCCCGTGAGCGACACCCGGCGACCCATTTTCCCCTTCACCGCCATCGTGGGGCAGGAGGAGATGAAACTGGCCCTGCTCCTCAACGTGGTGGATCCCCGCATTGGCGGGGTGATGATCATGGGGGATCGGGGCACGGGCAAATCCACCGCCATCCGCGCCCTGGCGGCCCTGCTGCCGGAGATTGCCGTGGTGGCTGGCGATCCCTACAACAGCAGCCCCCAGGACCCGGACCTGATGAGCGCCGAGGTGCTGCAACGGCTGGAGCAGGGGGAATCCCTGCCCACCGAGCAACGGCAGGTGCCCATGGTGGACCTGCCCCTGGGGGCCACGGAAGACCGCCTCTGCGGCACCATCGATATTGAGCAGGCCCTGAGCAGGGGGGTGCGGGCCTTTGAACCGGGCCTCCTGGCCCGGGTAAATCGGGGCATCCTCTACGTGGACGAGGTGAACCTGCTGGATGATCACCTGGTGGACGTGCTGCTGGATGCAGCCGCTTCGGGCTGGAACACCGTGGAGCGGGAGGGGGTGTCCGTGCGCCACCCGTCCCGGTTTGTGCTGGTGGGATCCGGCAACCCGGAAGAGGGTGAGCTGCGCCCCCAGTTGCTGGATCGTTTTGGCTTGAGTGTGGACGTGCGCACGGTGCGGGAGGCGGAACTGCGGGTGCGGATCGTGGAGCAACGCAGCCGTTTTGACAGCGATCCCCAGGGCTTCTGCCAGGATCAGCAGAGCCGGCAACAGGCCCTGCAGGAGCGCATCGGCCAGGCTCGTGAACGCCTGGAGCAGGTGCAACTGGACGGGGAACTGCGCCTGGCCATCTCCCAGGTGTGTGGTGAGCTGGACGTGGACGGTCTGCGGGGGGACATCGTGAGCAATCGCGCCGCCCGGGCTTTGGCGGCCCTGGCGGGTCGGGACCAGGTGGAGGAAGAGGACGTGGCGCGGGTGGTCTGCTGCTGCCTCCGCCACCGCCTCCGGAAAGACCCCATGGAAACGGTGGATTCCGGTGATCGGGTCGTCAAGGCCTTTTGCAAGGTGTTCCAGCGGGCTGAACCGGAGACCCCCGAACCATTCCAACTGGCCCTCGCCTGAGGTGCTGCACGGTGAAGGTTCTGGGCATTGATCCCGGTTTGGCGCAGGTGGGCTATGGGGTGGTGGACACTGCCGACCCCATGGCCCTGCTGGCCTGTGGCGTCATCCGCACCCGGCCGGGTCCCGGCCTGGGGGAGCGCTTGGTGGAAATTGCCCGGGATCTGCGCCAGTTGGTGCGGCGCCACCGTCCCGGAATTGCGGCGGTGGAGAAGTTTTTCTTCTACCGCTCCAACAACACTATTGCCGTGGTGCAGGCTCGGGGTGTGGTGCTCATGACCATGGCCCGTCTGCGGGTGCCCACCCTGGAATATGCCCCCACCCAGATCAAACGCACCCTCACCGGCGATGGCCGTGCCGACAAGGATCAGGTGCTGAACGCGGTGATGCGGGCGTTGTGTCTGGAGCATCCACCCCGGCCCGATGATGCGGCCGATGCCATCGCCGTGGCCCTCACCGCCAGGTTCCACCAGTTCCATGACGACCAACAGCAAGAGTGAGTGGCGCCGTCTGTTGCTCCAGCGCCGCCGCCTGGCCCATGGGCAACGGCAGCAGCGGGCCCAGGCCATGGCTGCCCACCTGCTGGAGCAGGTTCTGCCCCAACTGAACACTGACGCTCTGGTGGCTGGCTATGCTGCCCTGGCCGCTGAGCCGGACCTCGCACCCTGCCTGCACGGGAAGGTTGCCCTGGCGTTGCCTGCGGTACGTCAGGGTCGGTTGCGCCTGCGGCGTTGGGGCTGGGGAGATCCCCTGGCGCCGGATGACTGCGGTGTGCCGGCGCCACCGGTCACTGCCCAGGTGGTGGCGCCCAGCGCCGTTGCCCTGCTGCTGATTCCGGCTGTGGCCATGCACCCGGCCGGGTTCCGACTGGGCTACGGAGGGGGCTGGTATGACCGCCTGCTGAGCCAGCCCGCCTGGGCCCAACGACCCAGCTTGGGGGTGTGCTTCTCCTGCTGCGCCGCCATCCCCTTCCCGGTGGATCCCTGGGACCGCCCCCTCCATGGCCAACTCACGGAAGCAGGGGTGCATTGGTGGCGTCATCCCCAGGGGGGAGAGTCTGAATCCTGGAAACCTTGCAGTGAACGTTAAAAAACCGCCGCGCCTGCTCCCCGTGGTTCAGACTGAGTGGAACATTGCGCGTTTTCAGCACCAATGGCTCAAGCATCACGGCCAGGATCACGGACCACCTCCCAGAAGGCCGCTGCCCAGGCAGGCCACCATCCTTTTCCAGCCAAAGTGCTTCAGGAAGAACGCAACCTGACCCGAGCCAGCCACCCTGCCCTGGCCATGATGGTAAGTTCCATGGTACACATGATCCAGAAAGGCAGCCAGGACAGTCGCCACATCTGATGGGCCGAGGGTGGTATATGGCAGCGACCGGCAGCAAGACGTTGGATCAAATGGTGGAGCGGCTGGCGGCGGCGTCAGATCCCAAGCGCCGCTATGCCTATGTGCTCTGGCTGGCCCGTAAGCTGCCGGACCCGGATCCCGGCCTCTTCTGTGACGACAACCGTGTGCGGGGCTGTGTCTCCCGGGTGTATGTGCGGGGGAGCCTGCAGGAGGGGGGCAAGCTTCACTGGCGCGGGGACTCCGACGCACAGATCACCAAGGGGTTGCTGGCCCTGTTGATCGAGGGAACGGAGGGCCTGGAACCGGCGGTTCTGGTGGCCATGAGTCCGGCGTTCATCAAGGAAACGGGCCTCCAGGCCAGCCTCACCCCCTCCCGTGCCAACGGCTTTCTTAATATCTTCAAGACCATGCAAGCCCAGGCCAAGCTGTTGGCCGCCGCTGCCTGACCCTGAGTACCCCGCCAGCAGCCGTGACCAACCCAGCGACCGCCCCCAGCCCCACGAAACCTGGAGATTTGCTGCTGGAGGTGACGGCAGCACCCTGTGGGGAACCTGGCAGCGCGGGAGGCGCTGGGGCGCGTGGCAGAGCGTCAAATCAGCGAAGGGGA
>VXWH01000114.1 GCA_009836025.1 Synechococcus sp. SB0668_bin_13 | reverse complement strand
CCCTTGAGCCTTGACGCGGCTGCCTGATTCACCCACAATCACGTTACTCGGAGAACCACCCTCTCCTGATTTCTACCACCTTCGAGACACATCCCATTCTGGAAGAAGTAAGACTTTCCTGTAGTCTAATGGACGGAAGCCGGGCTCTGGAGCCTCCCGGGAATGACCTCCCAAAGCAGCTACGTTCCTTCCTTTCTCCTCGCCATCGCAATGTCGTTGACCGCGACAGTGGGAGCCCAGGAAGCCTCATCCGCTTCATTGGACGACCAAGCTGCTTTGTTCACCCAGTGTTCACGCATGAGAACTGTCATTGATGTGCAGAAAAACAGAATTGCCCTTGGCCAAAGCGTTCCTACCCAGGATGCGGTGCGCCGCGCAGTCACCAGTCGCCTCAGGTCAGCGCGTCTGTTTAACGACCAAGAAGAAGACCTCTTTCTGCATGTACATGTTCATGTTGTAGGTCCAGCGTTTTCTATCGGCGTTGAACTTAATAAACGCCTGACAGATGAATTGTATTCTGGCCTCTCTTTCCTGGCGCCATCATGGCAGACAAGCTCAACGGGCACATCCGGGAACGGTTCCAGTTACATTATTTCATCTTTAGGACAGGCGCTGGACCGCTTCATCGATGAGTACTTGCGCGTGAACGAGGAAGACTGCTGAAGATCTTCCCCCACTCCCTGATCGTTTCATACCACATTACTATCTCAGTTGCTACATGTTTAGAGAGGAAATGTCTTCAAGAGCTACCTTGTGGACTCTTCTCTGGTGGATACCTCAATAAACCTCTCCAGATATTCCCTGGGTTGGCCATCTGAGATAATATAGCCAAATGCCAGAGATAAGCTACTGGCCAAGATCAAAATCCCATATCTAGTTTTGTACACAATCTCCTTAATAATCTTCTCAACTTCAATTGTTTTTTCTATAATTTTCTCGACAGGCTTTTCTATTATCTCTTCAATAGTCTCACTGTGTTCATAGTTAAGAAAATAATAGAATCGATGAACTTGGTTTGGCAAATCTTCAATGGGAAACGATGCACATTCAGATTCAGATATAGTGATCCCTTGATTTTCGCGCTGAACTGAATAAATTCTGAATCTATGGAAATTGTTGATGAGAACACATCTCGGAGAATTTGGAAAATCTCTCCTGAGCATATGAAGATACGTTCTCACTTGCTCAAAAGCCCTATCGAGGTTTTCGCCAAGAGTTTTGTTTTCAATAAGAATAACGCCACGCCAAAAAACATCAATCCTTCTTTTCCTTCCGTTTTGGTAGATATTGTATTCAAATCGAATGTTACTGGCAAAGCGATCAATATCGAAGATGCCAAAGAATTCATTGATGAAGGTTTGAGATTCTCTAGATTCTGTTAGGTCATGCCTGTTTTGCCATCGTTGTACAAATTGTTCGGCCCGTCGACGAATCCTCGTCTCTTGCTCATCGCTTAATCTCCCTTGGCCATGCATGTGGCACATCATCAATCCTCAGGCAAGGCCGCCTCGTCACAGAGAACCAATACCTCCCCCTTCGGAGCCACCAGCTTGGCGGGGGTGCGGGCCGGATTTTCATCGGGATCCAGCAGCCGCTGCAGGGCTTGGCGCTTGGCGGCGCCGGCCACCAGGATGATCACCTGCTGCGCGGCACTGAGCAGGGGCGCCGTCATGGACACCCGGGGCAGATCCTTCCCCCAACCCACGGTGACCCATCGACTCTTCACGTCCACGGCAGCCGTGCCGGGGAAGAGGGATGCCGTGTGGCCATCCTCGCCGAGGCCGAGGAGCGCCAGGTCAAGCTGGGGCGGTTGACCTGGGCAGAGTGCTTGGAGAAGATCCCCGTAGGCCTGGGCAGCAGCCTCGGGGCTGGGCAGATGGGTGGGCACAGGATGAAGGCGTGCCCGGTGGGCGCGGCTGCCGCTGAGCAGACAGCGGCGCACCATGCGGGCGTTGCTGGCGGGATCCTGGGCATCCACCCAGCGCTCGTCCCCCAGCACCAGGTTTACCCTATCCCAGGGCAGGTCCTCCTGCCCCAGGTGGCCGTAGGCGGCCTCCGGTGTGCTCCCCCCCGCCAGGGCCACGACGCAGCGGGGCTGCCGGGTGGTGGCGGCACGGATCACTGCTGTCATGGCGGCGGCGGCGGCCAGGGCCAGGGCTGGCTTGTCCGGGCTGCTTTGCAGGCGGTAGCGGGTCATGCCAGCCACTCCGTGTGGAAACTCCCCTCCCGGTCCACCCGTTCATAGGTGTGGGAGCCAAAGCAATCCCGCATGGCCTGCACGGCGTTCTGGGGCAGCCGAGGTGAGCGGTAGCTGTCGATGTAATGCAGAGCCGCCGAGAGGCACGGCAGGGGAATGCCCGCCCGGGCGCCCGCCTGCACAACGGTGCGCAGGTTGGGCAGTCGTGCATTGATCTGCTGGGTAAACCAGGGATCCACCATCAGGTTGGGAAGCTGGGGATTTTCGCGGAAGGCGTTCTGAATGCGGCCCAGCAGCCTGGCGCGGATGATGCAGCCCCCTTTCCAGATTTTCGCGATGCTGGTGAGATTGAGGTCATAGTTGTGCCGCTCCGAGCCGCGGCGCAGCAGGGTAAGCCCCTGGGCATAACTGGTGATGATGCTGAGGATGACGGCATCCCGCAGCGGCGCCATCCCGTCCGCCATGTTGCCCAGTTCCACAGGTGTAGCGTCTGGGGCAGGGGCAGCCAGAACGGTGCCGGCCTGGACCCGCTCCGCCTTCAGGGAGCTCAGCACCCGTGCATTGACGGATTCATAGATGGTGGGCACGGCCACCCCCATCTCCAGGGCGCTGATCACCGTCCAGACGCCTGTGCCCTTCTGGCCGGCCACGTCCAGGATCTTCTCCACCAAGTGGCCGCCACGCTCCGGATCCCTTGTGCGCAGACACACTTCCATGATTTCCACCAGGTAGGAACTCAACTCCTCCAACTGGTTCCAGGCGCCCACCACGTCGGCCATGGCCTGGCCGTTGAGGCCGGCGCCCCGCTTCATCAGGTCGTAGGCTTCCGCCAGGATCTGCTCCACGCCGTATTCAATGCCGTTGTGGACGGTCTTGACGAAGTGGCCGGCCCCACCGGGACCCATGTAGGCCACACAGGGGCCGTCCTCCACCTGGGCGGCCATGGTTTCCACCAGGCTGGCGATGGCCTGGTAGGCCTCCCTGGTGCCGCCGGGCATCATGCTGGGTCCCTCCAGGGCCCCCTTGGACCCTCCGGAGATGCCCATCCCTATGTACCCGAAACTGCGGCTTTCCAGAGCCTGCACCCGTTGCTCCGTGTCCATGTAGAGGGAGTTGCCGCCGTCAATGAGCAGGTCCCCTTCCTCCAGCAGGGGCGCCAGGGTGTTGATGGTGGCGTCAATGGGGGCGCCCGCCTTGATCATCATCAGGATGCGTCGGGGGCGTTCCAGTTGCTGGACAAATTCCGGCAGGGTGTAGGCCGCCTGAATGGCCTTGCCCGACCCACGACCCGCCATGAAAGCGTCCGTCTTCTCGCGGGTGCGGTTGTAGACCACGCTACTGAAGCCGTTGCGCTCGGCGTTGAGGATCAGGTTTTCCCCCATGACGCCGAGGCCAACCAGGCCGAAGTGCGCCTTGCTCATGACGTGTTGCTGGACTAGGAACAGTTTGGCCGGATTGGCCTTAAGGGACTGGGAAGAGTCCCGGCGCCGAGCGGCTGGATCACCCTCAGATCACCATGTTGTTGGGAATGGTGGCGTTTTTGATCACCACCACCAGATTGCTGCGGATGTAGAAGCCCAGTTCAGGGCGATCCGCTTCCTCAACGCGATCCTTGTTGATGATCTGCACATTGCTGCCAATGCGTACGTTCTTATCCAGGATGGCCCCCTTCACCGTGGAGCCGGCGCCCACACCCAGGGGAATGCCCCCTTTGGCCCGCACGGCCTCCCGCTGGGCGTTGGACTCGTAGTAGTCACTGCCCATGGTCAGGGTGTCTTGCAGTACGGCGCCGCTGCCGATGCGGCTCCGCACCCCCAGCACGCACTTGTGAATGCTGCAGGATTTCAGGATGGAGCCGTCCCCAAGGATGGACTCGGTCACATGGCTATCCAGCAGCTTTGTGGGGGGCAGGTAACGGGGACGGGTATAAATGGGGAACGCCTCGTCGTAGAAAGAAAACGCCGGCAACGGCTGTTCGGTCAGGGCCAGGTTGGCTTCATAAAACGCCCGGATCGTACCGATGTCCTCCCAGTAGTCATTGAACAGGTAGGCCCGCAGGTCGTGGTCCTGCAAGGCCGTGGGGATGATCTCCTTGCCGAAGTCCGTTGCCGAGGGATTCTGATCCAGCAGGTCGAACAGGGCCTTGCGGCTGAAGACGTAAATGCCCATGGAGGCCAGATGGGGCTTCTCCCGGGACTCCTCCGGCGAGAGCCCATAGACGGCGGTATTCACCCGCATCCCTGCCAGGGCTTCGCCGCGGGGCTTCTCGCGAAACTCCAGGATGCGCCGTGAGGAGTCCGTGCGCATGAGGCCAAAGCTCTGGCCCTGCTCCGGGGTCACCGGCAGGGCCGCCACGCTGATGTCTGCCCCCAGTGCCCGGTGGGAGGCCACAAAGGTGCCGTAGTCCATGCGGTAAAGCTGATCGCCGCTGAGGATCAGGTACTCGTCCACGTCCCATTCCTGGAAGAGCCACTTGTACTTGCGCACCGCGTCGGCGGTGCCTTCAAACCAACTGGGGCTCTCCGGGGTCTGCTGGGCTGCGAGAACCTCCACAAAACCCTGACCAAAGCCTGCCGAGAGGTTGTAGGTGCGGGTAAGGTGGCGGTTGAGGGAGGCGCTGTTGAACTGGGTCAGGGCATAGATTTTGTTGATGCCCGAGTTGATGCAGTTGCTGACTGGAATGTCGATCAGGCGGTACTTGGCGGCCAGGGGAACAGCCGGCTTGGCCCGCATCTTGGTGAGGGGAAAGAGACGGGTTCCGGCGCCGCCGCCAAGGATGATTCCCAAGACCCGCTTCATGGACACGCTGCTGACAATGCCACTTTCGTTGATGGAGGGTGCAAACGGCAAGACCCGGTGGACGAATCAAGACGCCTCAACCTGCTCCAGGTCAAACAATTCGCACACCACCTGGAGCTGTTCCAGTCGCTTCTGCCGCTCCATGGGTCCCCGCAACCGGGTCACAGGGCCGTGGAGCACCTTGTTGATGATGCCTTTGCTGAGGGCTTCCACCACGTTCTTCTCCCGGGCCGAGAGGTCCGGCCCCATGCGGCTGAGGGCCTTGAGCAACTCCTGTTCACGCAACTCGTCCATGGTGCGCCGCAACCGGTTCAGCACAGGAACGGCTTCCAGACCATCCCACCAGACGAGAAAGTCCTCGGCGTCCTGGCGCAGGAGCGCCTCGGCCACCTTGGCCGTGGCCTGGCGGGCCTCCCTGTTGCGGGACACCACTTCCTCCAGGTCGTCCACGTCGTAGGCCGCTACCCCGTCCACAGCCGCCACGTCGGCGGTGATGTTGCGGGGCACGCCAATGTCGAAAAGCTTGAGGCGGCGGATGGGCGCCAACCGCTCCAGTCGGGCCCGGGTGAGCATGGGGGTGGTGGCTGCTGTGCTGGTGAACACCATGGAGGCGCGTCCCAGTTCTTCATCCAGCTTCTCCAGACCGATGCAGCGAATGGTGAGCTGGGGAAAGTCTCTGGCCAGGGCCTCTGCCCGGGCCGTGGTTCTGTTCACCAGGGTGAGGGCTGTGCAGCCCTTTGCCGCCAGGTGCTGCACCAGCAACCGCCCCATCCGGCCACAGCCCACCACGGCAACGGCCTCCTCCCCAAGGCCGACAGGGTGCTGTGTACCCCGCTCCTGGGCGCATTTGAGTTGAGCCAGTTCCACCGCGGCGCTGCTGATGGATACGGCCCCTGTGCCCAGCCTGGTTTCACTGCGCACCCGCTTGCCGGTGCTGACGGCTTGATTGAGCAACCGCCCCAGAATCGGGCCGGTGGACTTGTGCTCCTGGCCCAGGCGCGCCATTTTTTTCACTTGCGCCAGGATTTGCCCTTCCCCCAGCACCAGGCTGTCAAGGCCGGCGGCAACCCGCAGCAGGTGGTCAATGGCCTCGGCGTGATGAAGATCAAACAGATGGGGCTTCAACTCTGTGGCGGGCAGGCCGCTGCGGTCGCTGAGGAAGCGCACCATGGCGGCGATGCCCGCGTCGGCCTGGCGCAGGAGGGTATAGATCTCCAGCCTGTTGCAGGTGCTGAGAATGGACGCCTCCTGCACCTCCTGCACCGCCATCAAGCTTCTCAGGGAGCTGGGCAACGTCTCATCCGTAATGCTGAGCCGCTCCCGCACCTCCACTGGCGCGGTGTGATGGCTGAGGCCAATGACGGCAATGTGCATGGGAGGTGGATTGGGGGAGGGCGCCGGCGTTTCAGCGCAACGACACCTTGGTGGCGCCCGCTTTGACGTGGACCGTATTCGTGAAACGGGCTGTGTGATCCAGAGAGGAGATCACCAGGCTGCTGGTGCGGGTGCAGTCCGGCTCAAACTTCACCCCATGGAACAGGAGACCATCGGTGATGCCGCTGGCAGCAAAGACTACATTCCGGCCACTGGCCAACTCTTCCGCCCCATAGACCCGGTCGGGATCCGTAATGCCCATGTCCGCCAGTCGCGCCAAGTTCCCCTCCCTGGTGAGGTTGGCCCATTCCTTGGTCATGGCGATCGCCGGGTCATAGACCAGTTGCCCCTGGAAGTGGCCCCCCAGGCAGCGCAACGCCGCTGCGGAAATCACGCCCTCGGGAGCCGCGCCGATGCCCATGAGGCAGTGGGTGCCGGTCCCTTCAAAACCGCAGGCAATGGCGGCACTCACATCCCCGTCGCTGATGGGTTTCACGCGGGCGCCGGCACTCCGGATCTCGGCGATCAGGGTTTTGTGGCGGGCACGATCCATCACCACCACCACCAACTCGTCAATGGCCAGCCCCAGGCAATCCGCCAGGATCCCGAGGTTGTCCGTGGGCGACTTGCGGATATCCACTTTGCCCCTGGCGGCTGGCGGTGCAGCCAGCTTGTTCATGTAGAAGTCCGGCGCATTGAACAGCCCACCACGGTCACTGGCGGCCAGAACCGCCATGGAGCCGGGCTGAGCATTGGCGCAAAGATTGGTGCCTTCACAGGGATCAACGGCGAAGTCCACACCGGGACCGTGGCCACTACCCACCTCCTCGCCGATGTACAGCATGGGGGCTTCATCCCGTTCCCCCTCGCCGATCACAATGCGGCCCTGCATGGGAATGGTGCCCATGCGCTTGCGCATGGCTTCCACGGCAGCAGCATCGGCATCGTTTTTGCGTCCCTGACCGGTAAGCTGGGCTGACGCGATGGCCGCCTGTTCGACAACTTCCAGCAGTTCCTGAATCAGGTTGCGGTCCACGGATTCTCAAGCAAAGGTCTGGTGCATGCCCCCAAGGGAGATGGGAGCGCAGGCAAGTCTATCAGCGACATGCCACAACCGCCGGTTAGGCTGCGGCCAGCCCACCCCAACTTCGGCAGCACCATGTCTCCCAAGCCCCTTGTGATTGCCCCGTCGATCCTTTCGGCTGACTTTGCGCGGCTGGGGGATGAAGTGCGGGCCGTGGACCAGGCCGGTGCAGACTGGATTCACGTGGACGTGATGGATGGGCGCTTTGTGCCCAATCTCACCATTGGTCCGCTGGTGGTGGCCGCTCTGCGCCCGGTGACGGAAAAGCCCCTGGACGTTCACCTGATGATCGTGGAGCCGGAGAAGTATGTCCCGGACTTCGCCCGGGCAGGCGCCGATCACATCTATGTGCAGGTGGAGGCCTGCCCCCACCTTCATCGCAATCTGGCCCAGATCAAGGACCTGGGGAAAAAAGCGGGAGCCGTGCTCAACCCCGGCACCTCCCTCGGCAGCCTGGAGTACTGCCTTGAACTCTGCGACATGGTGTTGATCATGTCCGTGAATCCTGGTTTTGGCGGGCAGAGCTTCATCCCTTCAGCGGTGGAGAAGATCCGCACCCTGCGCCAAATGTGTGACGAGCGGGGTCTGGATCCCTGGATCGAGGTGGATGGCGGCGTCAAGGCCAGCAATGCCTGGAGCGTCATTGATGCTGGCGCCAACGCCCTGGTGGCGGGTTCCGCAGTGTTCGGGGCGGCGGACTACGCCACCGCCATCGACGGCATCCGCAACAGCCGCAACCCCGCTGTGGCTGCAGCCTGATCCAGTCAGGGTGTTCAGAGTTCGAGAATGGCCTGGAACACACAGGCCAGGCGGTTCTCTTCGGTAAATGCTTGCAGATCCTCCAGTGCATGGAGTGGTTGGTCAAGGTCATCCAGCCGTTGCTGAAGACACCGGCACGTTCCCTGGGCAATTGCGTCTGGTGCCCCCTGGCCGCGGGCCGCGGTTTGGCAGATTTGTTGGTAAGCCTCCAGGGGCCCGGCCTCCAGGAGCTCTGTCACCTGTGCAGGATCAGCAGTTGTGGCCATCGCCGCCGGACATCCCGTGATCGCGCCCAATGCCACGGTGCAGGTCAGGAGCCAAGAAACCATCCGTAGCTGTGCAGGCCAACGCCAAGAAGATTGACACCGATGTAACAGATCACCACCACCACAAATCCGGAGGCGGCCAGCACCGCAGAGCGACGACCATGCCAGCCCCGATTCAGGCGGGTGTGCAGATAGGCGGCATACACCAGCCAGCAGATGAGTGCCCAGGTCTCCTTGGGATCCCAGCTCCACCAACTGCCCCAGGCCTCATTGGCCCACACCGCACCACTGATGATGCCAATGGAGAGAAGCAGGAAGCCAACCGTGATGGTGCGGTAGCTCAGATTGTCCAGGCGCTCGGCCTGGCTGAAGGTTTCGCTGGTGAGACCGGTGGGATTGTCTCCCATGGCCATGGTGGGCGTGCGAAATCCACCGCTGCCGATGGAACTCCCCCGAATGGCCACGGCTTGATCCCGATTCGCCAGCAGCACCCCCACAGCCAGGGCGGACCCCACCAGCAGTGCCCCGTAGCTGGCCATGATCACGCTCACGTGCATCACCAGCCAACTGGAGCGCAGGGCCGGCACCAGGGAATTGGCAGCCTGCAGGGAGGAGGGCAGGGCAAAGGAGGCAAAGGCCAAGGACCCCATGGCCAGGGGTGTGGTCAAGGCGGGCACCCAGGCATGGGGGGAGATGCGCATCAGCAGCAACTGGGTAAAGCTGGCGCACCAACTGAGGAAGCACAGCGACTCGTAGAGGTTGCTCACGGGAAAGTGGCCCGTGTCCATCCAGCGGCGCAGCAACAACGCCGCCAGGAACAGGTTGGCTCCCGCCACAAGAGCGGTGCTCAGCCGCTGGGAATGATCGCCTGCCGTGAGACCCCAGAACGCTGCGGGCAAGGCCATCAGCAACAACAACAGGGCCGCCAGCCCCAGGGCTGCAACGAGGTCGGTCGGCGTCAATAAAGCCATGGGCATCACCGATGCCTTGTGGGAGCCTTCAGGTTAGAGCCGGATGTAACGTCCTAGCGGCTGGAGCGGCGCAGCAGCACCAGGCCTGCCGTGAGTCCAATGGCAACCGGCGCCCAGGCGGAGAGATAGGGGGGGAGAATCCCCTGCACGCCAAAAGAGCTGAAGACAAACGAGAGCAGATAGTAGCCAAAGATGATGATCAGACTGATGCCGAATCCCTTGCCGCGACTCCGTGCATTGCCAACGGACTGGGCGCCGATGCTGGAGCCCACAAGAGCGAACACCACACAGCTCAATGGAACCGAAAACTTTTCCTGAAGACGGACGCTCAGCTTGCGCGCCTGGCGCAGATTGCCTGTCTGCTCAAGCAGGGTGCGGGACATGCGGATTTGGGCAACGGTCATGTTGGCGGCATCCGTGGGGATCTCCGCCAGACGCAAAGGAGTATCTCCGATGGGATAGAATTGCTCCTCGAAACGTATTTGGGACTGGGAGCCGCCGCCATCAGCAAGAGATGTGGTGGTGCCGTCAAGAAACAACAAACTGCCCTGCTCTTCGTCAAAGTAGGCCTCCCGGGCCTGCACCACCTGAAGCATGCCGGGGCGGCTCATGTCCAGCACCGTGATGTCCTTCATGTGACCATCGACGGCCTCGCGTGCGTAGAACAGTTGCGCCAGGCCATGGTAAGAACCACCATCCGCCTTGGGGATCCTGGCAAGGTGGGGATAGATGATGTGCTCACCACTGCTTTTGGGGATGGACCGTCCCAAGGCGGTTTGCAAGACCACAAAGGAACTGTGGTTGCTTCTGGGCACCACCAGATCGCTGACCATGAAGCTGGCCACGCTGAAGAACAGCCCCAGCACCATCGCGGGCAGCACATAGCGTCTGGTGGGCACGCCGACGCTGCGTAGAGCAATGAGTTCATTGCCACTGGAAAGCTTGCTGTAGGTGAGCAGCGTGCCCAGCAGCATGGCCATGGGAAAGGCGTAGACCACCAGGCTCGGCAGTTGCAGGACGAGCACCTGAAGAGCTGGTCCAATGGGCAAACCCCGCTCCACCACCTTGCGCACCAGGTCAAACAGGGCGTCACCGGTCACCAGCAGCAAGCTGAAGATGGCGACCCCGAACAGCAGCGGACCCAGCAACTCGCCATAGAGCCAGCGATCCAGAAGGCTCAGGCGACGAGTCAGAAGGGACAGGGGGGCCATCAAATGGTAAAGCTTTCGCCCAGATAATGCCGCTTGACCAACGGATCACTGGCCACAGCGTGGGAAGAACCGGACGCCAGGACGGTGCCTTGGTTGAGAATATAGGCGCGATCCGTAATGGAGAGGGTTTCCCGCACGTTGTGATCCGTGATGAGCAACCCCACCTGTTTCTGCCGGAGGCGCAGGATCAGGGTCTGCAAATCATGGACCGCCAACGGATCCACGCCGGCAAAAGGCTCGTCCAGGAGCAAATAGCGGGGACCATGGGCGCCCACCGCCAGCGCCCTGGCCACTTCGGTCCGGCGCCGTTCACCGCCGGAAAGCTGGGCGCCGCGCCGCTGCAGAAAGGGCTCCAGGTGGAAGTCGGCCACCAGTTGATTGAGCCGTTGGCGGCGTGCAGATGCAGGCAGCCGGGATTGCTCCAGGCTGAGGAGCAGGTTCTCCCCCACTGTGAGGGAGCGGAACACGCTGGCCTCCTGGGGCAGATAGCCCAGGCCCATCCTGGCGCGCTGGGGCATGGTGAGCGTCGTGATGGAATGGCCGTCTAAAAAAACGTCGCCCTGGTCCGGCTGCAACTGACCAATGATCAGGTTAAAGGTGGTGGTCTTTCCTGCCCCGTTGGGTCCCAGGAGGCCAACCACTTCACCCTGCTCCAGTTGCATGTCCAGTGATCGAATCAACTGACGGCCGGCCAGGCTCAGGTTGATGCCCTTCAACTCCAGGCTCATGGAGACGGTCCCCCCTGGTGGGGAGAAGAAAGGTTGTAGGTGCTATGCACCTGCTCGCCTGGTTTGGACTCCACAACAAATGTCCGGGATTGCTCCGTGTACACCAGCCGCTCACCGCGAATGCTGTTGCCCCCGTTTTGCCTGACCTCCACGCTGCCGCTGAGGATCAGCCTTCCCTCCCGGGTGAAGTACTGGGCGTGGTCAGCCGTAGCGGTGAGATTGTAGGCCGGGTAAGTGATCAGCACCCGTCCCTCCGCCGTGAGGACGCCCTTTGCTTCATTTATCTGCTGCTGGTCGGAACGGATGGTGATCCGGCCGCCGGCCGGTCCTTGCCCGTCAGGGTTGGCGCCACCAGTGGTCTGCGCCAGGGATGGCAAGGAACGGGTGGACGAGGTGTGGGACGGCTGGGCTCGGCCAGGCCAGACTGTTGTGGCGGCTAGAGCCGTCAGCAGCACCAGCCAGGTTGACCGCAACCAGGGTAAATTGATTGCCACTGGCGTACCCAATCGCCTGGGTTCCCAAGTCTACCCGAGTTGTGGCCAAGGTTCCCTCGGAGAAGGAGCCAAGGGAGAGGACGTCCCACAGGAAGGGTGGCTCGGTTTTTCGAGGCATCCACTGGCCAGGGCGCCTGGTTCCCAATCCCGTATTACCCCCGGCCATGAATATCCTGTAGTGCAGCAATGGGCAACTCCCCCTGTTGCAGGGCGGCGATGGCTTCGCTCACCGCCTGGGCAGCGGCCAGGGTGGTGACGGCGGGCACGGCGTAATCAATGGCGGCGCGGCGTAGATAGCGATCATCGTGGGCGGCCTGGCGGCCGATGGGGGTATTGATGATGAGCTGGACGGCGCCGGAGCGAATCTGATCCTCGATATTGGGCCGCCCCTCATGCACCTTCAAGACCGTGGTTACCGCTAGGCCGGCCTTGCGCAGGTGGGCGGCGGTGCCCCGGGTGGCCACCAACTCAAGGCCCAACTCCACCAGCCGCCGGGCAATGGGCACCAGGCCCGGCTTGTCCCGGTCATGGGTGGAGAGGAACACCGTGCCCTGGCGGGGCAGGTCCTCCCCGGCCCCCAACTCCGCCTTGGCATAGGCCATGGCAAAGCCGGAGGCGCTGCCCATGGACTCTCCGGTGGAGCGCATCTCCGGTCCGAGGATGCTATCGCTGCCGGGGAAGCGCTTGAAGGGCAGCACCGCTTCCTTGACGGCCTGCATGGGAATGGCGGGTTCCTCCGTCAAGCCCACCTGGTCCAGGGTCTCGCCGGCCATGAGCCGGGCGGCCAGCTTGGCCAGGGGACGGCCACAGGCCTTGGCCACGAAGGGAACGGTGCGGGAAGCGCGGGGATTGGCCTCCAGAATGAACACCTGCTCGCCCTGGACTGCGAACTGCACGTTCATCAGCCCCACCACCCCCAGTGCCCGGGCCAGGGTGTGGGTCCACTGGCGGATGGTGTGCAGGGCTGCTGCGCTGAGGTTGATGCTGGGCAGGCAGCAGGCGGAATCTCCCGAATGGATCCCGGCGGGCTCAATGTGTTCCAGGATGCCGGTAATCACGCTACGGCCCCGACCGTCCGCCAGGGCGTCCACGTCCACCTCGATGGCGTTGTCCAGATATTGATCAACGAGGACGGGGTGACCCGGCTCCACCTGCACGGCGTGTTTGACGTAGTGGCTCAGTTCGGAGCGGTTATGCACCAGTTCCATGGCCCGCCCCCCCAGCACGTAACTGGGCCGCACCACCACCGGATAGCCAATCCGCTCCGCCACGGCAAGGGCTTCCGCCTCGCTGCGGGCCAGACCGTTGGCCGGCTGGCGGATGGCCAGTTGGCGCAGAAGCTGCTCGAATCCTTCCCGGTCCTCGGCGGCGTCAATGGATTCCGGTGACGTGCCCCAGATGACCGTGCCGGTGCGGCGTCCCTCCGGGCTCCCCAACCACCGCAGCAGCGGCATGGCCAGCTTCAGGGGGGTCTGGCCGCCAAATTGCACGATGACCCCGGCGGGTCGCTCCGCCTCGATCACGTTGAGCAGATCCTCCAGGGTCAGCGGCTCGAAATACAGCCGATCACTGGTGTCGTAATCCGTGGAGACGGTCTCCGGGTTGCTGTTGTGCATCACCGTGACCCAGCCCTGCTCCCGCAGGGAGAAGGAGGCATGGCAGCAGCAATAGTCGAATTCGATGCCCTGCCCGATGCGGTTGGGGCCGCCCCCCAGGATCAACACCTTCCGCCGGGTATCTTGCAGCACCTCCGTCGCAGGAGGATGGGGCGTCAGGGCGCCGTCCTCCTGGAGCCAGGCGCCGGCGGCTTCGTAGGTGCTGTAGTGGTAGGGCGTTGTGGAGGCAAACTCCGCCGCGCAGGTGTCCACGGTTTTGAACACCGCGTCAACCCCCAGCTTTTGCCGCCAGCGGCGCACCTCCAGTTCCTCGGATTCCGTGGCCCAGGCAATCTGGCGGTCGCTATAGCCGTACTGCTTGAGGCTCAGCATGGCGACGCCGTCCAACTCCTGGAGCGTGCGATCTCGCAGGTGCTGGCGCTCCAGTTGCAGCAGACGGCCCAGCTTGGCCAGGAACCAGGGATCAATGCCGGTCAACTCCTGAAGGCGATCCTGATCAAAGCCCTGCTCCATGGCCTGGCGCAGTTGAAAGATCCGCTCCGGTGTGGGGGTGCGCAGTTGAACAGCCATGGTGTCCGGATCGACGGGGGTCTCGGCGGACCCGTCGCAACCCCAGCCGGCACGACCAATCTCCAATCCCCGCAACGCTTTTTGCAGGGACTCCTCAAAACAGCGGCCAATGGCCATCACCTCGCCGACAGAGCGCATGGAGGTGGTGAGCACCGGCTGGGCGCCGGGAAACTTTTCAAAGGCAAAGCGCGGCACCTTGGTGACCACGTAATCAATGCTGGGTTCAAAGCAGGCCGGCGTCTTGCCGGTGATGTCGTTGAGGATTTCCGGCAGGGTGTACCCCACGGCCAGGCGGGCGGCCATCTTGGCGATGGGGAAGCCTGTGGCCTTGCTGGCCAAGGCCGAACTGCGGCTCACCCGGGGGTTCATTTCAATGACCACCAGGGTCCCATCGGCGGGATTGACCGCGAACTGCACGTTGCTGCCCCCGGTTTCCACCCCCACCTCCCGCATGATGGCCAAGGCCTGGTCCCGCAAGCGCTGGTACTCCCGATCCGTGAGGGTCTGGGCCGGGGCCACGGTGATGGAGTCACCGGTGTGTACCCCCATGGGATCCAGGTTCTCGATGCTGCACACCACCACGGCGTTATCCGCCTGATCCCGCATCACCTCCAGTTCGTATTCCTTCCATCCCAGCAGGGATTGTTCGATCAGGATCTGGCGCACAGGGCTGGCCTCCAGTCCGCTGCGGGCGATGGTGAGCAGGTCGTCGGTGTTGTAGGCAATGCCGCCGCCACTGCCCCCCAGGGTGAAGGCCGGGCGGATGATGAGGGGATAGCTGCCGATCCGCTGGGCCACGGACTCCGCCTCCAGAAGGTTGGCGGCAATGCCGGAGGGGCACACCCTGACCCCGATGCGGCCCATGGCCTCCTTGAACAACTGCCGGTCTTCCGCCTTGCGGATGGCCTCCAGACTGGCGCCGATCAACTCCACGCCGTAGCGCTCCAGAACGCCATGTTCCGCCAGGTTGACCGCCAGATTGAGCGCTGTCTGCCCCCCCATGGTGGGTAGCAGGGCGTCAGGGCGCTCCGCCGCAATCACCTGGGCCACCACATCCAGGGTGAGGGGCTCGATGTAGGTGCGGTCCGCCATCTCCGGATCGGTCATGATGGTGGCCGGGTTGGAATTCACCAACACCACCTGAAAGCCCTCGTCCCGCAAGGCTTTACAGGCCTGGGTGCCAGAGTAGTCGAACTCGCAGGCCTGACCGATGACAATCGGCCCGGAACCCAGCAGGAGAATGCGCTGTAGATCGCTGCGTCGGGGCATCCGGGGGTGCAAAGGCCAAACCAGACCAGCATGGCACCCTTCGGTTCCGGGATGATGTGCCTGTCGAATCCAATTGGCCAGCTAGGCTGGGCTCACACCGTCTCGCGGCAAGCCTTCCCGTCCCCGCTTCCCCGCTCTGAACTGTATGACTGAACTTCAGCGCCTCAAAGGTCTTCTGCCGCCGGAAATGCAGAGTTGGGTGTTTGTGGAAGCCGCCGCCGCCGCTGACCCTCCTCTGATCACCATTGAGGAAATTGGCCGCGACGAGGTGGAAATTCAGGTGGACCTGGAGGCGTGGGAAGCCTTGGCGCTGGATCAGCGCAACCTGCTCTTCTGGCACGAAGTGGGCCGTATTCAGAACGACGCTGTTCCACGGGATGGCTGGGAAATGGCAGCCCTGGCCATCGGCCTTGGCGGCGCCATTGGCGAACTCTGGGTGCAGGACGGTCTGCTTCTGCTGCTGGCCCTGGGCCTCTCCGGCTTTGCCGGCTACCGCCTGTATCTGAAAAACAACCCCGAGAAGCACCTGCAGGAAGCCATTGCGGCTGATGAGCGGGCCATCGCCCTGGCCACCCGCTTTGGCTATTCCCTCCCCAATGCCTATCGCAGCCTGGGCAGCGCCCTGAAGATGCTGGTTGCCCAAACCCGCAAGAAGCGCAAACGCAGCTTCTATGAAAATCGCCTGGATGCGCTACGGCGGAGTGCCGCCAGGGCCCAGGCGGATATGGCGCGGTCCGAGGGGAGCCCGGAAGCCATGAGCAGCGAGAATGTCTATGGTTGAAGTGATGACTGGCGCCTTGGCTGCATCCCCGAAGCACCCCCGGAAACAACCGCTGGATTCCGCCGCAATGGCCCAACTGGCGGCAGCAGCTTGCGATGACCGCAAAGCCAGGGAGATTGTGCTGATCCGCGTGGATGAAGTGGCCTACCTTACGGATTGGTTTGTCATCTGCTCCGGCGGCTCTCCCGTTCAGGTGCGCGCCATTGCCCGTTCCGTGGAGGAGAAGCTGGAAGAGCAGGCCCGGCGCCGTCCCCTGCGACTGGAGGGGATCTCGGAAGGTCGCTGGGTGCTCCTGGATTACGGGGAACTGATCGTCAATGTGATGGGTGCCCAGGAACGTCACTTTTATGACCTGGAAGGTTTCTGGAGCCATGGGGAACGACATGCCTACGAGCCCATGGCGGAGATCCCCTGAATGTCGTGTCTTGTGTTGTTGTGACTTTGATGGACGGCACCTGCCCGGTTCCCGTGGAGCAGCGGCCACTGCAGCAGTATGAAGAACTGCGCCAGTCCTGGTTTTTTCGTTGGGCTGATCCCGATGTTCTCACCTGTCTCAAGCCCTTTGCCCTCTGCTGGCTGCTGTTGACCCCCCTCACCACCATCGTTGCCAGCGGCAGCGTTCCGCTGCAGAAGGATCCGCCCCGACTGCTGGCCGCCGGGCTGGTGGGGGCGCTGGTGCCGCCTCTGCTGCTGCTGGTCCGCCAGTGGCTGGGTTGGACGTTTATTTTGCGCCGTCTGCTGGCGGAGTCCATCGAGTACGAGGAGTCTGGCTGGTATGACGGGCAGATCTGGGAAAAACCACTGGAGTGGCGCCAGAAGGACTGGCTGGTGGCCCAGCATCAGGTGCGCCCCCTCCTGCTGGGGTTGCAGCAACTGATGACCATGGCCACCGTGACGCTGCTGCTTGGCGCGGCGTTATGTCGCCTCGTTTAAGGCCGCCATCCGGCCTCTGCCCCCATGAGTCAACCGTCTTCCCCTTTCACCGTGGCCCGCCGAGGCAAGACCACCTCTCCCCTCGAAGTATTGCTGTGCCGCAACGGGATTGCGGAATCCGTGCATCGGGTCCATGCCGCTGTTACAGACCAGCAGGGGCGGCTGCTCATGGGCGCCGGGGATCCCTTCCGGGCCAGCTTCGGCCGTTCGGCCCTCAAGCCCCTGCAGGCCAGCCTGTTGATTCTCACCGGCGCAGCAGAGCAGAACCATCTCCAGGAGAGGCAACTGGCCATTGCCTGCGCCTCCCATCGTGGGACCGTGACCCATGCCCGCGCCGCGTTCCACATCCTCTGGAATGCGGGGCTGCGTGCAGATCTACTGCAATGCCCTGTACCATCCGGCGCCGCCAGCCCCCTGCAGCACAACTGCTCGGGCAAACACGCGGCATTCCTGGCCATCTGCAAGCGGATGGATTGGCCCCTGGCCACCTACATGGACCCGGACCATCCTTTGCAGCGGGAAGTCCTGCAGCGCTTGGCCGAGTTGCTGCATCAACCCGCGGCGGAGTTTCTCCTGGCCACGGACGACTGTGGCGTCCCGACGGTGCAACTGCAACTGGCCCAGTTGGCACGGGTGTTTGCCGTGCTCAGCAGTTCCGGGGCACCTGAACTGGAACGGCTCTGCCGGGCCATGCAGGCCCACCCTGAACTGGTGGCAGGGGATGGCTGCTTCGACACGGAAGTGATGCGTCTTGGGTTGGGAGCCCTGGTCAGCAAAGGGGGATCAGAGGGCATCCAGTGCCTCGGCCGGGTGAACGAGGGCATCGGTATGGCCATCAAGGTGGAGGATGGGGCCAGGCGGGCCAAGTATGCAGTGGCCTTGCACCTCCTGGATCAACTGGGCTGGCTCACCCCTGAAGCCATGGCTGACCTGCGACCCCGTTTTCAGAATCTTTCCCCCCACCTGAATCTCCAGGTATCCGGCGAACTGCGCTTCAACGGGACGGGCTAGGCAGCGTCCAGGAGCCCAGGGGTGGCGGCCCCATGGGGATTGGGGTTGCACACAGCGGGTCGATGGTGTAGGCTATCAACGTCCCGGCAAGATTGGGCAGACAGACGCTCCTGTCCTACTCTCAGCCTGGATCCACCCGTCGCGGGGTAGAGCAGTCTGGTAGCTCGTCGGGCTCATAACCCGAAGGTCAGGAGTTCAAATCTCCTCCCCGCCATTCATCTTTGAATCCGTGTTTATACTTGCTCCCATCGGGTTCATGTTTCTATTCATATTTCAGTGGGGCGGACTCAAGTAGAATCATTCGTTGTTCCCTTCCCCAAAAACCACCCATGCTGGCCAAGTCCTTCAAGCGATTCGCCATTGCCCCCCTTCTCGTGGCTCTCGCGAGTTGCGCAACGGCTCCCGAGGAGAAGGTGAGCCTCCTGGAGCAGGTGAAGTCCAGAGGAGAATTGAAGTGTGGCATCAGCGGCGGCCTGCCTGGCTTCAGTTCTCTCACTCCTCAAGGCGCTTACACGGGCCTGGATGTTGACATCTGCCGCGCCGTGGCGGCCGCTGCCCTGGGAGATGCCGACAACGTTGCCTACACCCCGCTCACGGCCGCCCAGCGCTTCACGGCCCTCAGCAGTGGGGAGATCGACCTGCTCTCCCGCAACACCACCCAGACCCTCAGCCGTGATGCGGGGGGTGGCAACGGCCTCACCTTTGCCCCCGTGGTGTTCTATGACGGACAGGGGGTTCTGGTGCGCCGGGACAGCGGCGTCACCACCCTGGAGGATCTGGCCGGTGAAACCTTCTGCTCGAAGGCAGGCACCACCACGGAGCGGAACCTCAACGACGTGATGCAGGCCCGGGGAATCCCCTTTGAACCCCTCAACTTCGATCAGGACCAGGACCGCAATCAGGCCTACACGGAGGGGCGTTGCGCTGCCATGACCGCTGACCGCTCCTCCCTCAACAGCGCCCGCTCCGGCTTTGCGGCGCCCGATGACCACATGATTCTGGACGAGGTGTTGAGCAAGGAGCCTCTGGCTCCCGCCACGGCGGACGGGGATGCCCGGTGGGGTGATGCGGTGCGCTGGGTTGTCTATGGCCTCATGGCTGCAGAAGAGTTGGGCATTACCCAGAGCAACATTGACGCCCGGGTGGCCGCCGCCACCGACGGTGAGGAACAGGAGAATGCAGCCCTGCGCCGCTTCCTGGGCATTGAAGGAGACCTGGGCAGCAAGCTGGGTCTGCCCAACGACTTCGTGGTGCAGGCCGTGGGCGCCGTGGGCAACTACGGGGAGATCTATGATCGCCATCTGGGTCCCGACACACCCACCTTCATTCCCCGCGGCCTGAACGCCAGCTTCACAGAGGGCGGCCTTCACTACGCACCCCCCTTCAATTGAGCCTCGAACCCCTTGCTCCCGGTCGGCTGTCAGGGCGGCGTAAGCGGCTTCTGCTGATCCTGCTCCAGGTGGCCATTGGCCTCCTGGTGCTGGGGGTCATTGCCCTGCTGCTGACCAACCTGCAAGTCAACCTGCTGCGCCGCGGCCTGGGGTTGAGCTTTGACTGGCTTGGCGAGCCGGCCCGGTTTCCCTTGTCCAGAGGTCTGCTGCCCTACAGAACAGAGGACAGCTACGCCTGGGCGTTTGTGGTGGGGCTTGTCAACAGCCTGCAAGTGGTGGTGGTGGGTCTGGTGCTGGCCACCATCCTGGGTGTGGTTGGCGGGGCTGCCAATTTCAGCAGCAACTGGCTCTTGCGGCAACTGGCCAGCCTCTACGTGGCTGTTGCCCGCAACGTCCCTCCCCTGCTCCACCTGCTGTTCTGGTACTTCGTGGTGTTCCTCGGGCTGCCAGCCGCCCGCAGCGGCGTGGGCGCCGTGGCGGGTCTGCTGCGCCTGCCCGTTTCCGTGGAGTTCGTGGCCCTGCTCATTGGCCTCACGGTGTACACCGGCGCCTACATCTCCGAGGTGGTGCGGGGCGGCATCAACTCCGTGCCCCGTGGCCAGTGGGAAGCGGCCCGTTCCCTGGGTTTCGGGGAAGGGCGCACCCTGCGGCTGATCATCCTGCCCCAGGCATTGCGGGCCATCCTGCCCGGCCTCAACAGCCAATACATCAACCTGGCCAAAAACAGCACCCTGGCCATCGCTGTGGGCTACTCGGATCTCTTCTCCATCGTCAACACCACCTTCAACCAGACGGGTCGCTCCATTGAGGCTTTTGCCTTGTTGGTGCTGGTCTTTGTAGCGGTGGATCTGCTGATCAGCGGGGTGATGAACATTCTCAATCGCCTGGTGCTGCGCCATGGCTGAATCTCCCCGCTCCGGCCCACGGTCCCGTCAACTGCTGCTGCGGATCCGCCGCGGCCTGTTTGCCTCCCCCCTAGACACCGTCATCACCGTTGTGCTGGCGGTGCTGTGCGGCGGTGGGTTGTGGAGCTTTCTCCACTGGGTCTTTCTGCAGGCGGACTGGGCGGTGGTGGTAGAGAACATCCGCCTCTACATCCACGGCAGACTCCCGGTGGATCAGGTGTGGCGCAGTTGGAGTTGGCTGGGCCTGTTGGGAACCCTCTGCCTGGTGACCCTGATGCCAGCCGGGATGCTGCCACGGCCCGTGCTGCGCCTGTTGCCCCTGCTCTGGATTCTCATCCTGCCCATCGGTTTGCTGCTGCTGGCTTCGGGGCTGGGCCTTGAGCCCGTCAAAAGCCGCTTCTGGGGGGGGCTGCAACTCAGCCTTCTGCTCACCCTGGGCACCATTCTCATGGCCTTGCCCCTGGGCATTCTCCTGGCCCTGGCCCGCCGCAGTTCCCTCCCCCTGCTCCGCTGGCTCACCACCGGCTACATCGAAATCACCCGGGGGATGCCCCTCATTGCCGTGCTCTTCTTTGGCCAGTTGATGATTCCCCTCTTCCTGCCGGAGGGCTGGACCTTGAACCGGGTGCTGCGGGCCGTGTTGTCCCTGGGCTTTTTCGTGGCGGCCTATATGGCCGAGGACGTGCGGGGCGGGCTGCAGGCCATTCCCAGGACCCAACTGGAAGCGGCCCGCTCCCTGGGCCTCTCCCCCCTGCAAACCATCATCCTGGTGGAGTTGCCCCAAGCCCTGCGCACGGCCCTGCCGTCTTTGGCCAACCAATGTGTGGCGTCTCTACAAAGCACCAGTCTGCTGGCCTACCTGGGCTTGATCGAGCTGTTGGGCATCAGCCGCAGCATCCTGGGCAATCCCGACTATCTGGGCCGCCACCTGGAAGTCTACATCTGGTTGGCACTGTTGTATTGGTTGGTCTGCATTCTGATGACCAGCTTGGCGCGCCGCGTGGAGCGCAGTCTCAACGTGACCGGTCACCATTGACCTCCTGCTGATTTCCCACTTCCTGCTCACCAGCCATGGCCTCCGGTATTGCTCCCTCTCCCCAACCCACTTCATTGGCGGTGCGGAGCCAGGGGCTGGACAAAATCTTCCCCAACGGGTTTCAAGCCCTCAGCAAGGTGGATCTGGTTGTGGGGAAGGGGGAGGTGGTGGTGATCATGGGTCCCTCCGGCTCCGGCAAGAGCACCCTGATTCGCACCTTCAACGGCCTGGAAACCATTCAGGGGGGGCACCTGGAGGTGCTGGGCCATCACCTGGACGCCGACAACAACCAGAAGGTGGTCAGCAAGATTCGCCGCCATGTGGGGATGGTGTTCCAGCAGTTCAATCTGTTTCCCCATCTCTCCATTCTGGAGAACGTCACCCTGGCCCCCATCTGGGTACAGCAGCGGGACCGGCAGGCCGTGAAGGAAAGAGCCATGGCCCTGCTGGACCATGTGGGCATCCGTGAGCAGGCCCACAAGTACCCCTCCCAACTCAGCGGTGGCCAACAGCAGCGGGTGGCCATCGCCCGGGCGATGGCCCTTTCTCCCCAGTTAATGCTCTTTGACGAGCCCACCAGTGCGCTGGATCCGGAAAAGGTGAAGGAAGTACTGGAGACCATCCGCGCCCTGGCGGCCGAGGGCATGACCATGGTTGTGGTGACCCATGAGGTGGGCTTTGCCCGGGAAGTGGCGGATCGGGTGGTGTTCATGGATGAGGGGATGATTGTGGAAGAGGCCAGCCCCCAAACCTTCTTCACAGACCCCAGGGAGGAGCGCAGCCAACTCTTCCTCAGCCGCATCCTCTGACTTGCTCCAACGGTTCGCCACAACTGGCATTCCTTCCCTTCTCCATCGTGTCTCCCATGTCATCATCCATGGGCGTTTGTGTGCAACCCATGCCCATGAGGAGATGGAAGATTCGCTACCGCATCGGCGCTTCCCCATACCACTCCCGGATTGTTGATGCCCTCTCCCAGGCGGATGCCAACAGGATCTTTGATGCCGAGATGCCGGCTGCCCAGCGCTGTGGCGCCGCCCAACCCCTCGCCCATGAAAAAGCGCCCCCCGCAGGAGGCGCCGGACACCATGGAATGGTGTGAACTGAACCGCGTTGTGGATCAGTAGTCGAAGTCTCCACCCATGCCGCCGCCGGGAGCAGCAGGAGCGGCTTCCTTCTTCTCGGGCAGATCCGCCACGATGCACTCGGTGGTGAGCACCATGCCGGCGATGGAAGCGGCGTTTTGCAGGGCGGAGCGGGTCACCTTGGCCGGGTCCACAATGCCGGCGGCCAGCAGATCCTCGTAACCCCAATTCTGGATAAGAGGACGGCAGGGGAGGTCTTCTTGGCCTGGCTT
>VXWH01000181.1 GCA_009836025.1 Synechococcus sp. SB0668_bin_13 | reverse complement strand
CCAATTTGACCCTTGCCGGACCCCTCCCTTTCAATAGTTAAGTATGGAAGGTCCTTTATCTGGCCTATGGGCATCTAGCGGCTCGGTCTTGCGCATCCCGACATAGAAAACAAAGCCGCTGATCTCATTGATTTGGTTGAACAGGCGGTTCGTGAAACGTCTGAGTTCTGGATATTTACGCACATTCCTCACTGTGTAAAGGCTGGAGCCCTTCTTTTCCCACTGAGCCGGGTGTTTGCCGTCCCGGTCGATCTCCCACTGGAGAAGCTGGCATTTACGTTTGAAAAACCAGGTGCCAAACTCACGCACACGCTTGGAGGACAGGACGAGACCCGCCAGGCCGAACACTGGACTTTGATGGTATTTGGGGTCTTCCCTGCTGACATAGGGACCAATGTGGCCAAATTCGTCGAGGTACGCAAAGTAGGTCATAGAAGGTCATAGAACCGGACTGTTCCAAAAAACACGAAAGCCCGTGCTACAAAGGCACGGGCCTCGGAAAGAGGGCAAGCACAACTTAAGCAACTTGCGTCTCACCATCACCATAACCGATTTCCCCAGAGCTGTCAAGTGGGAGCCGGATCCCCCTTGTCGCCTGAGGATGCAGTGAATGGTGGTCAGTGCCAGGCCGATCTGTTCTTGGAGAGCTTGTAACCACCAGATTAGTCCTGAGCTACGGCCCGTGCTGGGGTCATGTCCATCAAGAAGGCAGTGACCACCTGCCTTCTCGCCCTCACCAGTCACGGGAGACACCACCGCTGTCCGGTGGCGCGTCAGGGCATGGTGGCCTTCAGGATATCAAGGCCCTCCAGACACTCCCTCTGCGCAGAAGGACGGGGTAGCCGCTGGCGCAAGTGAATATGTGGCTGCCAGGGGCGCGGGGCGTCTTCTTCCTCTGCCTTTCCCTCTCTAGCTGTGGGGTCGTCTATGACGGCAGTAACTACGGGCATCGTTGACGGCCGGCAAGGGTTTTGGGGTTGGCTTTGTTGAATACCTTGTTCCTATTGGAGAGTGGGGCCATGTCTAACTTGTCCTGTCCATAGGCCTCACTCGTTTGGGACTGGGCTGGACCCATCCGTCAGCCAGAGCGATGCCTGCCTTGCCTCCTGGGCTGAATGAATGGCTACCCTCTGGGACTACCATTGGCTTTGGCATATTCCTGTTCGGGATGGTGCGAGCAGACCTGAAAGCCAGTGAGGCGCGCCAGCGGGAAGACCTGAAAGACGGCCTTGCCAAGCTGGATGACCGGAAACGAGAAGACAACAAGGCCCTGAATGAAAAGCTGGCCCGCCTGCTTGAAAGCCGCTTGCCCACCCATCCCCAGAACCATACCCACCTCATGCCACTGCCCATTACCCTGGGGTTCCTTCGCCTGGCGCGGCAATGGGCAGGCATTGACTTGTCACCGCATAGGTATGTAAGTCCCGACGTTTTCAGGAGGACCTGTTTAGAACTTCTTCACCTTGCCAAGTAATCTTGTCAATGCAGATAGTGCGTTCTCCTCTAAAAGGAATTAATGCGCCTTCAATAAGGTTATGATCTATTATGATCTGTAGATGGTCAAGGATCTTATCTGGTGCATCTGGCCAGATTTTACGGTCATGTAGCGGCAAATCATTACGACGCTCGTTGATATCCCTTAGCAGTTTACGAATGAACTGCTCATCAATGAATGGGTCCGAGAACATGATGGGTGACATCACATCATAGAGATACATTCACTTCTACAACACCACCCCATCCCATCCCAGCGCAATCTCACAAGCTGGTGTGGTTCCTGAACCCACCCAGGGCACCTCGAAAACCGCCGCCCCCTGCCTGAAGGTAACCCTTTGCCCATGGGTGTGGTGGACGCTGGGCCTGCTGGAAGGGTCAGAACGCTGTGGCATGGGACGGCCTGCCGTCTTTCCCCCATGCCTTCATGGTTGTTCCCGGCAGTGCGGACCGGTGGGCTCTTCTTGCTGACCGGCGCTCTGGCCGTCATCTGGGCAGAGGTCAAGGCCAGCGAAGGCCAGGACCGGCAAGCGGTTGGACGAATTCAGAGACGACCTGAAAGCCAGTGAGGCGCGCCAGCGGGAAGAGATGAGGGAACTACGCGCCGACATGAAAGCGCTCGGTGAGAACGTAGATCGCCTGGTGGAGAGAATTGCTAACCGCCAAGAAGTCCTGTTCCTATCCAGGCGCCAGTGTCCTGTCCAGTGAAAAGCCGGTGCTGAAGAGCGTTCTTGCCAGCGGTGGACAAGAGGGACGAGGCCTTGGCCAGTCACTTGTCCAGTGATCGGATCTGAAGGTCTCCCCGGATCTTCAGGCTTCAGCATCACCCTTCCGCTCAAGTCCTGCCATACCGGACAGGAGTCGCTGTGCCTCCCCTGTCAGATGAAGCCAAGAGCGCGCACCGTTACTGCCTTGTCGGTGGACACCACCATGGTCATAATGCAAACGTTCTGCTGGGGGCTGTGCATCATCACGGCGATCATAGGCAGGCGATCCCCTTGTGACGCCGCCATGGGGGACTGTGCAGGGCCTCCCTTCATCTTCCCCCCTCACTCTACAAACCGAGCCAGAAGCTTTTGATGGCAGCGGTTCCGTTGGCGGTGCTGCGCCAGACGCGCCGGTGAGAGGCGCCACCGTCTGGCCCGCTCCCATGCATCCGGCAGGGGGGCCAGACCGTCGGCATCCGCCAGGTTGATGGATGGAATGGCCATGGCGGTGGCGGCAGCGTCCACTTTGGGGTCATAGCTGAGGGCCAGCAGAGGTCGATCCGCCATGGCCGCCAGGATGACGGCATGGAGCCGCATGGCCACCACCAAGCCCACAGGCGCCAGAGCGTCCATGAAGCGCCATGGCGTCCGGGGGCGCCAAAACCGGCACACCAGACCGGCGGCCCGGAGCCGTGCGGCGCACGCCTTGAGCAGCGGGGTGTCCTGCCGGGCATGGAACGGCGCCAGACACACGGGAGCCTGGCGGCGTCTGGCATCCTCGATGACCTGGTTCTCCAGTTGGCGCCAGCCGTCGGCATTCAGCAGGGGGGTGGGTCGCCAGCACAGGCAAATGGCGCCCGCGGCGGGGCCATCGGCCCTGTCGGCAACGTTGCGCCGGGGGAGGGACCACACCGGATCCCGACCCACGGGGGCATGAATGCCCCAGGCGGCCGCCATGGCGGCTGATTGGTCGTCCCGCCAGGTGATGCCCTGGGCGAACCGGAGGCTCAGGCGGGCCAGGAGACGGCCGGTGCGGCTGTTGAGCGGCCCCAGGCCCTGGCCCCACAGCAGCACGGGGCGCCCCAGGAGACGGGCGGCCAGCAGCAGGACCACATAGTAGAGGAGGCTGCGCCGGCTGGTGCTGTCCTGCAGCAGGCTCCCCCCGCCCAGCACCAACGCCTGGGCCCGCACCAGGGCCAGCAGCACCCTGACGGGTTCGCTACGGGGGCAGGTGGCCACACCGAACTGCTCCCGCACCTGGTGTTGGTCCCGCGCCGTGGCCACGACCCGGCAGGAAGGAGGCAGCAGCGCCAGAAGGGTGGCCAACAGCGCATCGTCTCCAAGGTTGTGCTCGCCGTAGTAGCCGCAGAGGAGCACCATGGCGCCCGGCCTGGGACTGCTCCTGCCCCCATCTCCCATTGCCCTGCGCCCTGGAGTCTGCCCAGGCTAACGGGTATTCGGTCAAGCAAGGAACACGGAGGTCAGCAGGGCAGGTCTCCTATGGAGGCGCCGCAAAACGCTCCGCAAGACGTTGGGCTACGGTTCCGGCGGTTTGCAGAGGGCGGCCATCAACGGCGGCCAGGCCAAGGCCGATGAGCGCCATGCCCATCAGGTGGTTGGGCAGCAGGGTCTCCTGCAAGACCACAACCCCCAGGAGAA